>NZ_CAMLFD010000009.1:0-91829 GCF_946479295.1 uncultured Apibacter sp.
AGCTCTGTAAAATCATAGTTGAAAGCAGAACTATTGATGTAAACCGGGCTTGGTTGGTTTTTAATTTAATCATGGTAAGACTAATTTTCTAGTTAGTAGTTATATTTTATTTTTTCGTTAGCTCTTCTTATGTCTAAATTTCTTTTAACATTTTCCTATCCTAGGATATACTATATTTAGTATCGCATTCAATGTTTAGTACCAATAATTATTCGAAAAGGTTTTTCTTATTGATATGTGTCCGAAAATGAGGGATTTATTGATCCATAATTTTGTATAGTATGAACACTTAGATGAGTCTTTTTTGTAATTTAATTCTATAGTCATATAATAAAGATCGATGTGTAATTTGGTTAGTATTGGTTTATTTGGGCTTTTTAAATGCCAACTTTGTAATTTACTTAGGAGGAAAAATATTTTCTCATTATAATTGAATTGTTAATTATAAATGCTTATAGTTTTATACAAACCTTTTTTAGAAATATAACATATAGTATAAGGCTTAAATTCAGCAAAATAATTTTGTGTGTCTTGATCTTTTAACAAATTATTGATATATACTGGAAATTTATTTATAGCATTAAGATCTTTATTATCATTAATAATCGGATATTTAAGTTTATTAGAAACATTTATTTTATTTCCAACATATATTTTGGGGCAAATGTGATCCAAAATATACATTTTCTTCTTGTAGCATCGATATGTATAGTTATAAATATTAGATATAAAGGAAATAGTTTGATTAATGACTAATTCATTTTGATTAATAGTTTTAATAGTCATAAAATCATAGGGTAGTGGGGCAAAAGTTCTAACATTTATATTATTCATGACTTTTAAGTTTTCAGATTTCCGCTACATCTGTTTTAGTACAATATTAATATTCTAATTAATAATTGATAAGGATCAAGTACGGTAGGTAATCGCTACTAAGTCAAAATTAATTAATAGAAGATAGTAGTAACTTTATATAAAAGCAGTAGCGCACCATGTAACTTGCTTAATTTAAATTAACACTATAATATTTTTTATAAACAGTAAAATACAAGTATATAAAGACAATAAAAAGTAGATTTTATTCATAAGTAGATAAGTGTTTTTATTATATAGCAAATCTAATGAAATATATGATATAATTCCAAATTAATTATATCATTAAAATATAATATAAAAATAATTTATTTTTTTGTATTATTTGCGTTTTTATTATGCTTATATAAATAATATATTTCTTAATGATTTGTTTGTTAATATAAATTATTTAATAAATATGTAGTATTATAATTGTTTTATAGATTTAACAAATTAATTATTAATATAAAATATGTGTATAGATTTATGGTTATTTTTTGATTAATTGTTGATATTAAATTTTGATTTTAAAAAATTATTTTGAATAAAAATATAATTCAAAATATAATTTAATTGAAAAAGATTGTTAGCAATTATTCATGCTAATAATATTTATTCTAAAAAATTTTAAATGCAGGGTAATTAGTAAATTTTATTAGTATGAAGCTCTAAAATTTTTAGTTTACAAAGGACCTATTTTTAGTGGGTAAACTATTGTTAGTTAGGTATTAATTTTTTAAAAAAGAATTTCATATATTTGCAAGAGAGTTAGAATTGTAAATTTTTCGTTCTAATATGGAAGAGATTATTCAGGGAATTAATGAATTGGAACATAAACTTCTTGAATTAAGAAAGGAAAATGAAGTATTGAAAAAGAAAAATGAATACTTAGAAAATTCTCTTTTCAAAAATGAAGATAAATTTATTCAGAAAGAAAAACAATATATAGAACTTGAAGAACAAAATAGAAGATTGAAAGTTATAAATGCGATTTCGGGTAGTGGTGAATATAAAAAGTTGATGAAATTGCAAATGAATAGATTGATTAAAGAAATAGATGCATGTATTTCGGAATTGCAGAATTCATAAATAAAAATGTCTCAAAAAGTAAATATACGAATAGCGGGAAGAAATTACCCCTTAGTAGTCAAAAGTGAAGAAGAAGAGGTTTTACGAATTGCTGCAAAAAAGATAGAAAAATACATAATTACTTTTGAAAAAAACTATAACATATCTGAAAAGCAAGATGCTTTGGCTATGGCTGCCCTACAACTTGCTTCAGAATTAGAAAATATTTTAAGAGAAAGATCCAAAGAACAAAATGAAATTTTGCTTAAAATAAAAAAAATTAATAACTTGTTATAGAGAAGTAAAGCATTTCTAGATAGATCTTAAAAAAATTAGTAAGTTAAATGTAGAACAAAAATATGACCTACATTGATTCTAACTCAATTTAGTAAACTCAACACAAATTGATTAACTGAGTGATTGTTTTTTTAATGGCGGGCTGCCTCTCATTTTTCAAGATGATTTGATAGTAATGTCAACAGCAGATTACAGAGAAAAAACATAGCTTGAATCCTGTTTATTGGAGTTTACTTAAATAAAAGTTCAATAGAATTAATGTAGGTTTTTTTATATATAAATTAATTGTATGAGTGTAACGATAATATTTGAGTTAATCGCGATCCTTTTTATAGGGGGATGTATAGGATATTTCTTATCGAAAAGTTCTCTAAATAAATATAGAGAAAATAAATTAAAAGAGGCGGATGATAAAGCTGCTGCAATTTTAAAAGAAGGTGAGCTTAAAGCCGAAAATATAAAGCAGGAAAAAATGCTTCAAGCAAAAGAAAAATTCTTAGAATTAAAATTACAGCATGAAGAGCAAATTAATCAGAGAGAAAAGAAAATGCTTGAAGTTGAAAAAAGAGTTAAGGATAAGGAGACCAAGCTTAATGATGAATTGCATCAAAATAATAACCAAAAAAAGCAATTGGAACAAGCTATAAATGAAAACTTAGTAAAAGCTGAAAATTTAGCAAAAAAACAGGCCGAATTAAATCAGATGCACCAGCAGCAGGTTGAAATTTTGGAAAAGATTTCCGGGTATTCTGCTGAAGATGCAAAAGCTGAATTAATGGAGGCTTTGAAACAGGAAGCAAGGTCACGAGCCCAAGCTCAAATTCAGGCAATAGTTGAAGAAGCGCAACTCAATGCAAAGGCTGAGGCTAAGAAAATTATCGTACAAACGATTCAAAGAGTAGGTACGGAGCAAGCAATTGAAAATTCAGTTTCTGTTTTTAATATTGAATCCGATGAAATAAAAGGAAGAATTATAGGAAGAGAAGGTCGTAACATACGAGCATTGGAGGCAGTAACCGGGGTTGAAATTATTGTTGATGATACACCCGAAGCAATCTTACTTTCTTGTTTCGATCCGGTTAGGAGAGAGGTTGCAAGATTATCCTTACATAGGTTGGTAACAGATGGAAGAATTCATCCTGCACGAATTGAAGAAATTGTAGCTAAAACACAACAACAAATAGAAGAAGAAATCATTGAAATCGGTAAAAAAACTATTATCGATTTAGGAATTCATGGGTTACATCCTGAATTAGTAAAAATGGTCGGAAGGATGAAATACCGTTCTTCTTACGGACAAAATCTTTTACAACATTCGAGAGAGGTTGCAAATATAGCAGGAATTTTAGCCTCAGAATTAGGATTAAATCCCAAAATCGCAAAACGTGCTGGATTATTACATGATATAGGAAAAGTTCCTGAGGAAGAATCTGAACATCCGCATGCAATTTTAGGAATGCAATGGGCAGAGAAATATGGAGAAAATCAAACGGTGGTTAATGCCATTGGAGCCCATCATGATGAGATTGAAATGAAAAGTTTAATTGCACCTATAATTCAGGTCGCAGACGCAATAAGTGGAGCAAGGCCGGGAGCAAGAAGACAAGTAGTTGAATCTTATATCCAACGGTTGAGAGATTTAGAAAATGTAGCACTAAGTTTTGATGGAGTTAATACGGCTTATGCTATACAAGCAGGTAGAGAACTTAGAGTTATGGTGCAAAGTGAAAAAATAGATGATCAAAAAGCATCGCAACTTTCCTTTGAAATAAGTGAAAAGATTCAGAATGAATTAACCTATCCGGGACAAGTAAAAGTTACAGTAATACGTGAGACGAGAGCTGTTAATATAGCTAGATAGAAAGAATTATAAAAAAAACTTTAAAAGAAATTTTAAAGTTTTTTTTATTTGTGCGAATCTTAATCTAATGGATTAAAAATAACGTTCTATATTTATTAGAGTTCTCCTTCTTCTGGTAGGTCTTCGTCAACCGAAATATCAATACCTTCAATCTTTGCTTTTTGTAGCATATTAGATTTGAGATCAATGTATTCATTTCTTGTTTTATAAATCTTTATGGCATCAAATATTGCTTGCTCAAAAGATTTAGGATCGGCAATCCCTTGTCCTGCTATAGAATAAGCTGTGCCATGGTTGGGTTCAGTGTGAATAACCGACAGTCCACCGGTGTAATTAACTCCATATTCATAGGAGAGGGTTTTAAACGGTATAAGTCCTTGATCATGATACATGGCTAAAATTGCATCAAAAGAAGAATATATAGTAGGAGTAAAGAAGCTATCTGCAGAGTACGGACCGAAAGCAAGAATTCCTCTATCAAAAGATTCTTTAATTGCCGGTTCAATATAGCTTAGTTCTTCATTGCCTAAAAGCCCATGATCTCCCGCATGAGGATTTAATCCTAAAACAGCAATTTTAGGTCTTTCTATACAAAAATCCTGAATTAAAGTAGTATGTAAAGCTTTAATTTGTTTTTTTATTAACTCTTTACTCAACATCTCAGGAACTTTTGATATGGGCAAATTAAATGTTGCAAAAGCAATTTTTAAATCATTATTTTTAAGGAGCAAAAGAGATTTTTCTCCTAATTGATTTTCTAGAAAATCTGTGTGACCAAAGTAATTAAATCCTTGGGTTTGCATGGCTTCTCTATTAATAGGGGCAGTTACTAAAACATCTATAGTGTCTTGTTTTAAAGCATTTAAAGCGGCTAATAAAGAGGCTTTTGCTATTTTAGTACTTTCATTTGTAGGTGAGCCGAACTGAACAGATATATTATCTTTCCAAAGATTGACAACATTAATTTTTCCGGGTATAGCTTCTTCGGGTTTAAAAATTCCTTGGAAATAAATGGAATTTAATCCAAATATATTTTTCTGATGTGATATTAATTTAGTTGAAGCAAAAATAATGGGAGTAAAAAAATCTAATATTTCTTTATTCTGAAGTGTTTTAAGTATTACTTCGATACCTATTCCATTAGGATCTCCAATACTTATTCCTACTTTTAACTTATTATTTTTAACGCTCATATATAAACGGTGAAATTATTATAACAAATGTAGAAAAAATTATATATTTAATTTATAGGTATGTAAGAAAATAGAAATATTACTATATGAAATAAAGATATTTTGTTATATTGAGTAGTGAATTTTATAATGAATCATATTGAGTTGTAGTCTTTTCGAATCATTTATAAAAGAGTTCCTTATAAAGAAGATTTAAAATATTACTTTTGAATAAAAAATAAAAAATATGTTTACAGGTATTGTGGAAGAAACGGGAAAGATTGTTAATCTGGAAAAAAAAGGAGAAAATCTTTCCTTATCTATATTCGCATCATTTATTGATGAATTGAAGATAGATCAAAGTATAGCGCATAATGGAGCATGTCTTACCGTTGTGGATATAAATCCGAATTTCTATACGGTTACTGCTATTGCAGAGACTTTAAAAAAAACAAATTTTTCAGAACTTAAAACCGGAGATATAATTAATCTTGAAAGATGTGTCAAAGTTTCAGATCGATTGGATGGACATATCGTTCAGGGACATATTGATCAAGTTGGAGAATTGAAATCAATTGAAAATCAAGAAGGAAGTTTTTTACTTACCTTTACTTATAATGGTGAAAATATAACTGTAGAAAAAGGTTCTATTACGGTTAACGGAATTAGTTTGACGGTAGTGGATAGTAAAGAAAATGAATTTTCAGTAGCTATTATACCTTATACTTGGGAGAATACCAATTTGAAGTTTTTAAAAGTAGGGGACAAAATAAATTTAGAGTTTGATATTATAGGGAAATACATACAAAAATTGTATGGTAAGTGTATTTAAATGTTTATGGTTAAAATAAAAAACCTTTAACAACAAGGTTAAAGGTTTTTTTATTTCATATGTAAATTATATTCCTTTGCTCAGTTTAGCTCTTCTTTCCTTGATTAAAGCTTCTCTTTCTGTATCATTTTGGAATTGAGGTTTGGCGCCTTGACTATATTTTAATCTTCTTTCTTTAATTAAGGCTTCACGTTTAGCATCTGCTTCACTTTTTGATACTGGCTGTGCCGGTGATGCAGGAGTTGTCGTGATAGCTGTATTATTTTTATTACTAGAAGGAATAGCTTTTATTTCTTTAGATTTATTCTTAGCGTTAGCAGAAGAAATAGTCTTATCAGTGGTCTCTTTTACTTCATTTTTAATCGTATTTGTTTCTTTAGATTTAGTATCCGCAGCTTTTTCTACTTTTTTATTAGTTGGTTTTATTGGGGTAGAGCTATTTTTGTTATTATTTTTTTCAGGGATACTAATAGCAGGTTTAAGTGTTTCAGGTTTTTTTATTTCTACTTCAGTAGTTGTAAGATCATTGATAGCCTGAACAGCTTTTTTGCTAGGAGTTAAATTATTATAATTTTCATTTTCATTAGATGATATTTCTAATGGTTTTCCAATATAGAAATCTAGAATTTTTAATCTGAATAGGAATGAATACTTAGCTTGAAGCATTTGAGATAATGCATTATAATAATTATTTCTTGCAGTATTTAAATCGTATATATTAATTTTTCCGGCTGCGAAGCTTTTTTGTGCAAATTCGTAAGAGAGTTCAGTAGAAGAAACCAGTTCCTTAGCTGAATTAAAGGTTTGGAAAGCTGAATTTACGTCAAAATAAGAAGTTTGTATATTCTGCTTTAAATTTAATTTTTCCTGATCAAGTTGATTTTCTTGTATAAGCTGATTAATTCTGGATTGCTGAACTTTAATCTTATTAGTTCCCTTACTAAATATTGGAATATTTAATCCCACAGATAGCATTTGTGAGTGATTATCGTACCATTGATCATCTAGGGATTTACTGGATCTATCAAAATAATCTTGATAAAATGTGCTCACTTTATATCCACCTGTTATAGAAGGGTAAAATTCGGTTTTTGCAATGTCTATATCTTTCTTTGCTGATTCAACAGCTATTTCAGCAGATTTTATAACCGGTTGATTGTTAAATGCATAATTTATTACATCATCCATATTAATGAGAGGCATACCTATATCATCAGATACTTTAACATCTTCAATTTGAAAATCTCTATAATCTTTTTGAAGCAACATAGCTAAGACCATAAGTGATCGGTCTACCTCTATCTTGGCATTTTCATAGGTTTGCTTAGCATTAGCCAAATTTGATCTTGATTCATACAAAGTGCTTAAAGGAATGCTACCGGCTTTAAATAACTTTTCATTCCTGTCTTTGTCTTGTTTTTGAGTGTCCATTGAATTGGCTTGAACCCCCAAAAGCTCTTTATTAAGCAATACAGTTAAATAATTTCCTACTAGCTGTAAAGAAATATCGTTTTTAATTTTTTCTGTAGTATAGTGATTTTGTTGTACTAAAAATGAATTTTTCTCTTCAGTTAATCGTAATCGTCTATTATTATAAAGTAATATGGATGATTCTAATGCAAGATTGTTTTGGTATCCTTCTGTATATTTATAATAGGAGTCGATATTGAAATCCATACCATCTTGATGTACTTTCTGTGTAGCTAAAGGTCCAAAGGTTATCCCATTAGTTATGGTTCCTTTAAGATCTGGAAGCTTTTCTTTCTTGGCAATTTTTAAATTACTTTCTTGAACTTGTTCATTTAGTTTTGATGCAAGCACTTGCAAATTGTTTTCCCTAGCATAAGATAAACAATCATTAAAAGACCATACTTTTTGCGCTGAGACAAATCCAACTATGAAAAAAGCGATTATACTATTGTTTATTTTCATTCTTATTTAAATGAATTTTCAATCTTATAAGTAGAATGATTATATATTTTGTTACAAATTTAAGTTAAAACATTTTTTATAATATTTCTTTTAATTTACAATGGTATGTAATAATATAATTTTATATAAATAATCCTAATGTATTCTTATGACCATAAGATAAATATGTTGTGATTTTAATATAACTTGGATGCATTATTTAAATTTTAAAATTTATTTTTTAACCTTGATTTCTCAATTTAAAAAAAAGCGACTACATTTTTGTATATGAAATTCAATAAATACAATTGATAACAGTTTTTCAATACTTTAATTATTCTTAATGCAATGCTATATAAATTTGATGAAAATGAATAAAAGCTTTATTTATACCTAGAATATAGAAATAAATAAGGGCATGTGAAAAACATACCCTAATATAAAATATCAACAAATGGTTATCTTTTAATTTTCTCTCCTAAAAACAAGACCGGTTTCTGGAAAATAATCTGCAATGATAGAATCGTTTTCGTTTATTTTACCCCCAAGGATTTCTTTTGATAATTGATTTAAGATTTCATGCTGAATTAAACGTTTCAGTGGTCTGGCTCCAAAGCTGGGATCGTATCCTTTACTCATAATATAATCTTTAGCTTCATCAGTCATGCTCATGTGAATTCCCTTCTTGTCCAATATTTTGTTGAGTGAATCTAATTGTATATCTATGATATTTCGAATTTCATTTTTATTCAAAGGTTTAAATACGATAGTTTCGTCAATTCGGTTTAAAAATTCAGGGCGCAAAGTTTTTCGCAACAATTCTAATACTTGTTGCTTGGTCAATTCCAAAATTTCTTTATAATTATCACCTTCTAATTTTTCAAACTTTTCTTGAATTAAATGAGAACCTAAATTAGAGGTCATCACAATAATGGAGTTTTTAAAATTAACCGTTCTTCCTTTATTGTCGGTAAGTCTTCCATCATCTAATACTTGTAATAAAATATTAAATACATCGGGATGCGCTTTTTCAATTTCATCCAGTAAGATCACTGAATATGGTCTTCTTCTTACAGCTTCGGTTAATTGTCCACCTTCGTCATATCCCACATATCCCGGAGGGGCCCCCACTAATCTGCTCACAGAATGTTTTTCCTGGTATTCACTCATGTCTATTCGGGTCATAGAATTTTCATCATCAAATAAAAATTCAGCCAAGGCTTTTGCCAATTCGGTTTTACCTACTCCCGTTGTTCCTAAAAATAGAAAAGATCCAATGGGTTTTCTTTCATCATTCAAACCGGCTCTGTTTCTACGAATTGCATCTGCTACAGCTTCAATAGCCTCTTCTTGTCCAACTACTCTTTTATGAAGTACCGATTCCAGATTTAATAATTTTTCACGTTCACTTTGTACAAGCCTAGTAACCGGAATTCCAGTCCATTTTGCTACAACATCAGCAATGTCTTCAGAATTTACTTCTTCCTTTATCAATCTTGGTCGGTCATCGGATAATTCTTCTTCAGCTTTAGCTAATGCTGCTTCTTGTTCCTTTATTTTTCCATATCGAAGCTCGGCTACTTTTCCATAATCTCCCGAACGTTCCGCTCTTTCAGCCTCAAGTTTAAATTCTTCAATATTTTTACGAATTTCCTGTACTTTATCCGCTCTTTCTTTTTCAGACTTCCAAGAAGCACTCAATTCATTTCTTTTTTCATTAAGCTGGGATAATTCTTCCTTAACATTTTCTAACCTTTTTTCATTAGCTTGTTTAATGCTCTCATTTGAAGTAGGGCTTTCGGCTTCCCTTTTTACTGCTTCCAATTCAATTTCCAGTTGCATTTTTCTACGATCGAGCACATCCAGCTCTTCAGGCTTGGAATTCATCTCCATACGAAGTTTAGCAGAAGCTTCATCCATTAAGTCAATAGCTTTGTCGGGTAAAAAACGATCTGAAATATAACGATTGGAAAGTTCTACAGCAGCAATCACGGCTTCATCCTTAATACGTACCTTATGGTGTGCTTCATATTTTTCTCGGATACCTCGTAAAATGGCTATAGCATCGTCTACATCAGGTTCTTCGACCATTACTTTTTGGAAACGCCTTTCCAAGGCCTTATCTTTCTCAAAATATTTTTGATATTCGTTTAAAGTAGTAGCTCCTATAGAACGAAGTTCACCTCGTGCTAATGCAGGTTTTAAAATGTTGGCAGCATCCATGGCTCCCTCACCACCTCCGGCGCCCACCAATGTATGGATTTCATCTATAAAAAGAATGATAGTCCCATTAGAAGCTGTCACTTCTTTGACTACAGCTTTTAAACGTTCTTCGAATTCTCCTTTGTATTTAGCTCCGGCAATCAATGCTCCCATATCCAAAGAGAAAATAGTTTTATCCTTTAAATTTTCAGGAACATCTCCATTAATAATACGGTGAGCGATACCTTCGGCAATGGCCGTTTTCCCAACGCCGGGTTCACCAATCAATATTGGATTATTTTTAGTTCTACGAGAAAGAATTTGTAAAACTCTTCTTATTTCATCGTCTCTACCAATGACAGGATCAAGTTTACCCTCTTGTGCTAATTCATTAAGGTTTCTGGCATATTTGTTTAATGAATTGTATGTATCTTCAGCCGATTGAGAGGTAACTCTTTCTCCTTTTCTAATTTCTTCAATGGCTTTTAGAACTCCTTCTTTAGTTACCCCTTGTTTTTTTAATAATTGTGAGGTTTTATCATTTACAGAAAGTAGTCCTAAAAAAATATGTTCCAAACTTATAAACTCATCTTTCATCTTGGTAGCTTCCAATTGGGCCTCATTTAAAGCCTTATTTGAGTTTTGTGAAAGATAGAGCTGTCCTCCACTAACCTTAGGTAAAGAATTGAGTATTGATTGAAGTTCGGAATTTATATATGCTAAATTTGAATTCTGTTTTTTTAAAATGAAAGTTATCACGCTTGCCTCACTTTCCAATAAAGCTTTAAGCAAATGTGCAGGCTCTATAGCCTGGTTTTCTAAACCTTGGGCAATAACTTGAGATTCTTGCAAGGCTTGTTGTGATTTGATGGTTAATTTATTAAAATCCATAATTTTTTAATCTCTTACGTTTTTAACCTTAGCAAAATATAAACCAAATTGAGTAATAAGATATTCATGCAGTTAATTGATCAAAATGTAAGTAAAAAATACTCAAATAATGACAAAATGTCTTATTTTTAGTGATTTAAATTGAAATAAAAGACATAATGTCTTTGTTTTTTAGTATAAAGCTTTTTTAGAAGTATTATTATATTTAGATGATATATTTAAAATAATATAATTGAAAGTAATCCGGTTACATTTTCTCCGTAAAGTGATCAAAATTTTTTCATATTAAGCTGTAATAGTTTATAAAGAAAATAGTTTATAGTTTTCTCAACCATTAATGATATCTAATACTCGCTCGTATCATACCAAGAGCATTTACCTTATTTATAGCAACATCTTTAGGTTCGTATATAGGGTTAGAGCTCACAAGCTTAATGTATCCTTTACCTAAATTGGACTTTTGAATGTGTCTTATAAAAGTATGATTGGAATCTTCGCTTAATGCAACCTCTATAACATATAATTCTCCCCAAAACAAATTATCTACAGATACATTTTTAAAAATAATTATATCTCCGTTTTTCAATAAAGGGAGCATAGATTCTCCATTTATATAAATTGCTCCATCACAGTCAGATAGGTTAGGTATTTTTAAGAAGTTTGAGATAATTGTGTTTGCTGATTTTTTTAGGATTATATTTTTAAAACCACCATTAGAATCTAGATTGTATAGGGGTATATTAAAATTATTTCTTTCTTGTAATTTAAGCAATGGATCTTCCAGGATAGAAATGGGGGAGTCTTTATCTAAAGCAGATGATTTCAACATTTGGCCTTCTCCTGTTAATAGCCATTCTAAGTTTATTTCGGGACATTTTGTATGAAGTAGTAAAGAGTCGTAAGTATTTCTTTTTTTCCAATTAGAGAACGTTTGAGGAGAAATTCCAAGATATCTGGCCAAATCAGAATCTTTTTTAAATCCATAAAATAGTTTAATCTTGCTCAAAATTGTTGATTTTTTCATGGCTTGTTAGTTATAAATAAAAGATCAAATAAAATTTATATAAATACTTCGTTTATATATTAGGCTAATTTTTAGGCAAATATATCAAAAAAATATCATTTTGTCACAACAAGCGTACATGTTTTAATAAAAAAGCATAAGTTGTAGAGTCTTTAAAAGAAAAAATATAAACTTTTAAAATTTTCGTATGCTTGCGCGGATAAAGGCAATAGCGTTTATTTTTGAAATAGGAACATCCTGAGGAGAATGATTAGGGTTTACTCCGGTAAGTGTAACAAATTTTTCTCCTTTAGCAGATTTTTGAATATATTTTATTAGAATATAAAATGAGTGATCGTCCATACTAAATTCAATTAAGTAAAGTTCTCCCCATATTATATCATTAAATGAAATAGTCTTAAAAATGATAATATCTCCGCTTTTAATAATAGGTGCCATAGAATTACCCTTAACATAAGTAGCTCCATCGCAATCAGCTAAATCTGGAATTTTAATAAAATCAATAATAAATTTTTGATCTAGGCTTCTAGTTAAAATATTTTTTAGATTTCCGATATTATCTAAATTATACAAAGGCAAGTAATTCTTTTTACCTTTTTGAAAGCTATACTTAGATTCCTCGGTTATAGGTAGATTACTATTTGCCTCATTAGCAATATCTTTTTTTAACATAGGGCCAGCTCCGTTTAATAACCATTCGTAGTTAAAAACTTCACATTTTATATATATGAGCTTAATATTGTATGAATTTCGCATTTTCCAATTATATAATATTTGGGAAGATACTCCTAAATGCTTAGCCAATTGAGAATCTTTAGTAAATCCGTAATATTTTTTAATCTCGTTTAGAATGGTAACGGTATTCATGTTTAATATAAAAAAATATACATTTAGTGTAAAATAATTTTAAAATAAACAAAATGTATATATATTTGCTTTCAGATAAAACAAAGATATCAAAAAATATAGTATTGTTATGACATCAGAACAAATAAAAAGAAAAATAGAAGTTGGGGATTATGTTTTGGCATCTAAGTTATTGAATATAACTCCTGAAAATGTACGAGCACGTTTCTCTCGAGAGAAAGTAGATGTTCTAAAAGCATTAGAAGCTATTATTAATAATAGGGAAAAGTTTATAAAAAAATATCAAAAGAAAATTTCGGGTTGATAAAAGAATGTGTATCAATACATATTTTCAAGTAAAAGGAGAAAATTGTTCTTATAAAATTATATTTAAAACTAATTTCTATTTAATAGTTGAAGCTCTAATAAATGTAAACAGTCTGCCAACTGTTTATTTATCAATATAAAAAATACTTACTGGGATATTTTAGGATCATAGCTGTAATAAGCATTTTAGAAAAAATAATATTCAAATAATTTATTTTTTGACGTACAACGTATCAATTGAATCCATAAAAGTTATATAAATTATCGGAAGTATTTATAAGGGATGAAAAATTTTATAATCAATAAGAGATTTAGTGTGGAGAGTTTAAAAAAAATAATAAATATTTACATAAAAATTAAATGCAATTATCTAGTTATGGAAAAATAATAAAAAAAGTAATGTATAATATATATAAAATACTCATTAATTTATTCCTTAAAAACAATATAATAAGTAATTTGTGTATTGATAGCTCTTGTTTGTAGTTTTTGTATAATAAATTGAGGTTAAATATATCAAATTTTATATAATAATCTTATATAAACTTTTCGATTATATATATTTTTTGTTTATCTTTACCGTCATAAAAGTTAGTGTTTAAGTGTTTTAAATTTTAAAAATTAAGTGTTCATCTATTTTTTTATGCCTTACAGGTACTTAATTTTTATAATGAAATAAAAAAAATGGTCATTAAAAAAAAGAATTGATTTTCTAATATTAAAAATAGAAGATCAAGTAAGTGTTAATATGTTAATTAATAATTCATTATGAAAAAGAAAGTTTTATTATGTTCATTACTCGGGGTAATTTCCGTTTGTTCTTTCTCTCAAACCCAAAGAGTGGGGATAAACACCGAAGCACCTCAAGGGGTTTTCCATATCGATGGGAAATACAATAATGCTGAAGACGATTTTGTAATTGATGGAAATGGAAACGTGGGTATTGGTACCCGTACTCCCCAATCAAAATTGGAAATTATAGGTATGCGTGGAAAAGGGCTACGGGTTATTCCTAAAGGAACTATTCAAAAGGGAAAGATTATAGGATCTGATAAAGAAGGAAATTTTGTAATTTCTGATCGTCTAATGCCAGAAATAAAAGAAGGTGAAATAGTACAAATACATGTTAGGCTTGACGACACCTCAACAAAGGGAGGGCCGAATTTAGCAAGTAGGGAACCCGTTATTCCCGGTGATCCTAGATTACCCGTCGGAAAATCCCCGGCAGTTAAGATTTCAACCAAGCCGGTAGTACTTACGGAAGGTACCTGGTTGGTTCAGCTTAAGTATGCCACTCGAACTACAGCAGGAACCGGATCTAATTTTAGAGAAGGTTGCGGTAAAGATCATGGATGGGATCAATATATATGGACCCTTTTATATAATAGTAATGAATCTGATTATAAAAAAGCGGTATTAACTTTGGTTGGAACTGCCCCGGAACGTTCCGGAGCCTGTGCTAGCACACCTCAGCTAACTCATATCGTTAAAGTAGAAAAGGATCAAACTATGATTATTGATGCTTATGCCAGTACCAGTATATATCATAATACGGTAGTATTTGTAGACGGAGATTATGATGAATTTGCCACAGGTAAACCTTATTTTAGGGCTATACGAATAGATAAAGTCGACAAAAAGTAATTTTGTTTTTATTATACTATAATAAACCATTATATAAAAATCATGAAAAAAATAATTATATCTATGTCCCTTTGGGGGGGAGCGATTGGCGTTGTTTTCTCACAAGTTGGTATTAATACCGATCATCCAAAAGGTATTTTTCATATAGATGCAAAAAAAAATAATGGAAATACTGATGTTCCAATAAATACAACAGATGATGTGGTATTTAACTCTGTAAGAAATGGCTGGATATTATTGAAATCATATCAAGCACATTTAGGGGTTGGGAAAATTAAGCCTGAAGCAGGTTTAGATATTAATGGGACCATGCGTTTAGAAAATGGGGCTGAAGGCAACAATAAAATACTAGTTAGCAAAGATAATCTGGGAAATGCTACTTGGGTAGCCCCTTTAAGTCCTATAATAAGTGTTGGTAAAATAAACGATAATAAGCGTTTGCCTACAGATGAAACTCCAGGAGATTTAACTGAAGAACCTTTGAAACTTACCCAGGGGAAATGGTTGGTTCTATCCAAATTTGTGGTAAGAAATACTATATATCCGTCGGGCAATCCGAAACCGAAACCCCGAAATAATGTTTGGATTTATTTAAAAAATATGGGTAAGACAGATCCAACGGAATTTAGTACAGTATTAGGAGTACCGGTAGAACAAGACGGATATTATATTGGCACTCCGCAACTGGCTGCTATAGTGAATGTTCCTAAGGGAGAGGAACACGTGTTTAGAATATTTGGTAGTACCAGTAATACACAATTTGGATATACTACTACCAGTGAATTTCAAGGGTCTTATTTTTATGCTGTTCGGTTAGATGTAGATATTTTAGACTAGAAGATCAAATTAATACATTGTGAATTTTAAATATATTATATGAAAAAATTATTTTTATTATATGCAATACTAGCAGGAGGGGTAAGCAATTATTTATTTGCCCAAATTCCATCTGTAGGAATAAATACAACTTCACCGCAAGGACCTTTTCATGTGGATGCCAAAGGAAATACTGATGGAACTTCTAATACATCGGATGATGTGATTGTAACAAAAGAGGGTAATTTGGGGATAGGGACACTTACTCCTACTGCCAAAGTACATGTTAAAACAGATGGCACCACAAACGGATTACGGTTGAGCGATCAATCGGAAAGAAAAGCTAGCATGCTAATGTTTCAGGATAATAAAGGTACAGTTAACTGGGTACCTAAACCGTTTAGCTTAGTAGAGGCACCACTTAATGAGCATTTAGATATGGATCATCCGTTAAGTAATAATCCAAGTAAGCTTGTTACTAGAAATTCAAATGATCATAGAGAAATTACATTTACAGGACGAGGGCTAAAACTGACTCCCGGTATATGGATGATTATGGCAAAATACTTGGTTGTTAATCCGGGAAACGACGGAGGTTTTTTGTATTGGACATATCTGCATGATTTAGATGATCTTGATGGCTTACCGGTAGATGATGATCATCTTAAAGATAAAAGATCTGGATGTATGAACCGTGATGCTGATCCTTATGATAATTGTAAAGATAAAAATGGATTTCCCGGTAAATATAATAGAAATTGGTATTTGGCAAGTGATAACTTAAAAGGGCAGGTATCTAAAAAGGCAATGTGTGTAGTTGGTATCTATCCGGAAGCTAAAAATTTTCAATTTACAACCCCGTATGTAAATTATATAGCTGTTATAAAATCAGACGGTAAAAATCCGGGAGATCCGGGATATGAACATGAAATTGCTCTAACATTTAGTACAAGTCTTCCTGCAGTTGTGCCTAATTCGTTTATCCGTAATACGTTACGTACTGATACCCATATAATGCATCCAACACAAAAAGACGTAGAAATACCAATAGGAACGTATTTTTTTGCAGTTCGTTTAGATATAAATTAAAGCTTATAACTTTCTAAATATATTATATACTAGTACTTACGTGATACCTGACAGTTATGTTAGGTATTTTTCTTTTTAATCAATACCTGTAATTCCCATTTTCTTCATTAAAAAGGTAGCGTTCATATTTTTAGCCATCCCCTCTTTAATTTTATAATCGAAAAAAAGTTCATCATTAATAATTTCTGCTTCAAAACTGTAGTTTTTAACATTTTTAGGGTAGTTTTGCTCTAATGTTCCTAACACCAGATCATGGGTAGCTATAATTCCATTACCATTTAAGGATATAAGCTGTTTCATAAGCGCTAGCGATCCTTTTTGTTTATCTTCGGAATTGGTGCCTTTAAGAATTTCATCTAAAATTATAAATAAATGTTCTCCTGAATGTAAACGGTCAATAATCATTTTCAATCGTTTTAATTCGGAAAAGAAATATGATTCGTGATCCGCTAAAGAATCAGTAGTTCTTAAGTTGGTAACCAGATTTCCTGGAAAAACTTCTAAGGAATGTGCATATACAGGTGCACCTATACAGGCCAGTACGTGATTAACTCCAATGGTTCTTAAAAATGTACTTTTTCCGGCCATATTTGCTCCGGTAATTACTAAAAAATACTTTTCTCTAGCGATAGTAACGTCATTGGTTACACAAAGAGAGCGATCTAGCAAGGGATGCCCTAATTCTTTTCCCTCAAAAATAAAATGCTTTGTATTTATTTTCGGATAACAATAGTCGGGGTGTGTATAAGCAAAGGTAGAGAGAGAGTTCCAAGCATCGAAATGTGCGAGTGTATCAAACCAATAAGGAAGGTGTGTACGATAAGTTTCTGTCCATCGTTCTATTTTAATGGCATAACGCACACCCCAACATAGCACAGGGTTAAAAAGTAAAACCATTGGATAAGCCATTCCCATGTTTAATTGAGAACAATAACGGTTTAGCTTATTAATAGCTGCTGAAGCGGCAGTATTCTTTTTAAGAGCTTCCTGATAATTTTTCAGTAAATTGCTCTCAAAATTTTGTTTTTCAATAGCTTTAAATAAGGAACTATAGGTAGATAATTTGTCTGATTTTTTGCTAACTGTATCCACAATTTGCGTCACATGTTTTTGCGAAAAAGCATTGATAGAAAAGGTTAATACCCATAAAGGGATAAAATATAAAGTAGAGGCTAGTTGGAAAGCACAAAGTATAGATAAACCTATATAAAATGCTGGGATAAGGTAAATCATTATTTCCCAAAATCTTTGTTTATATAATAAATATTTATCATTAAACATAGTGTTTACATTAAACCGACCTTCATCTGTATTTCTATTTAGAGAACCTAATACTCTGAAATGATTTATCCATTCTTGTTTTGCGGCTAATTCACGAATGCTTTCCTGATTTTCTAAAATAGTGCTTTTATCTAAATATGGAGAAAGAAACAGGTGAGCAAGATATTCTTTTCCGAATGAAGTAATACTACGATTTATAGACTGGAAAAGAGATCGATCTCCAAAAAGATCAAGGTCATAGCTAAAACTATGTTCCGTTTGTATATATTCAGGCGCTCCATCGAAAGGGGTAAAATCATAATGTAATGCTTTATATTCGTCATTAGCGATTTTAATTAAAGTAAGAGAATATTTTTTTTTATAAAACAGTTTGTTGTGGAATTTTAAAAGTAAAATAAAAGCAAGCAGAGAAATTAAAATAATTGTGCCTACGTGTATTCTATTATTCCAGTTAAGATAGCAAAGTATAATACTGAATAGTACCACTAATAGCCGAAGTATTGCCACAATGAAAATTTTCTTTTTCAGAGGGTGTAATTTCTTTTTTTCTTTATCAATAATATTTTGATAAAAATTTTGTACCGCTTGCATATTCATAATTTCAAAGGTAAACAAAATAAAAATGAATTTTTTCAATAAATCATTCGTATATAAACTTTAAACTATTTTTTATCTTGTTATGGGATGGTAGTGTTCTTTTTTAAAAAAGATAAGGCGTTTGCCTCCTTTATTACTTCTGGGAAATAATCAAAAATCTAATAGATAAAATATATGAAATTATTCTGAAACCTTGTTATTCATAGCCCAATCTATTTTTCGCGATATAAAATTTAATTTTTCATAAATAAAAATTTTTAAGAGTATTTGTAAATACTATAACATAATAAATTTATGCTATTTGTTATAATCTAATTACAAAGTAATTGAGATATCATTTAAAAAAAGGTCATATATATTCGCAATGAAATTATATAGTATAAAATTTCTATTTATTACAGATTTTATCGATAAGATTACCTACTACTCTTTAATTTGTCTATTAATGTTTTAGTAATTAAAGAGAATTAAAATACTATCTTTTATGATTAGGTTTTTTATTACGAAGCTATAAAGATATAAGACAGTTATAATAACAGTACATCGGCAGGGTAAAATAAAAAGCCTGATTATATTATAATCAGGCTTATATATGTGTTTTGAATCTATTTAGATTGCAAGTTCTATCACTTCAGACATTTGAGTGACATAATGAATTCGTAATCCCTTAATATAATCAGGATTTATTTTTTCAATATCTTTTCTGTTTTCTTCGCATAAAATTACATCAGTTATTCCTGCGCGTTTAGCGGCTAATATTTTTTCTTTAATACCACCTACAGGAAGAACTTTACCTCGTAAAGTAATTTCTCCGGTCATGGCCCATTTAGATTTTACTTTTTTCCCGGTAAATGAAGAAACAAGGGAAGTAAGCATCGCTATACCAGCAGAAGGTCCGTCTTTCGGAGTAGCTCCTTCGGGAACATGAATGTGAATATTGCTTTCCTCAATTTTTTGAGGATCAATATTGAAATTTTTATAATTGGATTTTATATATTCTAACGCAATGGTCGCCGATTCTTTCATTACAGTCCCCAAATTTCCGGTCATAGATAAATTTCCTTTTCCTTTGGAAAGGATACTTTCAATAAATAAGATATCTCCTCCCACTTGTGTCCAGGCAAGTCCCGTAACTACACCCGGAACTTTATTGGTTTCTGAAGTTTCAGGCAACATAGGGGGACCTAGAATTTCAATAATTTTATCTTTACTTAATTTTTTATCATACTCATTATTTCGAGCAATTTGCAATGCTATATTTCTTACTATTTTAGAGATTTTTCTCTCCAATCCTCTAACTCCTGATTCTCGAGTATAGGCTTGAATAATAAATTCCAATTCTTTTTTACTTATAGATATATCTTTTTTATTCAGCCCGTGTTCAGTAATTTGTTTAGGTAAAAGATACTTATAAGCTATTTCTACTTTTTCTTCAATGGTATATCCCGATATATCTATAATTTCCATTCGGTCCAATAATGCAGGCTGAATGGTTCCCAAATTATTGGCAGTGGCAATGAATAATACTTTAGATAAGTCATAATCAACATCAAGGAAATTATCGTGGAACGTACTGTTTTGTTCCGGATCCAGCACCTCAAGTAAGGCTGAAGAAGGATCACCATGTCCGCTCGAACTGATTTTATCAATCTCATCCAATACTACTACCGGATTCGAAGTTCCTACTTTTTTTATGGATTGAATGATTCTTCCCGGCATAGCCCCAATATAGGTTTTTCTATGTCCTCTTATTTCCGATTCATCATGTAATCCACCCAGTGATATTCGTATGTATTTTCTACCTAAAGCAGAGGCTATAGATTTACCTAAAGAAGTTTTTCCAACTCCGGGAGGGCCGTATAGGCAAATAATAGGGGATTTCATGTCTCCCTTAAGTTTTAAAACAGCAAGATATTCAAGAATACGTTCTTTTACATCTTCTAGCCCAAAATGATCTTTATTTAGTACCTTCTCGGCATGATTGATATCAAAATTATCTTTAGAATATTTTTCCCAAGGCAAATCCAACATTAATTCCAGATAATTCCTCTGAACTCCGTAATCCGGGGTTTGAGGATTCATTCGAACTAATCGGTTAAGTTCTTTTTCAAAATGTTCATGTATAGATTTGCTCCATTTTTTCTTAGAAGCTTTATCTTTCATCTCCTGAACTTCTGCTTCATAGGATACTCCTCCCAGCTCTTCCTGAATGGTTTTCATTTGCTGATGAAGGAAATACTCGCGTTGTTGTTTGCTCAGGTCACTATTTACTTTATCTTGTATGGAATTTTTTAAACTTATTTTCTGAAGCTCGAAGTTTAAATATTTTAATGTTTTGGAAGCCCTATCCAATAAACTGTTAATTTCTAATAATTCTTGCTTTTTGATTAAAGGTAAGTCAAGATTTGAAGCAACAAAATTAACTAGTAATGAACTTCCTTCAATATTTTTAATAGCAAAGGATGCATCTGAAGGAATGGCTGGATTTTCATTGATTATTTTAATTGCCGTTTCACGAAGACTTTCCAATAATACATTAAAATGTTCTTTATTTTTAGTTGAAATTTTTCTTTTATCTTCCAGCAAAGTAACTTCTGCCTTTAAATAAGGTTCTTCTTCAAGTATAGAATTTATAGAAAATTTACGTATTCCTTGTAAAATAACCATGGAGCTTCCATCCGGCATTTTAAGTAATTTTAAAATTTTACCTATAGTCCCAACGGAATACATATCTTCAAGGGTGGGATTGTCTACGTTCACATCTTTTTGCGTGATTACTGCTATAATTTTGTCGCTTTGCTGAGCATCTTGCAGTAAATTGATGGATTTATTTCTACCTGCTGTAATTGGAATAACTACTCCTGGAAATAATACTACATTTTTAACGGGAAGTAGAGGTAGTACCGCAGGAAAAGTTTCATTCATCATTTTATCTTCTTCATCCTGACTTAATAAAGGAATAAACTCACTATCATTTTGCATAACTTGATCTAATGACAATATGTCGAACTTCATAATGTTTCGTATTAAAGATTTAGTGACAAACTTTCAGGTATATAGGATACGGATTGTTACTTTTTGTAAATCCTATTAGATTATAATGCTGATTATTAAAGAGAAATGTGCAATCTCTAAAGTTTGTCCATGTTCTAAGGTCAATTAATATGCCAAATAAATACAGGTATCTATGACAAAAATAGAACCTAAGATTATATTATAGTTTAATAAGAGTGAGTATCTCTCTGCTTCCATCGGAATAGGATACTTTTACAAAATATCGTCCGGTAGGTAGTTTAGAAATGTTAATTTCTTGATTTTGATTATTATCTAATATGTCTTTATCGATCAGATTAGTACCAACCATGGATAAAACAGATATATTAAGAATTCTTGATGAACTGGAATTCTTAACAAGTATAAAATTTACTGCAGGATTAGGATATAATTTTGATTTTGTATAAGGTTGGTCTTGATAGGAAATGTCCATTAAAAAACTTACTGGTATATCTTTTGCGGTAACCAAGTTCATTGAAAGTAGCAATGTAATAAATAATAAAAATTTCTTCATAAGCATTTTATCTTTAAAATTTATAAAATTTACTTGATAAATAATAGTTTTATAGTCTACGGTAATTAATGTATAAAATTATAATTATTTTTTTTTATTTACAACTTTTTAACAAAATATTTTTATCTTTATTTTAAAATAAGGATAATTTTAATCTTTATTTATCTTTAGAGTATACTTAATTTGTATATTTATTAAGATATAATTTATTTTAATTATTATGAAGCAATGGCTAAAGTAAATATACTGACTTGAGAATTTTGTATTTTCAATAATTCATGGGCGCAGGATATTAAAGTTGCGCCGGTTGTTAAAACATCATCGACTAATAAATAATGACTGGAACTTTGATTGGTTCTTATAAAGGCCTTTTTCATCCTGTTCATACGCTCATCCTTGTTAGATTCTATTTGCGATTCCATATGAATTACTCTTTCTAGTAAATGTTCGTCAAAATTGCAATTCATTAATGAGGCTAATCTTTTACAGCAAAGTATGATTTGATTATAATTTCTTTGTTTCAATCTTTTATAATGAATAGGTACCGGAATAATGGTATTTACTTCTTTTAAATAAGGGTTATCTTGGTTTTGCCTATACCAAATTTCAGCTAACCAAGAACCTATTTCAGGCTTATTTTTATATTTTAAATGGTGAATTAATTTCTGTGTAATATTTTTTTTTGAAAAAAATAGCAATGAGGAAGCAAATTCAATTTTTACAGATTCACTTATTTTATCATATATAGAATTATCTCGGATAAATGGCATATGAGTGAAAGGTAAGTTGGCTTTACAGTTTTCACATAAATAAGATTGGGTTGAAGAAATAATTATTTCACAGCCGATACACCTCATAGGGAACAGGGTAGAGAGTATTTCTTGCCACATGAGATTTTTCAATTATCTTTGCCTAAGATAATCAAAATTTTTAATTGTGATAAGGCTTACTAAAATTTTTACATTTGAAACGGCACATGCTTTATGGGGGTACGATGGTAAATGTAAGAATATTCACGGACATTCTTATAAACTCTATGTAACCGTTAAAGGGATACCTTCCAACGATGTAAATAATGTTAAGAATGGAATGGTTATGGATTTTGGAGATTTAAAGTCTATCATCAAAAGATTAATAATAGATCCTTTGGATCATGCCATTATTTTAAATGCCCTTACAGAACATAAAAAATTAGGAGAACAATTGATAAAAGAAGGGCATAAGGTTATCTTTACAAACTACCAGCCTACTTGTGAAAATATGCTGATGGACTTTGCTGAAAAGATTCAATCGGAACTTCCTGCGGCTATTATACTAGCAAAGCTTACATTATATGAAACAGAAACTTCTTATGGTGAATGGATAAGGGAGGATCAATAAAAATAAATCTGGATAAAGGTAAAAAAGTTTATTTTGCCTCTGATCAACATTTGGGAGCTCCAGATGAAGTTTCTTCCAGAAAAAGAGAAAAAATTTTTGTAGATTTTTTAGATCAAATAAAAAATGATGTACAAGTACTTTTCTTGTTAGGAGATTTATTTGATTTCTGGCATGAATATAAAACGGTTGTTCCTAAAGGGTTTGTACGTATTTTAGGGAAATTGGCAGAACTTTCAGATTCCGGAGTCGTTATTTATTTTTTTACCGGCAATCATGATTTATGGATGAGAGATTACCTCCAAAAAGAACTGTCTATAACTGTTTTTACAGAAGAACAAAACTTCATAATTAATGATAAAAGTTTCTTTATTGCACATGGGGATGGATTAGGACCCGGAGATCATGGATATAAAAGAATGAAAAAACTTTTTACTAATCCTTTCGCTCGATGGTTTTTTCGATGGTTACATCCTGATATTGGTGTAGCTTTAGGAAATTATTTGTCAAGAAAAAATAAATTAATCAGTGGAGAAGAAGATATCAAGTTTTTAGGAGAAGATAAAGAGTGGTTAATTGTTTTTTCTAAAGAAAAATTAACCAATACGCATTATGACTATTTTGTTTATGGACATCGTCATTTACCCATGGATTTATCTATTGGTAAAGATAAAGAAAGTCATTACATAAATTTGGGAGATTGGATCTCCTATTATACTTATGCTGTATTTAACGGTGAAGATTTACTTTTACAAAAGTACACTGATAAAAATTTGAACTAGCTTATATATTTTAGTTTCCTTCCAATAGCTTTTTTAACTCGATAGCTTCTGAAGGAGTAATTCTCCCGGATAAGAGCAATGATAATTCGCGACGATGGATCGCTCCCGTATATCTAGTTTTTTCTTCCTCGGTTTCAGGAACTAAGTCCGGAATTTTTTTTGGTTTCATGGTTTCATCTAATGCGACAAAAGTGTAAATTCCCTCATTGGTTTTTATTTTTCTGTGATTTATAACATCATCAATCCATATATCTACAATAACTTCCATGGAGGAGCCGAAAGCTCTTGATACTTTGGCTATTGCTTCCACTGTACTGCCTAAAGGTATTGGCAAGGAAAATGAAACGTGATTTACAGAAGCTGTAACTACCTTAGCTTCTGCATGTCTTTGTGCGGCAATAGCACAAGCCCGGTCCATTAATGAAAGTAAATCTCCTCCAAACATATTGTTATACGCATTGGTTTCATTTGTAAGAACAATGGTAGTCATAATAGTTTTTGACTCGGAAGGAGTTTTGGCTTTCATATAGTTTGATGTTTAATTATAAAGTAGGTAAACCAAAATTTTTATAGGTAGCAAAACTGTCTACATTTTGAAAATTAATTTTTTCTTTTACTGAGGTAAAAGTTCCTAAGTTTTCGACTGTTAAGTTTTGATTGGTTTTTAATGAGTTTTTCCACTCAGATATAATTTGATAAACTGATTCTTTGGCTTTTTCTACATCAATAGATTCTAAGTCTGCAATTAGATTAGCCAGATTATCATCATTTAAATTATGCTGTTGATTAAAATTAAGAGAATAGGAGGGAGGAAGGATTTGATTGGTTTCTTCATCTTTCTTTACGGAAACAAGCTTTAATTCAAATTTTCCAAAAGAAGGTAAAGTTACCTGGCCGGCTTCATCCAATAATAGTATGATATATTTTACTAAATTCATAGGGTAAATTTATAAATAAATACATTAATTCTTCCCATAACTTTAGTGAATAGGTTTTAAAATTTGTATAAATTTATATACTAGTATAAAAAATATAAAGGAAAAATAACTATAAATTTTGTAAAATTATTTAAATAAACACCTCATATTTATTTTGATATTCATTTGTAAATTTAATTAAATTCAAAATAGTTTCTTTTTTTCTCAAACAATTTCCAATGTGAAAAAATAATGTCACCATACATAAAGAATTGCACAATAAGAAAGATAAATGGAAACAAGAGACTGCCTCTATAGAAACCATATAAGAGAACTAATAGATTCCGAAAATAATCAACTTTTAACTAATCAATATCGTCACAAAAATAAGAACTATAAAACTGACTGGTAATAACCATTGATTCTAATATTGGTTAATTGCTAACATTTCATTAACATCAAATTGCTTGAAATCTCTATTAAGCCACTTCCTAATAATTATCCATACATATTCACTGTAACCACCTCAGGAAGAGATTTGTGGAGGTTTAACAATCTTTTTTTTATGGTATTAACTAAAGTTAGAGGCAACGTTATCCATAGAATTCATATTGCAGGCAAAAGTAATTCCATTAAAATCTCTAATTGGGAGTATAAAAGGGGAAGATTAATATCTTTAATCAATTCATTTGTTGGATGAAGTGATAATTTGTATTCTTTATAGTCAAAAAATACATTCGGCAGATTATTCACTTTTTCATAGGTTTAAAAACCAATATTTTTATAAAAGACTAATGATTTTTAATATCTATAACCCCAAGATAAACTAGATTGATTCTATGGATTGCTTAATAATAAAATTAGTTGTGCCTGTTAATGGTAATATTTATTTTCAGGAAATTTACTGCTTTCTAAACAAATTTGCCTTTCTTTCAGTTTCTTTTTCATAGCGCTAAAAAATTCAGGAGTTATACCAATGTAAGACGCAATATGTTTTTGCGAAATAGAATCTTTTAATTCCGGAAATCTTTTACAAAAATTTATATACCTTTCTTCTGCGGATAGACTTAGAATTTCATATAGACGATTACGTAAGAATATAACGGAACGAATTAAACTCTCATTATAATACAGTTCTAATTTTGGAAACCTTTTGACGGATTCTTCTTTTGCAGTATTTGATAAGATAAGTATTTCAGAATCAAGATCGGCTGCAATATTAAATTTTGCAAGTTGTTTATATAAAATACTTTCATTATCAGCAATCCACCAACCTTTGGAAGAGAATTGTAATACTTGTTCCAATCCTTTTTTATCATTAATATAACTACGTAAGCAGCCTGAAAGTACATAATAATAGTTATCTTGCACTTCATCTTGCTGTAAAAGAAATTCCCTTTTATTGAGCTTTCTGAATTTTAGAATAGATTTTAAATAATCTTTTTCCTCTTTAGAAATAGTAACTACTTCATTTATTTCTTCAAAAACTTTTTCAAAAATCATAGTATAAATAAGTTTTTTAATTTTTACATAAAAAATTTTATAATACACATAATATATTATAATAACAGAACCTGTTATCTTTTGAGAATTTATTATAATATTAATGTTTCTTAAAAAGAGAAATTAAACACAAGTGTTAAATCTTTATAAAAACTATACTCTAAAGTCTTTAAGAATTCAAACCTTAATTCTCTTATTGTTATATGTAGTATATAATTGAAAATGGTTACGAAAAATTAATTATAAAAATTTTTTTTCGTAAAAAATATAAACACATTGTTTATATTTTAAAAATTTCCGCTTATTAAAAACTCGTAATATTAATTTTTTTATTTGATTAGCTACTCAACAAATCAAACGAAAATAGATATTAGGTTAGAATAAACAATAATATATTATAAATTAAATTTATTGATTAGATGGTAATGAATTATTAAAAAAAATAATTATATCATTGTAAACTATATACAAATTAATGGTTTACATAGCTTAAATAATTGGATATCATAAGTATAAAGCAATATGATGTTTACTATATTTAAATTTTTAATGAAATAAAATATAATATAATAAGTAACCTTATAGATTATATTATATAACTATTGAATTTAATTACAATCTATTTCCTTACTATTTTTAGTAAAACCTTCACATTTTCCGATTGATTGATGTAAGAAGGAAAAAATATAGTTTATTAATCTAATTTTAATACGGCAAGGAATGCTGATTGAGGTACTTCCACACGTCCAATTTGTCGCATTCTTTTCTTACCTTGTTTTTGCTTTTCCAATAATTTTCTTTTACGAGAAATGTCTCCACCATAACATTTGGCAGTAACATCTTTACGCAATGCTTTAATGGTTTCGCGCGCAATAATTTTGGATCCGATGGCAGCTTGAAGAGGAATGTCAAATTGTTGTCTTGGAATTAATTCTTTTAATTTTTCACACATCTTTTTACCTATGTTATAAGCATTATCATGATGAATAAGAGCAGATAATGCGTCAACATGTTCTCCATTAATAAGTATATCTACTTTTACCAATTTAGATACTTTCATCCCTGAAGGAGAATAATCAAAAGATGCATATCCTTTAGAAATCGTTTTCAATCGGTCATAAAAATCGAAAACTACTTCAGCTAGAGGCATCTCAAATAATAGCTCAACTCGATCAGTAGTTAAATAGGATTGATTAGTTAATTCTCCTCTTTTTTCAATACAAAGATTCATTACCGCACCGATAAAGTCTGTTTTAGTAATAATGGAAGCTCTGATATATGGCTCTTCAACCCGATTTAGGGTAGTAGCTTCAGGTAGCTCTGATGGATTATGTACAGCTATTGCTTTCTCAGGATCTTTGTTAAGATAGGCATTATAAGAAACATTGGGAACGGTTGTAACTACAGTCATTCTAAACTCTCTTTCCAAACGTTCTTGTATAATTTCCATGTGTAGCATACCTAAAAATCCACAACGAAAGCCAAATCCTAAAGCAGCGGAAGATTCCGGTTCAAAAACAAGGGAAGCATCATTTAACTGAAGTTTTTCAAGTGCAGAGCGTAACAATTCATATTCCTCTGTATCAACGGGATAAATTCCGGCAAATACCATAGGTTTTACTTCTTCAAAACCGGCAATAGCTTCTAATGCAGGATTTTCAAAAGAAGTGATAGTATCTCCTACCTTAACTTCACGGGCTTCCTTTATACCGCTAATAATGTATCCTACGTCCCCACATTGAATGCTATCTTTAGGTAGTTGATTCAATTTTAGAGTACCTATTTCATCAGCATCGTAACTTTTTTCGGTAGCCATGAATTTTACTTTCTGACCCTTTTTTATACTACCATTCACTACTTTAAAATAAGCCTCTATACCTCGGAAAGGATTAAAAACAGAATCAAATATTAAGGCTTGTAAAGGGGCATCAGGATTTCCGGATGGAGCCGGGATTCTTTTTACAATTTGCTCAAGTAATTCTTCAACTCCTTCTCCCGTTTTACCACTTGCTCGAAGTACATCTTCCGGTTTGCAACCTAAAAGGTTAACTATTTCATCCGTAACCTCTTCAGGGTTTGCAGCCGGTAAATCAATTTTATTTAGTACCGGTATAATTTCCAGATCATGTTCTAAAGCCAAATATAAATTAGAAATAGTTTGAGCTTGGATGCTTTGCGCTGCATCTACAATTAGAAGAGCACCTTCACAGGCTGCTATAGAACGTGATACTTCATAAGAAAAATCAACATGTCCCGGAGTATCGATCAAATTTAGTACATATTTTTCTCCTTCATATTCATACTCCATCTGAATTGCATGACTTTTTATGGTAATACCTCGTTCCCGTTCAAGGTCCATATCGTCCAACGTTTGCTCCTGCAATTCTCGGTCTGAAATAGTTTTTGTTTGTTGTAAAAGCCTGTCTGCTAACGTACTTTTGCCGTGATCTATATGGGCTATAATGCAAAAATTTCTTATGTTCTTCATATTATCTACAATAATGCAAAAATACATTTTTTATAAACAATAAAAGTATGTATTTAGCATAAACTCATCTTCCAGGTAAAAATCATTATTTTAAATCCTATTAATTCGATAGGAATTATTACATTTGCGATGTTTTTAAATAAAATAAGATTGAAAAACTTTTTAAAGAACATTAAAAATTGAAAATGAAAAAATTAAAATTAACAGAAGATTGGACTGCCACGATCATTGGTGGATTTGTCATCTTATTAGGTATTATTTTATATGCTTCCCTAGGTTATACAGTAAGTTGGCCTACGTTCAAGTGGAGTACGGGTAATGAGTTGTTATCCAATGTATTAACTATCAAAAATTTCATTAACATTTTTATTGTTTTTATTGTTTCTTATGATTTATTACTTATAGCAGATGTGCTACAGGGAAAACCAATGAGTTCAGCGAAAGGCTTTCCATTGCTATTTGTTCTTACTATAATTGCAATGATAATCGGAGGAAATTCGATTATGAATTATTGGGGACTGGAAACCGTTATATTTTGTTTGCTTATAGGATTGGTCATAAATAATTTTTTCGGTACACCTCAATGGATAAAAGGTTGCTTATCTTCAGAAATGTATGTTAAAATTGGATTAATTTTTCTTGGGTCAACAATCATATTCCAAGATATAATGCAAGCAGGAGCATTAGGATTAATACAGTCAGTAGTAGTAGTATTTTCGGTTTGGTATTTTTCATTCTGGCTTTGTAAAAAATTCAACATAGATAAAGAAATGTCTATGATGCTTTCCAGTGCCGTGTCAATTTGTGGAGTTTCTGCGGCCATAGCTACGGCTGGAGCAATTAAAGGAGATTCAAAAAAATTATCTTATGTAGTGTCTCTAGTTTTAGTAGTTGCAGTTCCTATGATTATAATTATGCCTGCATTGGCAAAATTTTTAGGATTAGGAGAGGTTATGGCAGGAGCTTGGATAGGAGGAACCATAGACACAACCGGAGCAGTAGCAGCAACCGGGGCAGTTTACGGGGAAGAAGCTTTAAAAATAAGTACCATTGTAAAATTTTCACAGAATGTTTTATTAGGTATTGCTGCATTCTTAATCGCAGTTTACTGGAGTTATACTAAAAAAGATGGAAATGAATTTGCAGATAAACCTAGCTTAAAGGTAATTTGGGATAGATTTCCTAAGTTCGTTATAGGTTTTATTATGGCATCTTTATTATTTTCTTTTGTAATTCCAACTGATCAATATAAACCTGTTATAAATGAATTAAAGAAATTCCAGGGACTATGGTTTGCGTTAGGGTTCACCTCTATAGGATTGGAAACTAATTTTAGAACATTAATTAATAAAGAAAACAGAAAAGCTACCATGGTATTTTTAGGAGCTCAAACCTTTAATGTAGTATTTACATTAATTATTGCTTATTTAGTCTTTGGTATAGAATGGTCTAAGATATAAAATACAAATACTTTATTATTTTTATTTTGGGAGAGTTTAGTTTTTGCTAAACTCTCCCATTATTTTAATATAATCTTATTAAATCGATAAACGATGTGAGTAACAATTTTTTTCTAGTTAAAAAAATTAAAATAACCTTTTACCTTCATACAAATTGTATATTTCCATAATCTCTTTCAAAATCTTTTTAAAATTGATTTTCATATCGATTAATTTTCCTGTTCGAATATCAAATATCCAACCGTGAACCTTAAGATTATTTTCAATGATTGCTTTCTGTACAGAAGCAGTTTTTATTAAGTTAATGCATTGCTCTTCAACATTCAATTCAATAAGTCTATTATATTTTTCCTCTGAGCTTTTAATTAAATTTAATTCATCTTTATGAATTCTATAAACATCCCTTATATTACGCAACCAAGGATTTAAAAGACCTAAATCTTTAGCTTCCATGGCTTCTTTTACACCACCACAATAATAATGTCCGCATACTATAATTTGTTTAATTTTTAAATGATCAATAGCATAAGTGATGACAGATTGCACATTAAAATCTGTGCTAATAACCATATTAGCCAAATTTCTGTGAACAAATACTTCACCGGGTTTCGCTCCCAATAGCTCTTCTGTTGCGACGCGACTATCAGAGCAACCTATATATAAAATTTCGGGATTCTGTCCCTTTGACAATTTATCAAAATATTTTTTATCCGAAGAAAGCTTTTTGGCGATCCATTTATCATTGTGTGTAAATATTTTCTCAAAATTCATGTATGGATTGTATAGTAATAAAAAATAATGAACAAAAATTACTACGGAATTATTTTATATCATAATTCCGTTATTTCCTTTATATATGCTATATTTTCCTGATCCTAAAAATAATAATGCTAGGGAGGTAAGTAAATAAAATAGATTAAGCTCTACTTTAAGTCCTCCAGTTTGTGAAATTGAAAATCCTGCAAAACCATGTACCAAATAGAAAGTCATAAGCATGGTAATAATGATTAAAATTGATGATATTCTTGTGAAAATACCTAATATGATGAAAAGGGGAGCAATAACTTCTCCTACCGGAACTCCTAACCAGAGATATTCAGGCATGTTTTTGGAGGTTAACATCCCTTTTATAAAGTCATGACCATGAAGTAATTTAGATACTCCATGGAAGATCATTAATCCACCTATTGAAATACGCAATAGGAGTTTTCCAAGATCCGAATTCAATTCTTTTGCCATAATTTTTATATAAATTTATTCAAAAATAATTTTTTTATTTCATAATTTATGTATCTTTTGTTAATTAATTCATATTATTTTTATTCATATATTTAATATTTGGTTCTTTATAAGATTATGAAGAATTTATCAAGAAACTGTTTCTAAAATAAAAATCTTGTATGATATGAATTTTACATAAACTTTTGAGTCTAAGCTTGAAAAATAGAGTTAAAAATTTCAATATAGCTTTTAAAATCAAAATAATATTCTTTTTCAAATATTGCAGTTAGACCTTATCAGGTATTTTAGAAGGTCAATCTGAATTTAAGTATTTATTAAAAACAAAAAAGTCCTGTTATAACAGGACTTTTTATAATATCATTTCTTTAATTTTATACTTAAAACGGTTTAATATCGAATACGATAGATTCTAATACCTGAACCACAGCGGCAGTAGTATCTAAAGAGGTGAAGCAGGCAACACTGTTTTCAACTGCATTTCTTCGTATTAAGAATCCGTCTTCTTGCGCGGTTCCATCATTAGAAAGTGTATTAATAACAAATTGAGCTTTGCCTTGCTGCATGATTTTTACGATGTTATTGTCTTCACTTTCAATTTTGTTAATTTCAACAACCGGAATATTATAATCACGGAAATATTTGGCTGTTCCTTTAGTTGCCATAATTGTATATCCTATATCGTAAAATCTTTTCGCTAAAGGTAAAGCCTCTGCCTTATCCTTATCGGCTACTGTAAATACTGCATTTCCAAGAATCGGTATATTGATTTGCCCTGCTCGAAGAGCTTTGTAAAGAGCTCTTTCGTAAATGGTATCTTTTCCTATAACCTCCCCGGTAGATTTCATTTCAGGGCCGAGAGTTATATCTACAGAACGCAATTTGGCAAAAGAGAAAACAGGTGCTTTAATAAATATATTACGAGATTCCGAATAACAATCCATAGCATATCCTTGCTCTTTCAAAGATTTTCCCAACACTGCTTTAGTAGCAATTTTTGCGAGAGGAATACCGGTAACTTTGCTCATAAATGGAATAGTTCGGCTGGATCGAGGGTTTACTTCCAATACATATATTTTTCCACTCATTAATACAAATTGTATGTTCATTAACCCTATAATTTTAAATCCTCTGGCTAATGCTTGAGTCTGACGAATAATTTCTTCTTTTTCTTCTTTTGTTAAGGTTTGTGGGGGATATACAGCAATTGAGTCTCCGGAATGGATTCCTGCCTTCTCAATATGTTCCATGATTCCCGGAACGAAAACATTTTTTCCATCGGAAATGGCATCAACTTCTATTTCTTTTCCTACCAAATATTTATCAATTAATATCGGCTGTTTCTCATGAACATTAATGGCCTCTTTCATATATCTTTCCAGCTCTGAATCTTGATATACGATTTGCATGGCTCTTCCTCCCAATACATAAGAAGGGCGAATAACTACAGGGTATCCGATAGAATTGGCTACACGTAAAGCTTCTTCTAAAGTGAATACCGTATCGCCTTTAGGACGGGCAATATTTAATTCATTTAATTGCTCTTCAAATTTCTTGCGATCTTCAGCTCGATCAATATCTTCCAAACTAGTTCCTAGTATCTTAGCTCCGGCATCTATGGCTGCTTGAGCTAAGTTAATAGCTGTTTGTCCGCCAAATTGAACAAAAATTCCGTCCGGTTTTTCTAAATCTATGATTGAAGTAATGGACTCTCTGGTAAGCGGTTCAAAATAAAGCTTATCTGATATGCTGAAATCTGTAGATACAGTTTCCGGATTGCTGTTGATGATGATAGCTTCATATCCGGCCTCTTTAAGAGCTAATACACTATGTACGGTTGCATAGTCAAATTCAACTCCCTGTCCGATTCTTATCGGTCCGGAACCTAGTACAATAACCTTTTTCTTATCAGTACGTGCCGATTCATTTTCGGTGCCGTATGTGCTGTAGAAATAAGGTGTTGTCGAGATAAATTCTGCCGCACATGTATCTACCATCTTATATACAGGAATGATTTCATTTTCCTTTCGTATAGAATATACTTGTTTTTCATCCATATTCCATAGTCGGGCAATCTCCCAATCAGAAAATCCGTATTTCTTTGCTTCAGCCAGTATATTTACATTTTTCGGATTTTCTTTTACCTCCTTTTCGAGTTCGATGATGTGTAAAATTTTAGCGAGGAAAAAGATATCAATCTTAGTTATTTCGTGTATTTTTTGAATACTAATTCCATTTCGTAAAGCTTCAGCAATTAAAAATAAACGTTCATCATCAGCATACTTAAGTCTTTTTTCCAGAGTCGAAGCCTCAAATGGCTTCATATCTTTTTTGGATAAGTGTAAACAGCCTATTTCCAATGATTGTACGGCTTTTAATAACGCTTCTTCGATAGAAGTACCTATAGCCATAACTTCTCCGGTAGCTTTCATTTGGGTGCCCAAATGCCTGTTTGCACTTTGAAATTTATCGAAAGGCCATCTTGGAATTTTGGCTACTACATAATCTAAAGTTGGCTCAAAACAAGCATAGGTGGTATTTGTTACCGGATTTTTCATTTCGTCAAGAGTTAATCCTACGGCAATTTTAGCTGCCAATTTCGCAATCGGGTAACCGGTAGCTTTAGAAGCTAGGGCAGATGAACGGCTAACTCTAGGGTTAACTTCTATTACAATATAATCTTTGCTTAAAGGATCTAAGGCAAATTGAACATTACAGCCTCCTTCAATTTTTAAAGCGCGAATTATTTTTAAAGCAGAATTTCTAAGTAATTGATATTCTTGATCTGCTAAGGTCTGACTGGGAGCAAAAACAATGGAGTCTCCTGTATGGATACCTACCGGATCGAAATTTTCCATATTACAAACAACAATAGCATTGTCATTTGCATCTCTCATTACTTCATATTCAATTTCTTTATATCCGGCTATACTCTTTTCTATAAGGCATTGATGAACGGGGCTGTATTTCAATCCCGAATCGGTAATTTCTCTTAACTCATTTTCATTTTCAGCTATTCCCCCTCCGGTTCCACCAAGTGTAAAAGCAGGTCTTACAATGATTGGAAACCCAATTTGATTAGCAAATTCTACCGATGATTCAACATCGGTAACGATAATACTTTCCGCAATGGGCTCATTAATGTTTTCCATTAATTGCTTAAACAGATCCCTATCTTCGGCTTGTTCAATGGAAGATAATGTAGTTCCTATAATTTCAACATCATACTGAGCTAAAGTTCCGGCTTTAGCTAGTTCCACAGCAAGATTTAACCCGGTTTGCCCTCCCAAAGAAGGTAATAAAGCATCGGGTCTTTCTAAGGCAATAATTTGTTGTAGAAAATCTAAGGTTAAGGGTTCCATATATACCTTATCTGCAATTTCTTTATCAGTCATAATAGTTGCAGGATTCGAATTAACGAGGATTACCTTATATCCTTCCTCTTTAAGAGCCAGGCAAGCTTGAGTTCCGGCATAATCGAATTCGGCAGCCTGACCGATAATGATAGGTCCGGATCCTATCACAAGAATTTTATTTATATCTGTGCGTTTTGGCATTTTAATTTTTAATTTTTAATTTGAAAAAGTAACTTCAGATTACATACAATTTATGAGAATTACTTTATGCTGTTTTTTTATCTGGCGATACTTCGATGTTTATATTTTTCAGAATAAAAAAGAATTTTATTATTTAAGCTTAAATTCATCAATCATGTCCATAAAACGGTTGAATAAATATTCATTGTCATTCGGTCCTGGACTGGATTCCGGATGGTATTGAACGGTAAACGCCCAATTTTTTCTGTCTTGTAAACCTTCTATGGTGCCGTCATTTAAAGCTCGGTGAGTAACTTCTAATGAGGTGTTTTTTAATGAATCTTCGTCAACCACATATCCATGATTTTGAGAAGTTATATGAACCCTATTGGTAGATAATTCTTTTACCGGATGATTAGCACCTCTGTGTCCGAAAAGCATTTTATATGTTTTTGCACCCTGAGCCAAGGCGTATAATTGATGCCCTAGACAGATTCCGAATATAGGCACTTTCCCGCTTAATTCTTTAATAGTATTTATTGATTCTGTTAATTCTTCCGGGTTTCCGGGACCATTAGAAAGCATAATTCCATCCGGATTTAGTTCTAATATTGAATTAGTGTCTGTATTATAAGGGACTACTACAACATCGCAATTTCTTAGGCATAATTCTTTTAATATGCTTTTTTTCATTCCATAGTCAACCAATACGATTCGATTACCTTCTGCAGGGGCACTATAAGCTCTGGGGGTGGATACTTCGGGAACATGATGTGCCAGTTGATGATTTTTAAATTTTTTAATTACTTCATCAATATCTTCATTTTCATCACAAAATTTACCTTTCATGCTTCCTTTAGTCCGTATAGTTTTCACTAAGGCACGAGTATCAATACCTCTTAATCCGGGGATATTTTGTTTTTTTAGGAAGGTATCTAAATTCATTTGACTTTTCCAGTGAGATTCTGTTTTTGCATATTCGTGAACAATAATCCCTCCTACAAAAGAATTGAGAGATTCAAAATCACTAGGGTTGATACCGTAATTACCGATTAATGGGTAAGTGAAAACTATGATTTGTTTGTGAAATGAAGGGTCTGACAAGGTTTCCTGATAACCGGTCATTCCTGTGGTAAATACAACTTCACCAATTGTGAATTGATCACTGCCGAAGCCTTCACCATTAAATACTAATCCGTTTTCTAATACTAATTTTCTTTTCAAGGGTTGTTAATTTATTTTAATGGTTTGATATATTTATGAGTTAAAAACATAGTTAAGAACTGCAATCCGAGCAAATACTCCGTTAGTCATTTGTGTAAATATTCGAGACTGGGAAGCTTCAATAAGGTCTTCATCAATTTCAACATTTCTATTAATAGGGGCCGGATGCATAATGATAGCCTTCGGTTTCATTCTATCAGCTCTTTCCTTAGTTAATCCATACAATTCCAAGAAATTTTTTTCATCATATTGTTTAGAATGTCTTTCATTTTGATTTCTTAGCAGCATAACAACATCAGCATTCGAAATTGCAGTGTCTAGGGAGGTATAAGTTCCCATTGTCATACTGGAATCCCTCCAAAATTCCGGCGTAGCAAAAGTAATATTAGAACCTAGTCTTTTTAAAATTTTTGCATCAGAATGAGCTACCCGGCTATGTACGACGTCTCCTGCTATTACAACATTAAGATTTTTGAAAGTGCCAAATTCTTCATATATGGTTACTAAATCTAACAGCGATTGGGTAGGGTGGTCTCCACAACCATCTCCTGCGTTAATAATCGGTACATCTATTTTATTAATTAAACTTTCGTAAAATTTATCCTGCGCATGTCTTATTACAAAACATTCAACTCCTATAGAATGAAGAGTTTTAACCGTGTCATATAAGCTTTCTCCTTTTTTGATACTGGAAGTTTCAGCATCAAAGTAAATAATTTCCATACCTGTTTTTTTCTCAGCCATTTCAAAACTAAGCTTGGTACGTGTGCTATTCTCAAAAAATAAATTAGATATGTAGCGGTTTGATAGATTGGGATATGCTTTTTTCCTTTTGAAACTGATAGCATCATCTATCAAGTTCTTAATTAGCTCCAAATCAAAATTTTCAAGCGAAATAAAATGATTCATTTTTTGATATATTTAGTTTAATTAGCATTGCTTTCTATTTATAAAAAAAAACATCTTAAATAATAAGATGTTTTTAAATGAATATTTAAAAAAAATATTTTCAGTATCTTCTATATGAGATTTCGTTCCGAGAAATAGTAAAGGAATAAGTCCATCTAAAGGAATGAAAATTCCTTTTTTTTCTATTATCTTAGGTAATGATTGAAAATTATTCAAAAGGTTGAAAAAATATAATCTGTGTTAATTAATTGAATTAAAAATCTTACAAAGTTAAATTAAATTTTAAAATAATACAATTTTAATTACAGCCTATAGGGCTAAATGCTTATTCTATTTGAAAAAATAGATTATTTTTAATTTAATTTAATATTACTTCAAGTGAAATTACATTCATGATATATTTTTTTTAATAATTATATATAATGAACAATATTTTATTTTTTTTTCTAAATAAAATATTAAAAATAAAGTACTTACAATTTAATGCAAAATATATGCTTAAATAATTGAAAATATTATATATGTATTACTAAAGTCTTTATTAAATTTGTATGATAAAAAACCATATATTTTATATAATTAAAAATGTAGAATTATCGATATAAAGATTTATAAGTGCTAAAATGGAACCTTATTTACTCGTTAGTCTTATTGATTTTATTTAATATTTATTTAATATTTATTTTAATCAAATCTATATTAATAATATTAAAAAATATTTTATAGTAAAATAGGATTAAAGAGGAACATTAATAAGTGGTTTTATAATAAATAAAATAGGACCCACCTTCATTTATATTATTGTAAGCAATAGTATACTTCAATATCTTTTTTTGATAACTAATTATAAATTATATTTTAATATATAGCGGAAATTCTATTAAAGTGTTTAATAGAATCTAAAAAAATTAAAAATAACTTATATGAAAAAGACAAGCATTTGTGAAATAATTGTTTATTGTTCATTGCTATTTTATTTTGTAATACCCATAATGACCTTCGGTCAAAGTCCGGGGGGATATAGTGGCAAAGTAGAACTATGGTTAAAAGCTGATTATCCTGTAGCAGGAGGGTCAGGTTCATTGAAGGATAATGATCCGGTAAAATTATGGAAGGACCTATCCGGAAATGATAGGGATCATAAAGTATACGTGGAGACTAGTGGACCTTTGTATAAAAAAAGCGGAGAATTGATGAATTTTCAACCCGCTGTAACTTTTGGTCTTAAAAATAAAGATTTTTTAGTCGGTCCCAATTTAGATTTAACGACAGATAAATCTTATTATATATTTTATGTATCAACTTTGCATTCACAAACCAATAATGGTTATGTATACACTTTAAATGCCGGAAGAAACTATTCGGGATGGCATTCGGGAAATCCTTATTTCGCTACAAATACTACAAGTTATGGCTATAAAGATTCAAAAGGAAAAAAATATGGTATTGTTGGGATAATGCGTCCAAATGGACTATCTGTATCTCAGATGATGTATTTTAATTCAGTTCCCGAAAATATAGGGAGACCCATTGAAATGAATAATAACAATGGAAATAGTGTGGTAGGAGCTTTAAACTTAACGGGTAGGACTCAATTTAATGGAGACATTCAGGAAATTATAGTTTTATCAGGCCCTAAAAATACTACTCTATCAGATTTTGAATTACAAAAAATTCATTCTTATCTATCCATTAAATATGGTATTTCTTTAGAACCGGAAAAATCTAAAAAAAATTATCCGAATTATGTGAATTCTAATGGAGATATTATTTGGGATGGGACAAAATTTAAACCTTACCAAAATCATGTTTTCGGAATAGGAAGAGACGATAAGTCAGGTTTGTATCAAAAACAATCCACAAACTATGATATGTCAACCCTTACTGTTTTTGTCGGTGATGAGCTTGCAGATTTAAATGATAAAAACAGAGGAACTTTAAGTGATAATACTTTTCTAATGTTGGGAACGAATGATGCGGTAGGAATGTTTCGCTATGACTATCATAAAGGGGAAAATTTTGCTAACGGTAAATTGAATCAAGACATACATTTTAAATTAAATAAAACTTTAAAAGCGAAAGTAACCGGAACTAGTAAAATTACGGTCAATATGAAGTTGAATATGGACGCAAAATATATTTTAGTAAGTTCCGTTGAAACTTTTGCCCCGAAAAAAACACGCATTTATCCTATAAAAGATTATTTGGCTAAAAATATTGAAATTGAAAATGATGATTATGTTTCTTTTATTAGTAGTAGTCCTAATCCCGGAGGTGTAAATTTATTGACTGAGCTTTGGTTAAGAGCAGATGATGTGCCTGTTAAGCCTAATCCAGCAGACTCTGACTCAACTAATGTTGATGTATGGAAAGACGTTTCCGCATTTAAAAGAGATCATTCACAAAATAATTCTTCACCGACGCCCGTTTTGCGTACTCTGCAAAGTATGATGAATTATCATAATCATTTGGAATTTAGTTATGCAAATAATTATTATACAGCATTAGCTGCACCAAGCTTTATTGAGGATGATAAGTCTTATTATATTTTTTATGTTTCAGAGGTTAGTATAACAGGTAAAAATTTATCAGTAGTATATAACCCCCATTCGATCATAGAAAGTAATCATGGATGGTACAATAATCTTCCTGCTTTTACAAATGGAAAGACAACAACTAATTATACCTCAACCCATTCCAATCCTAAAGATAAAACCTATGGAATTATTGCCGTTGAGCGAACAAATGATAAAAATGTTGCGCAGAGAATAACATTTAATGGAAATACAGAAGTTATAAATAATGGATATGAATTAGGAACAACTAATACTACGTTAAGTCTAATAGGTACACGTAAACCTGCTGTCAATAATGATCCTTTTTCGGGAAATTTGCAAGAAATAATTGTTTTATCTGGGCCTAAAGGGCAACCAATGGATTCTAGAGATTTAGAGAAAATTAATTCCTATTTAGCAATTAAATATGGTATATCATTAGATAATACTACTCCTCCCATTTACTACGATTCATTTGGAAATAAAGTATGGGATGGAAATGCAAATTCAAATTTCAATAACGATATATTCGGTATTGCTAGAGATGATAGTTCTGAGTTATATCAAAAGCAATCTGTGAACTATGGTAGAAGTTTAATGACCGTATTTGTTGGCGATCGAATAGAAAAAAACAATAAGGACAATTCCGGATCTTTAGATAATAATAATTATTTAATGTTTGGATCCAATGGTGCATTAAGTTACTTATTAGATTATGATTATACCCAAGGTTCTCAGTTTGCTAACGATACATTACATTTGGATATTAATTTCAGAAATAAAATTGTTTTAAAAGCTCAAGCTACAGGAAGGAAAGGATTTGTGGTAAATATAAAGCCGAGCGTAACAGCTAAAGTAATTTTGGTTTCTCCTGACGAGAATTTTAATCCTTCTACAACCAGAATCTATCATGTAGTTAATAAAATTGCCAAAAATGTAGAGATTAATGATGGGGATTATATAGGATTTGCTGCATATGATAATGCACCCGGAGGAGTAATTAACGGGCTAAGGTTATGGCTTAGAGCAGATGATGAAAAAAGCGTAGAGCTTATTCCAGGTACTAAAAACGTATCAGTTTGGAGAGATCAAACCTCAAACCAAAATGATTATTATCATTCTTTAGCAGAATCTAAAAGTAATAATACACGAATACTACCTCCTGAGTACAGAGATTGTGAAGAAAAAATGAATTATTTCCCATCTCTTTTTTTTAATTATTATGGAACTAATCATTATACAGCATTAGCGATAGATAATGGTCCAATGAGTACAAATATGCCCGAGCATGCTACTTCATTTGTAGTTTATAATAGTGTTGGATATGGTAATAAAGATAGAACTTATACGCATGGTTTTGGATCAGTTGTAGTTGATAATATAAAATCAAGGCACCCGGCTGCTGGATTTGCTCCTCTTGACGGGGCAGGTAGGGTTGCTACAAATGAAGGGCTTTACGATGGTAAAGTTAAAGGCTTTTCAATAGGAGCAACTGCCTTACATATGGTAAGATTTAGTACGAGAGATAATAAAAGTCAAATTACGCCGGACGGAGATTTTGAACATGATTTTGGAGGAAAACTCGAAAAAATCACCCTTAATACTAAAACATTTGGTACTGGAGGAGAATTCTTAATGGCTAGTGGAGGAACTTTAGGTGGAGCCAGTTACTCAGGTGCCCAATTCAATGGATATATGTCTGAAGTATTTTTCTATGAAAGAAAATTAAGTGAAATAGAAAAGGAACGTATTCGAACCTATTTAGCAATGAAATATGCCATAACTTTATATAAGACAATTAATATAGGTACAAGTAAACAGGATGTGGTATCAACTGATTATATATTATCGGATAGTAAAACCATAGTATGGAATGGTTCCGACCCAGAGTATTCCTATTATCATAATAACGTGGCAGGTTTAGTGCGCGATGATAATTCTAAAATTTTCGTTAATAAAGCGCGCTCAACAGATGTGAATGCAGTAGTCACTATGCAGGCGGAAAATATTACAGCATGCGGTCAAGGAGATAATCCTGCCTTAGTAAATGATTTTAGCGGATTATTTTGGGGGAATAATAAAAAAACCGGAATAGTACAGCTAAATCAGAATTCTCAATCTATTTGTGGAGGATTAGATACTAGAATGGAGCGTGTGTGGTTAGTAGATAAAACTAATTTAGATGAACAAAAAGTTGTTATAACAGCTAATAATAATCCTAATCCTAATCCTAATTCTATTGATGATTTTCCATATAATCAGAATTTTAGAGTATTTTTATTAGTTGCCTATTCTCCCCAGGATGTAGCTAATGAAAATTGGGCTTATGCCATACCTGGCCAATGGATAAATACGAATGCAGGTCCAAAAGCTCAATTTAAATTTAAATTTACAGAGAAAAATACATATTTTACTTTTGCAGCTGTTAAAGCTGAGGGGGTATGTACTAATTGTAGTTTTGACGGTTACAAGGTCCTCAATCCGGCGGAACTATGGAGAGGTGCTGCTAATAACGGTGTATTGTCTAAAACAAAAGACTTAGGAGATAATTTTATTGCAAATATAAATATAACTGATCCGGGAAAGGTGCTTCGACATAATTCTCCAAGGCGGGTCGGAAGAGCATTGCAACTATATAGAAGAAGTTCACGTGATAAAGATACACAGCCTATCACTACTAGTATTAAATTTTCGGGAGGGGCTGCAGCAGCTACCTTTGAAATATCCGATATTGATACGCAAGCTGATGTATCTGATGAGGTTGTAGTATACGGAAAGTGTGGTGAAGGAACTGTGAAACCTAAGTTAATGTATGTGGCCCCTCAAAGAAGAAGTACATACACTATTAACGATAATGTCGCGAAAGGAAAACCTAGAGCCCCTAGGTCTTCAGGCTATACAGCAATCAGAGGACGAGTTAGAGTTGATTTTCCAATTGCTGTAGAAGAGATTGTTATCGAATATAAGGCACAATATAATAATAAAAATAATAATTTAAGAAGTCAATTAATAGGTATTGGACCTATTACACTATATTGTCCGAAACCGGTAGAGGTTAATGAAGACGGACTGGCTTTAACACTTAAAGTTCAGGATTCCTCTCTTACCTGTGAAGAAGTTCCTTTTGCATTTTCAATAATGAATACAAATTGTGAGGATAAACTGGTAAACTTAAAAGATTCACTACCATCGGGAATGCAATGGGTAGAAAACTCTTTGAATGTAACAGATGGAGAATTTACTCAATCCCCAAATGATTATGGAAACAATGAAGTACTTGACGTACCAGGAATATTAGTTCCCGGTGGTTCAACAACTATAGTTACAGCAAGAGCTAAATTTACTGAAGATAAAACCACATCATACCAAACTAGGGCTTCTATAAATTATTTAGATCGAGAAAATAGAGATAAAACATATGAAAGCTGTGATTTAGTATACGGATGTGGAAATAGTACAATAAATTCTATATCGGCTGGTTTACCGAACCCGGTTACTATAGATGAGATTAAAGTAAATAAATCTTGTATTAATGATGGTGATAAAATTTTAGTAACTATACATGTAACAAATCCTGGTGATTTATTGGATAATGTAACCTTGAATGCCGCATTTACAGAAGGTTTTGAATATATTGATCGTAGTTTTAAAACTTCATTTAAATTGACCAATGGTACTATTAACAAGGAAGTCATTCCATATTCTGAATTTGAAATCGAAAATTTTAGTTTACCACCAGGAAAGCATGAGATTAGCTTTCAAGTACAAGCACCGACCCCTATTTCCGATCAACTTAACGAGTTTGAGGTAAACATAGATATGTCAACTACAAGTGAGATAGATTGTGCCAGAATTGAAGTAAACGGAGACAATGAGGTTTTAGTTCCATTTTGTAGAGATCTTCCTTATTGTACATTAGATCCAAATACTGAAATTCCGACTGAAATATCGGAAATTGGAATAACCACCTTTGAAAAAACAATGGACAATTGGCCGCATAATACTTACAATGGGTTTATAGTGTTGGAATCTAAAAGTAAAGGATTTGTAATAACTAGAACAACTTCAAATTCAATTCCTGCTCAAGATTTGGTTGAAGGGATGATTATTTACGATACAGACGATAAATGTATTAAGTTATATAATGGAACTGATTGGAATTGTATTCAAAGAACGTGTCCTACTAATTAATCTAATTAAAGCAAAAAATAAAATGAAAAATAAACTATTGATCTTACTAGTTATATTTACTGCATTTACGTTGCATGCTCAAATTGCTATCGGTAAAATGGATGTTCAAGGAGGAGCTATCTTGGATTTTGATAGCGGAACAGAAAAGGGGATATTATTACCTATTGTCGAGGCTCTACCTGGGAACGCGGTGGACGGAACTTTATTAATGGATAAAAATGATTCTAAACTAAAAATGAAAGTAGATGGAACTTGGAGGGATTTATCCGATGCCGGAAGTGTTTCAACGGTAAATTTTAATAATTCCGACGAAAAAGGAAAAGGTATTATCATTGGTGATCAAGGATCTACAGCGGAAGGAGTTTTGGTTTTAGAAGCTTCAGATAAGGCTTTAGTTTTACCTAAAGTAAATGCTCCCCATTTAAATGTAAAAAGTCCGCATCCGGGAATGATTTGCTATGATACTTTAAATAAAATGCTTGCTGTCTTTGATGGTCTTAAATGGAATTATTGGAAATAAATTTAAGATTGGAAAAATGTAGCTAGTAAAAAACTTTAATAATTTGTTTTCAAAATATTAAGATGGATAAAAAGGGTAAATTTATTTACCCTTTTTATTTTTATATAGTCTATATTTTTTGATAAATACAAAAAATCATCAAATATTAGAATAGAATTGTGTTTCGGTAAAAATATATCCTTTCGGTTTTATCATATTGATAATTATTACTATATAAATATTCTTTTTTAGATAAAAAATGATAAACAAAAAATGGTAAACAAAAAATGATAAAAAAATTTTTTAACAATTTGTGAATTGAATAATTATCTGTATTTGATGGACTTATGGGTTATAAGAAAGGTATAATTTTGCAAAGATTTATAATATAAATATGTTAATTTGAATAATATAGAAAAAATATATACTTTTGAGTTTATTATATGATAAATAAATAAATATAAATACTAAAAATTATTAATGAGAAAATTAATAACTCCATTTATTAAAATTTCCAGTTTTTATGTTATAGTAGGTTTGATCTTAAGAATTGTCCTTTTGTTTTCACCTGTTACTGATTCAAATTTTTCATTTATTGATTATTTGAAAATATTCACGATTGGTTTAATAAATGATTTTTGTGTATCAATACTGATCTTTATTTTCCTTTGGGTTCATTTAATTTTTCTCTCAAGTACAAAATATAAATCACCGTTTAATTATATAATTTTAGGATTTTTTGTAATCGTATTAAGTTATTTGTTTTTATTTAAAACAGTTTTTGACGATTATGGTAGTATTGTACCCACCTTAATAAAAACTTTTGTATTAATAAAGGCAATTTCCTTTATCATATTGTTATTAATGCCGAACATTAGACAAACTTGGCGATATTGGGTATACTTTTTTATTTTCTTTAGTTATATCTTTTTAATCAATTATAATGTTATTAGCGAATTTCTATTCTGGAATGAGTTTGGGGTGAGGTACAATTTTATAGCGGTAGATTATCTAGTCTATACCAATGAGCTAATAGGGAATATACTAGAATCTTATCCAATTATTCCTATGTTTTCATCATTATTGTTGATTTCATTATTAATTACGATAATTTATCTTAAAAAAGCGAAAAAATATTTTACCGATTTTCCTAACTTTAAAATAAAATTAATTGGTAGTCTTTTGTATATTGCTTTGTTCGTAGGGGCCTTGTATATTTTGAAAATAACTAAAAAATATGAAAATTCAGATAATAATTTTGTAAATGAATTGCAAGCAAACGGGTTAGTTAGATTTTATAAAGCATTTGAAGATAGTTCGTTAAATTATGACCAATTCTACGCAAAATTACCGTTAAAAAAATCTTTTTCAATACTTAATAATAGCTACGACAATCATTGGACTGAAAATTATAATACAAAAATCATTAAAGATTCTCTTCCCGAACTTCGTAAAAATATAGTTCTTATAACTATGGAAAGCATGAGCGCTGACTTTTTAAGTAGTTTTGGGAATACTCATAATATAACCCCCAATTTAGATAAATTAGCTAATGAAGGCTTGTTTTTTACCAACATGTATGCCACCGGAACTAGAACTGTAAGAGGATTAGAGGCAGTGACTCTTTGTATTCCACCTTCACCCGGAGAAAGCATTATAAAAAGACATAACAATGATAATATGTTTTCTACAGGGTATTTGTTTAAAAAGAGAGGGTATGTGGTCCAATATTTTTATGGTGGTTATGGTTATTTTGACAATATGAATACTTTTTTCGAAGGAAATGGCTATAGCGTGATAGACAGAAGTTCTTTTAAGTCTGAAGAAATAAGTTTTGCTAATATATGGGGCGTTTGTGATGAAGATATGTTTAAGAAGGCAATCGAAGTTTTTGATAATAATAATAAAAATAAAGTTCCTTTTTTCGGTCATATTATGACAGTAAGCAATCATAGACCATTTACTTATCCCCCGGGAAAAATAGATATACCGAATACCAGTAAGTCTAGAGAAGGAGGTGTTAAATATACAGACTATGCAATAGGTAAATTTATCGAAGAAGCTAAAAAACATCCATGGTTTGATCAAACAGTTTTTGTATTTGTTGCTGATCATTGTGCTTCAAGTGCAGGGAAAGAAAATATTCCTTTAGATAAATATAAAATACCAGCCATAATATATTCACCGGGATTTATTAAATCTGAAAAAATTACTAAAACAGTTTCTCAGATTGATCTTATGCCTACACTTTTAGGAAAGTTACACTTTTCTTATAATTCAAGTTTTTATGGTCAAGATATATTCAATAATACCTATCAACCAAGAGCATTAATCGCAACCTACCAAAAACTAGGATATTTAAAGAATAATACATTAATTGTTTTATCACCTAATCAAAAAGTAGAACAATATAAAGTAATTAAAGGGTCGCAGCTGCTTAAAGATAAAAACATAAATCATTCCATTTTGGAAGAAGCTATAGCTAATTATCAGACCTGTTTTTATTTACTAAAAAATAATAGGTTAAAAGTAAAAAAATAAATAAATCGATTTATTCTCTTTCTAAAATAGGCTCATGCCGCATTTTACGAAATACATTAATAAGTGTAATGACATCAGTTTCACAATACGATTTTATGCGTTCTAAATTTTTCTCCTGATAATATACTTTAGAAACTTCACTTCCATCCATATCATCCTTGGGAGAAGGTAAACCGAAAATATGAGCTAATAAATCCAATGAAGTATAATGTTTATAATCTCCAAATTTCCATAAATCCATAGTATCGAGATGTGGAATTTCCCAGGGCTTTTTTCCATGCATCTTTAAAATCTTAGGAAGTTCAATTTGATGAATCATCATTCTTCTAGCCAGATAAGGAAAATCAAATTCTTTTCCATTATGGGCGCATAAAAGTAAATTAGATCTAAAATAATTAGATTTCAATAAATCAATAAATCCATTTAATATTCTTTCTTCATCATCCCCATAGAAACTTTTAATACGTATTTTTTTATCCTCAGTGATTAACCCACAAGATAAACAAATTATTTTGCCGAATTCAGAGAGAATTCCCCCTCTTTCATAATAATATTCTTCCGGAGAAACATTTTCTTTTCTTTGAAATTGTGTTTTTTTCTCCCATAAAACTTTTGTTCTTTCCGGCAATTCATTCCAGGTTTCATATTGTGGAACAGTCTCCAAATCAATGAATAAAATCTGTTTTAAAGGAATGGAAGATAACATAATTTATATTTATTAATTCAAAGATAAGTAAAACTAATAACTCAGATAATATTATGTATATTTAATAAATATTAAAAAAATGAAAAATATTTTTGTTTCAGATATTGATGGTACATTAACGAATTTCGGCAGTCCATCGTTAGATTTATATGGGATAAAAGCATTGCAAAAAGCTTCAAAGCTAGGTGAAGTAATTTTAGCTTCCGGTCGACCATATAACGGAATTATAACGATGTATTCAAATGAGGAATTTATCATTGATTATATTATAGCATTGAATGGAGGACACATTCTCTATAAAAACAAAACCATTAAAACCTATCCGATTCCCGAAGAGGTAATTAATTATTTTGTTAATAAGCAGCAACAGTATGTAAATCTATGGTTATACACAGAAGATGCCTGGTATGCTACATCTTTAGAGACGGAAGCCTATAAAAAAGAAGAAAAAGGGGTAAACTTTAAAGCCCTCTCATTAAAGGAATATAACTTCCAAAAAGTTTTAAAAATATTAATTGTAGATGATGGAGATATTAATCAATTAACAAATATTTTGAGAAATAAGCTGACAGGGGTAGAAATAACCACTTCCTCAGATTCCTACCTTGAAATATTTTCATCAAAAATAAATAAATATTTGGCTGTGAAAGAAATAACGAAAGATATTGACTGTAGAATATTTTCATTTGGAGATTCAAATAATGATGTGGAAATGATTAAAAATTCTTTTTTAGGATGTGCTGTAAATAATGCTGTATGGTCAATAAAAGAGATCGCGCAGTACATTTCAACCTATAATTTTGGAAAAGGAGTTTATGATTCTTTAACGCACATCGAAAAAGAATATTTCACCGAATATTTATTGTGATTGGTAACAATAATGTGTTAAAAATTGATGGAAAAAACATAAATAATATTAAATTTTTATGTTTATGTCTAAATGTGGGTTAATATATTGATTTTAAGTGTGATAAATTCGCAATATATTCATTGATATATGGATAGGTCTATCAAAAAGTATTAAAAAGTATAATTATAGTAAAAAAATTTTTATATTTGCCGACTGAACTATAATAAAAAAATAAAAGGTTATGTCTGACATTACATCAAGAGTAAAAGCAATCATCGTTGATAAATTAGGAGTAGATGAAAGCGAAGTTACACCAGAAGCAAGTTTTACAAACGACTTAGGGGCAGATTCATTAGACACAGTAGAATTAATTATGGAGTTTGAAAAGGAGTTTGATATTCAAATCCCTGATGATCAAGCAGAAAAAATTTCAACAGTTGGTCAAGCCATTTCTTATATTGAAGAAGTAAACAAACAATAATTTACACAAAGACATTAAAGTATGGCTTTAAAACGAGTAGTAGTAACTGGACTTGGTGCAATAACTCCAATCGGGAATAATTTTAAAGAATACTGTAAAGCTTTATTAAGCGGAGTTAGTGGAGCAAGTCCAATTACTCTATTTGACGCGACTAATTTTAAAACAAAATTTGCTTGCGAAGTAAAAAACTATAATCCGGAGGATTATTTTGAAAAAAAAGATATTCGTAAATATGATCGATGTGCCCAATTTGGGTTAATTTCCACTAGGGAGGCAGTTAGCGAAAGTAAACTACTAGAATATTCAGAATTAGACAAAAATAGAGTAGGGGTTGTTTGGGGATCCGGAATCGGTGGATTGAATACATTTGAGCAAGAAGTTTCCTCTTATGTTCAAGGAAACGGTATACCTCGATTTAATCCTTTCTTCATTCCCAAAATGATAGCAGACATGACTGCCGGTCTTATATCAATAGAATATGGATTTAGAGGGCCGAATTATGCTACCGTTTCAGCATGTGCCTCTTCCTCCAATTCAATAATAGATGCTTTAATGCTTTTAAGACTAGGAAAAGCAGATGTTATTATAACTGGAGGCTCTGAATCAGCTATAGCGGCAAGTGGTGTAGGAGGATTTAACGCCTTACACGCAATGTCAACAAGAAATGATGATCCAAAAACCGCTTCCAGACCTTTCGATAAAGATAGAGATGGCTTTGTCTTAGGAGAAGGTGCAGGAACTCTTATCTTGGAAGAATATGAGCATGCAGTTAAAAGAGGAGCTACTATTTATGCTGAAGTAGTCGGTGGAGGATTAAGCTCCGATGCCTATCATATGACTGCTCCACATCCGGAAGGATTAGGTGCGTATAATGTTATGAAAAATGCTATTGATGATGCAGGTATAGGACTTACCGATATAGATCATATTAATGTTCATGGAACCTCAACCCCATTGGGAGATTTAGCTGAAGCAAAAGCTATCCTTAAGCTATTTGGTGAGCATGCTTATAATATTCAGATCAATTCAACTAAGTCTATGACTGGGCATTTATTAGGTGCAGCAGGAGCTATTGAAGCATTAGCATGTATAGTAGCAATCAAAGAAAGTAAAGTACCACCAACTATCAATCACTTCACAGATGATGAAGACTTTGATAAAAATTTAGATTTTACTTTTAACATAGCAAAAGAAAAAGATGTTAAATATGCAATGAGTAATACTTTTGGTTTTGGAGGGCATAACGCATGTGTTATTTTAAAGAAATTTTAAAATAAGAGAAAATAAAAACGAATGAGTATTTGGAAAAAAATACTTTTATGTTCATATTTATTCAGACAAGATTCCGAAAAAAAAGAGGAAAAAAATTTTAAAAAGAAAATTGAACGCCTTATTGGATATAGACCTTCCAATATTGGAATCTTCTATGAATGTTTTACACATTCCTCAGTAAATACCAATGATAATAAGAACTTCGAAAGATTAGAATTTTTAGGAGATTCTATATTATCAAGTATTGTGTCAGACTACTTATATCATCAAGCACCTGATAAAAAAGAAGGCTATCTTACTCAGATGCGTTCTAAACTAGTTAATAGGAAATCCTTAAATATTATAGGAGCAGACTTGAAATTGACCACTTTTCTACAAAAGAGGCAGAACACTAGTTTGGGAGAAAATATAAATGGAAATTTATATGAGGCACTAATTGGTGCAATTTATATAGATAGTGGGTTTGAATTTTGCCGGAAATATATTAATGAAACACTCATTAAGCATGAAAATTTTGAGCAACTCGAAAAAAGAATTACAAGTTATAAAAGTTTGATTATAGAGTGGTCTCAAAAAAATAAGTTGGAAATAACTTTTAATACTTTTCAAGAAGAAAATGCCGAAGAGTCGTTAATATTTAATTCCATAATTCAACTTGATAATAAAGTTATTGCCAAAGGGAGAGCTACTTCTAAGAAAAAAGCTGAAGAGTGTGCCTCAAGAAGAGCCTATCATAGGCTAGACAAGCATTTTATTACTCAACAAAATAAATAAGTATATTGAAAACTTATTCTTTAGACTGGGACATAGACGATCCTATATTTAATTTTAATTTATTAGGATTTAATTCTTATATTAGCAAGGATTATGATTTTGTTTTTTATTTAAATAAAAATTGTAATTTTAATTTTAAGCGCGTTAATGACCAGCAAATAATAGAAAATGGCATTACTTATGTCTTCTCTATATTTAGATTTTTTCTCGAAAAAACCGAACAAAAAATTGAATTGATAAGTAATTTTTCCTATCCTCAAATCATAATAAATGACAATAATAGTTTTTTTGATAAGATAGAAAAGGTTAAAATTTTAATTCCTGAATATAATTATTTCAATTATTTTTTAAAATCTGATAGCTTATTAGATGATGAGTTTTACATAAATTTGGAAAATCTTAAAAAGATTTGTAAATTTAATAAAATAAATATTGATAAAATAAAAATAAAAAATTTAGAAAATTTGATATTACCTACATAATGAGTGGATTTAGAAAAAAAACGAAAATAGTAGCTACTATAGGTCCTGCTTCTGAAGATAAGGATACATTGTTAAAGATGTTTAAAGCAGGAGTAAATGTAATTAGAGTAAATTTTTCTCATGCTGAAGAAGAAGTTGTAAAAAGATGGATACGTACCGTAAGAGACCTAAATGAAGAATTTGGTTTTAGTGTAGCACTATTAGCCGATTTACAAGGACCTAAACTAAGAGTAGGTGTTGTTAAAGAAGGAACAATTGTAAATGCAGGAGACGTAATCACGTTTACAAATGAAAATATTGAAGGAGACTCTAAACAGGTTTACATGAGCTATCCTCAATTTGCAAAAGATGTAAAGGTGGGTGAAAAAATACTTTTGGATGATGGTAAATTAATTTTTGAGGTTATTGAAACTAATTTAACGGATAAAGTAATTGCAAAGGTTATACAAGGAGGACCTTTAAAATCTAAAAAGGGAGTTAATCTACCTAATACTCAAATATCTTTACCTGCATTAACTGAAAAAGATATTAAAGATGCTTTAACAGCAATCAAATACGAATTTGATTGGATCGCACTTTCTTTTGTAAGACATAAAGAAGATGTTATTGATCTACAAAATTTAATACAAAAACATTGTAATCATAAAATTCCAATTATAGCAAAAATTGAAAAACCAGAAGCTATTACTAATATAGAAGAAATAGTTCATGTTGTAGACGGTATTATGGTTGCAAGAGGAGATTTGGGAATCGAAATTCCAATGGAAAAAGTTCCTTTAATTCAAAAGAATTTAGTTAGCATATGTAAAACCCAATGTAAACCTGTAATCATTGCAACTCAGATGATGGAAAGTATGATTGATGGGTTAACTCCAACAAGAGCAGAGGTAAATGATGTGGCTAATTCTGTTTTAGATGGTGCAGATGCCGTTATGTTAAGTGGAGAGACTTCTGTTGGAAAACATCCGGTAGAAGTAATTGAGAATATGGCTAAAATTATTGTTAACGTTGAGGATGACAACCATATTCAAGTACCTTTACATTATCCTAAAAAAGATAGTGAACGATATATAACAGATATGATTTGTTATAATGCTGCCGGTATGGTTGGACAAGTAGGAGCTAAAGCTATTATTACTTTAACACAGTCAGGTTATACAGCTTTCCAAATATCATCTCATCGACCACTTGCAAATATCATTGTATTTACATCCAATAAAAGAATTATTAATATGTTGAGCCTATTATGGGGTGTAAAAGCATATTTATATGAAGGAGCTAAAAGTACAGATGAAACTGTTGTTGAAGTTAATAACAATATTAAAGAAAAAGGATACATCAAGCCTGGAGATTTTGTAATTAATCTTAATGCTATGCCATCTTTTGCAAATAGTTTGACAAATACCCTACGTCTTACTCAAATATAAATAATAAAAAGTAATAAAAAAGAGTTCAAATTTAAATTTGAACTCTTTTTTATTCATATATTTAAGTGTTTATTTTTTTTTCTTATATAAAAAATAAATATCTACAGATCTTTCATCAATACAATTAACAATAGAGTCGGTTAGGATTAATTTGTAATTTTCTAAAAGAATAGGGTTATATTTTAATTTTTCGGCTACTTCAATAGGGTTTTTGTCATCATAATAACCATTACCAGGTATATATTGTTGTATAATTACGAAATCAGTTTTTTTGTCTTTTATATATTGTAACTGTTCATCTCTCATTTGAGGATAAAATTTATATGAAAGATTTGGAGTAACAAAATATTTAATATTTGGAACAATATTACAGGTTGTAAAAAGACTATTAGCTAAACCAAACCCTAAATTTAATAGAGTTGGATTTTTTTCTTTCATAATTTCTTTTTTAAGACGCATGGTCATTAAAGCTTTACGGCCATAATTGTCATCTTTCAATATCCAAGCTTCCACACGCGTATTATCAAGGCCTGATATACCTGCAGAAGTGAAAAGGAAAAACAAAATAAAAATAATATAAGGCTTATTTGAGTAAAAATTCACATTGTTAATATATTTTTTTAAAAATAATCCCAAATATATAAATCCGACGAATCCAAATATTAGAAATGGAATAGGGTAATAATATTGAAATTTACCCATAAATATTGCAATATATAAAATGATTGCAGCTAAAAATAAGCCCCATCTTTCAAATAAATTATTGATGTACTTAAACGGGAATAAAAATATTCCCATAAATCCTAATAAAAATAAAGAAGTTGGTTCGAGAAATAGATAAAGCATTCTTCCCAATAATCTAAAAAATATTTTACTTGGCGACCCTAATTTTGCATAGGCACTATTTAATTCTATATAAATTTTGTAAGCTTCTTCTAAACAATTATGGGTATAAAGATATCCAATTACTGGGATAGCAATAACTAAAGATCCTAAAATAAATGCTATAATATTTATGTAAAAATTTTTAAATTCTTTATGATAAAGTATATTTAAAAATATGGCTAAAAGAGGAAAGAACCAAAAAGCTATAAGATTTATTTTTGTTAGCATAACAGCAGTAACCAAAATTCCGTGTATGAACATATATTTTGGCTTGTGTACAGGGTTCTCCATTTTAAAATATTTTAAATATAAGTACAAGCTTATTCCTTCCATACATAAAATGAATTCTTCTGCCGAACCACCTGCCTTCATTATTTTAACTATGCAAACAAAAAATGGTAAGGTTATAAGGAAAGAAGATACTTTATTCAAATATAATCGAGCACTTAGGTATAAAGATATTGCAAGTAAATACCAGAATATAATTTCAACTAAAAACATTCCGAAAAAATTAGTATTTGAAATGATATATCCGGTTGCATAAATAAAAAATATTAAGGGCCCTTTATGATCGAATATTTCGGTATATAAAGCTTTTCCATTTACCATGCCTTTTGCAACATTAAAATATATGTTTGGGTCTGCCCATTCATTAGTAATGTAAAGTGGAGACATCTTAGAACAAACAAACAAAGTACTTACTATGTATATAAAAAGCAAAAGGAAAATATTTTTTTCAGATGATTTTTCCATATTGTTAGAAATTTAATATTATATAGATTTATTTATTATTAGTAAGACTTTCAATTAATTCAGCAGCTTTTTTATTTCCGCCAGCCTCGATGAAGGATTGTTGAATCTCTTTTGCAGCCTTTTTGTATTTTTCATTATACAATAAGTCATCAACGGCTTGTTCAATATCCTTAGTTTTCATACGTTTGTATTTCAACCGTATACCGCAACCATATTGATCAATTAAGGTAGCAGTATGAGATTGGTCAAAAGCTATAGGAATAATGAGCATGGGAATACCGTTCATATACGTATCGCAAACAGTATTTAATCCTCCATGACCAATAACCACATCAATATGTTTAAGAAGTTTAAGCTGCGGAACGTAGCTTTGTACGATAAAGTTATCTGGCCATTTTTCTAGAATAGAAGGATCTGTTGCAGCAACAACAGTTATATTTTTATCTTTAAGAGCTTCAATCATTCGGCTGAAAAATTCTTTTCTTATATCGATTAAAACAGTACCTAAAGAAATATAAATTTTAGGATTATTGAATTTATTAAACCGATCCCAATCAAAAGGAGTATTATCCGGACGTCCAGTTAATGCACCTATGAATTTCATATACGAAGGATATTCTCCATCTTTATATCCGGCAAGTTTTTGAGAAGTATAAAACATATTAACTTCTTTAGAAGAAATTAGTTCTTCATCGCCTGATATACCTACTGAATTTTGTAAACCAATTATAGAATCGTGAACCCACTTTGTCACTTTAGGAGCAGTGCCCGGATCATGTAAGGTATTAGGTGTTACCGGAGTAATAGTAGCTAATGGAATATTTTTTACATGAGCAACAAGCGCTCCAGCAAATGTAATACAATCATTAATAATAACATCCGGTTGATAAGTATCAACTAGTTTAGCCAATTCTTCAAACATAATTTTAGCAAAAGGGATATAAGTATCTTGCAGCCCTAGTTTTAATGCTTCTAAAGCAGGTAAATTTGCGCCTTTATCTTGTAATTTAATGATATCTTGTATTACTTCTTTATTTTTTTGATAAGATTCTTTTAAAATAAAAAAACTACCACCTGACGGTATAGTTTCAGCTTTAATTTCGGTTAATCCGGCCCATGCTACTTCATGGCCTTTTTCTAATAAAGTTCTACCAATACTTAGGCTAGGATTAATATGCCCAAAAAAAGGAGGAACAACAAATAAGAATTTTGACATAATTTTAATTTTTTACTAGTGTTTGTAAATAATCTGCTCCTTTATTAACTCCTCCAGCCATTTCGAATGAACGTTGAATCATCTTTGCATTATTTTTATATAAATTATTTGTTAATATGGAATGTACTGCTTCTTTAAGATGAGAAGCTTTAAAACGATTAAAATTTAAACGAATTCCTGCACTACTATCAGTTACACAGCTCGATACAAAAGATTGATCATAGGCTATAGGAATTACTATCAATGGAATACCATAAGAAAGAGCTTCACATACTGTGTTGTTTCCTCCGTGGCAAATTACTGCTTGCATATGCTGAATTACTTCTAGTTGAGGTATCTGTTTTTGGATAATAAAATTATCAGGTATAAACTCAAATAAGTCAGGATCAGATACAACTATAACCGTAATATTTTCATCTTTTAAAGCGTCAACTACTTTACTAAAAAATTGTTGTTTCTGGGTATGATCAAAAGTTGTTCCTATACTTACTAAAATTTTAGGACGATTTTGGACCATCTTTGCTAATTTTGACCAATCAAAACCAATTCTCTGAGAGCGTGGAGCAATCACAGGCCCAATAAATTTGTAATGAGATGGTAAATCCGCTTCGCCGAAAAATTCTCTTGATGTATATACTAAAGTTAATAATTCGGAACAATCGAGACGAACATTTCCGGAAATTCCGTATTTATTTTGAAAAGCTACCACTTGTTCTCCTTCCCATTCATGAATTTTAGGAAAGGAAGGATTTACCTTAATTGAAGCAGGTGCTGTAACAGAAGTAGCATAAGGTATATTTTTTTTAAATGAAACAATTGCTCCGGAAAAAATTTGATGATCAGAAATAATCACATCTGGTTTAATTTCTTCTAATGCATTTTCAATTCCATCCATCATTAATGAATTCATGGGAGTAAGTACTTCTTCATATAAGAATTTAAGGCTATCAATCCCATATACTTTTTTTTTCTGAAGCTCTCTTGCATGATCAAAAATTTTATTTTTTCCCTCTTCATCCATATCAATAGGGAGTACAATTGCTTGACCTTTTTCCGGTAATAGATCTTTAAGATTAGGATCTAAGCTAATCCAGGAAACCTTATGATTTCTTTTTAAAAGTTCATTACCTAAGCTTAACGTTGGGTTAATATGCCCCGTAAGGGGAGGAACAATAAAAGCAAATCTTGCCATCTGGTAATTGATTTAATTTATTAAATAAAAAATTCACTTAGTTTTTCGTTAATCCATTCCGGATTTAGAATTGGTATATTATGATCACCTGTTCCTGAAAATAATGTGGAATTAGGAATATAGGATTTTAAAAGTTTACCATCCGGTAAACAATCAGATTCATTTCCATAAAGTAACAAAGTTTGATTTTTTATGAGACTCATATTTTCTTGCGAAGAAAATCCCTTATCTTTAATTAAATCCTGAGGCATCGAAGTACTATGAAGTAAAAAATTAAATAATTTTTTACTTTTTTCAAGTTGTTTATTATTTGGAGTAATATTTGTTGAAATACTATAATTTTTCATATAGTGTTCTAAAAATTCATTACCGTATTTTTCTAGAATAGCTTCGGTATCTCCATTTTTATCAGTAATTGGAGAATCTATAATAGCTATTTTTTTTACTTTTTCAGGGTAATGTATGGCTGTATATAGAGAGATCAATCCTCCAAAACTATATCCAACCAGATCAACTTTTGATAAATTTAAATAATCCAATAGTTCTAACAGATCTTGAGATAGAGTTTCTAGATCATATCCCATATCCATTTTACCACTAAGGCCGTGGCTACGTAAATCATACATAACCACGCGGTATTTTTTAGCTAGTTCCGGAGCTATATTAAAATAAAATATTGAAAGATTAGTAAACATCCCGTGAACCATTACAATGGTTTCTGAAGCTTCTTGATTTAATTCTAATATATGAGTTTTTCTATTATTTATTTGAACTATTGGCATCTACAATATAATTAACGACATCGTTGATTGATAAATTGATTAATTGCTCCATTTCCATACCTGATAACCATCCGTTAAAATCAATATTGTCACCATATGCAGCTTTTACTTTTTCAGCAAATGAAACAATTTCAATACTGTCCATTTCTAAATCTCTTGTGAATACGCTTTCAGGTTCAATATTTAATTCTTCAGCTACATCTTCACCGACAACTTCAGCTATAAAATTTTTAAGTGATTTAAAAATATCTTCTTTTTGTTTTTCTATAGAGTCCATCCAATTATAAATTTATTATTATGTTTATTTGTTTTTATTATTGTATCATTAATGGTTAAGTTTTCCCCATCAATAGATGCTATTTCATACTGTTTAGGGTTTCCTTTAAGTCCCACCCCTAACATTTTTCCATAAGCTTCTTTGGCAACCCAAAATCGGGTGCTCCATTCTGCTATATCTTTTGATTTTATTAGGTCTAATTCCTTTTCTGTAAATGCTATATCTAAGAAGCTTTTGTCTCTTTTTTCGATAATTTCAAGGTCAATGCCTACAGGTTTATGGGATACCATGCATACGGTATTACTTCCTTTATGAGCGATTGAGATTTCCAATCCTTTAGTTTCGGGAACCCCATGTATTGAAGGCTTGTTATTTGAATCGTGTTGGATTGAAAATTCAATAGGGAAATATTTTTTTCCGCAAAGATTTTTAATATGATCTCTTACACTATCTTTAACACATACACGACTAATTAAGAAATCTTTTTTCTTATTTAACATTAAAGAATCGTAATGTCGTTTTTCTTCCGTATTTAAATAGATATGCATTAAGAAATCCTGATTCACAGCTTTTTTATATTTATCATAAAAGAAATAAATTCCAGGAGCTATTTCCTTTGCTAAGATATGTTCTGAAGGGTTCATATTAGTATTCCATAATTGATCATCAAACCCTTCAAAGATTTGGTTTTTCCATCCTTTAATAACACACCAAACTTTACTGTCTCTCTTCATAATAATATCAGCAACGGCCAATTTATTTTCAAAAGACTTTTGAAGACATATGCATTCAAAGATTCCTTCTTGATCAGCTACGTCCTGATAAAAATTAATTTCTTCTATTTTTACCGGGAAACTTACTTTAGATTCATCTTTTAACATTAGTTGAAGATATAATCCATAAAGCTGACCAATGGTATCAAGTAAAGACCCTTTACCAATAGATTTCTTTACGATTCCTCTTAATCCTTTTTTAGAAATGTTTGTGACTTCTAAAATGCCCTGATATCCGGGGCCGTGAAACATATTATCTTTATAAATTATTTCAGGAGAGGGAGGAATAACTTCGTTCTCTCCCCAATCAATATCTTTAAGATAAACAGGATCTAAATTCGGATAAGCGTCTCCTAAAGTAACCTCACCATTGGCAAAATTTTTAATTTTTAGCGAAATCAGATTTTCTGTCTTCCAAGTTCCTTCAATAGTGTGATGAAATGGCTTAAATACTTTCATCCATTGGAATACACTGACTGGTCCTAAACGTAAAACCTTTTTATTTAAATTTTGTTTATGGGCTGCCTCAATTAATAGCTCAAAAGTCATGGTCATAGGTATAACCGGACATATATCTTCGATGACAGTCCAATGTTTGGGTTGCCTAAATAAAGAATGATCTATTATATAAGGATGGTCTTTTAGCTCTATATATAGATCTTCTTCAAAATTACTACCCACTTTTGCTATTTCAGGAATTTCAACTTGAGAAACAACTGGCTGTTGAGGAATATATTCATTTCTTTGAACAGGGTTAATAGCTGTAAAGTTTGCACTAGTAGTAAATTGTTTTTGATTTTTAACTATTTCTGCAAACTCCTTTTGCATCAGAATCAATTCTTGTGTATAATCATTCATGGCCTGGATAACCGGATGATTTGATTTGATAAAAAGAGAGTTTATTGATTCTGATTCTGTAGTATGAATTTTATATTTATTAGTTAATTCTTGTAATAAAGGAAAGTCTTTTATTAATGATTGGCTATCATAAACATGCATCTCATTTGCAGAATAATTTTTATCGGTTTTAATACCCATTAAAGAAATGTTAAAATCTCTCCCTTCAATAAATAATAAAGCGATGACTCTTCTCAACTGTTCTAAAGTAGAAACTCTTAGCGCGGTTGCTGAAATTGCAGCATACTTTTTATTTCTAAGAATATCATCTATAAATCCAATAAGGCTTCCGCTACCAATTTGTATGAAAAACCGAGCATTTTCTTTTTTATATAATTTTTCAATTAATTCGCGAAAAAGAACAGCCTGCGTTAGATGCTTTAAAGTCAAGTCTCTAAATGAGTCAAAATCATGAGGATAGACGTCTAATGTGGTAGCTGACCAAACAGGAATATCATTTTTCTGGATTTTTATATAATTGAGATCTTCTAATAAATAAAGTTTCTTTTTTAAGAATGGAGAATGAAACCCTGATTTGAAATCTAAAATTTGATAAAATAGACTTTTATTTTTTAAAACTTTTATTAATTCATCTTTTGCCTGTTCTGTTCCGCATAATAGTACTTGACTTGGACAATTATCATTAGATAAATAAAGGTCAGGGATTTTATCAATTATAGGTTGTACTGTTTCAGCTCCTGCACCTATGGCAATGAAATATACATCGTCCATTTTATATTTTTCCGGATCCATAGAATTTAGTAAATTTTCTACAGATTCATTTGAAACAAGACCTCCGGCTTTGGCAGCAAACCATTCCCCTAAGCTATGTCCTGCAGTCATATCGGGAACAACACCTATTTTTCTTAAGGCTTCAACTATAATTTCACCTCCATGAAATTGCTTAAATGCTTGATCAAGTAATAAGTTTCCTGTAATTCTTTCTTTAGGAATTTTGAATCCGAAATGTTTAGAAAGGCTATCTACTTCCGGATTTGAAGAAAGATCAAAACCTGGAAATAAAAATACTATTTTTTCATTATTTTGTAATAGAGGTTCATTTGAAAACCAAATATCTTGTCTGCCTTTCCAAGGTTTATCTTTTGAAATAAGTTTTTTGGCTTTTTCAATTCTTTCAGGAGTTGGATTAAATAAAACTAATCGATAGGTATCGTTTGGATTTGAAATGAAAAAGTTTCTTTTATCTAAGGCTTCTAATAATGCTTCTTTAGTTGGTGAAGAAAGTGCTACGGCCTCAGTTTCAAAGTCCGATAATAAGGTTGTTTCTTCCTTCGAATGATGATAGGCTTGTAGTACGGTATGGGCACTTGTTCCATCAATTCCAAATGTACTAATTCCTGCATGTAAAGGTATATTTTTTTCGTCCCAGTCAGTTATTTCCGTAACAGGGTTAATCTGAGTGTTTTGAAGAATATTATCTGGTTTTTCGCAATGTAAAGTTGGCGGGATTTTCTTATTATATAAGGATAATGCGGTTTTAATTAAAGCAGCTATACCTGCCGCGGAAATCATATGTCCTATATTGGATTTTACGGATCCGATTAATACTTTTTCATTTTTAAAGAATTGAGAAAGAGTATTCAACTCAATTTTATCATTGTCTTTAATAGCCGTTCCGTTGGCTTCAATATATCCTATATCTTTCGCTTTTACTTTCGCTTTTTTCCAAGCTTTTTCAATAGCTTTTTTTTGTCCTTCTTCGAAATTATTTGTCCCGGATGTAATACTCACACCTTTAATAACAGCATAGATACGGTCATTATCGGAAAGCGCTTTACTTAATTTTTTTAGAACAACGAAACCGGCACCTTCACTTAATAGCAACCCATCAGCCTCTTCACTAAAAGGTTTTATTTCTTGTTTATGTGATAATAAACCTGAGTTTGAAAAAATACTCCAATAGGGAGAATTTTGACTGAATTGCATTCCTCCGGCTATTGCCATATCAACTTCATCATTCAGTAATTCCTGGATAGATTGTTCTATGGCAAATATTGAACTTAACTCAGAAGCATCTACAGTATAGGCCTTTCCTTCTGTTTTAAAATGTGAGGCAACGATTCCCGCAATAGATTTGGCTGTATTTTCTATAATTAAATCGTTTTGTTGTGCACCTTTATCTTTTTGAAAGGCATTTTTTACTTTTTCAATTTCTTCCTCAGAAACTGAAGGGAATACATTTTTAAGTGCTAAAGCTATTTGTTCACTTGTATGGACTATATCGATTCTTTTCAGGTCATTGGAACTAATATAATTTTCTTTTCCAATAATAATCGAACATTTTTTCAAAGGAACTTTTTTCTCAAATACAGAAGCATCTTCTAATGCTTGATATATTAATTTTATAATTAATATCTGTATAGGGTCTAAACTCTTGACCCGTTCTGGAGATATTCCTATTTTAACAGGATCTATTGTAATAGGAGGAATAAATCCTCCTTTATTACAATAAATATAATCTATTTTATTTGAATTATTTTTGAAGTAGGTTGAATCAATTTTATCTTCGGGAACGTTTGTTATAGAATTGGTTCCATGCACAAGATTGCTCCAAAAATCATTGATATTAGTTGCTCCTGGTAGGAAACAAGACATTCCTACAATTGCAATATCTGTATCTTTCATAGTGTGCTATACTCAGATTCCGAAAAATTGTTTTACACCGTGATCACTTCCCCCCATAATTAAAACTTGGTTATCATTACCATACTTCAATTCATTTACGAATTCTCTAGCACCTTGCTTTAAAGGAATTAAAGCAACCCCTCTTTTATTAAATTCGTTTTCTAATGCACTTGATACCATTCCTGCTCCTTTCCATGGTCCCCAATTGATAGTTAGCACCCGAGCATTTATTTTATCTTTAATTGCCCATGCTGTCATATCAAATACACTGTTTGCAGAAGCATAATCGGTTTGCCCTCTATTTCCATATACAGAAGCAATACTACTGAAGAAAACAATAAATTTAACATCGCTTTGAAGCTCATCTAATATTACATGTAGTGGATTTATTTTAGTGGTATATACTTGTTCAAATGCTTCAAGTGTTTTGTGTGTAAATAATTTATCCACTAAAAGTCCTGCAGCATGAATGAATCCGTCGATTCTTCCATATTGTTTGTAAATATCTTTTATAAGGCTGCTTAATCTTTTTTCATCAGTTACATCTAGTGAAACATAGGTGACTTTAGAACCAGATTTTTCAATATTGGAAATAGTTTGTATGATATGGTTGGTTTTATCAATCTTTTGTGTTTTTTTCTCAATTTCAGTTGGAGTTTTCATTTGCTCTTCATTGATAAGATACTTACGAATTTCATTTTTATCTTTTAATGAAATGTATTTTTTATCTTCTTCAGTAGGTTCAGCAGACCTTCCTACTAAAATATAATGACAAGGATATTCTGTAGATAGTTGATTGGTAAGTTCAGCAGTAATTCCTTGTGCTCCTCCTAATACCAAAACTACAGAATCTTTTTCTAAGTTAAGTTGAGAATTACCATTTATCGATATATCTTCCGGCACTAGGTTTAAACGAAAACGATCAGTTCCTTTATAAATAACTTCAGCAGCAATATCAGATGCTTGTATTTCATCTAAAACGATTTGTGATATATCTTCAACAGTAAAAAGGGTATTGGATACAATAGCTCTACAATTTATTTTAGAATATTCACGAGCTAAACTTTTTATTAATCCTGGGAAACCTTGAATCTTTTTCAATTCTTTACGATCCTTTTTGCCTTCTAATTCTCCCATAAGGTCGCTGAAACTATATATCCATTTAATACGATCCATATCAGCGCTTTTTATTAAAGTAAATGCGTCTTTAATGGTATAATGTTTAGTAGCTTTAGATGATGCTAAAATTAGTAGACCGTCATAAGAGGAAATATTTGTATTCTTATTGGAAATAATATCAACTATGGCTCCTTTAGCTTCAAGAGCTTTTTTTATGTTTTTAGCTAAGGATTTACCATCATCTGTTAAGGCAAATTTTTTACCTTCTATAGTGATTTTTTCGGTTGAATTTATAGAATATTCCTCTAATTCAAAACGAGTTCGTAAAAGGGACTCATCTTTTTCAGCTTCAAAGGATATTTCATTAACGGTCGGTTTGACAACAATTTTATTATCGGATTTGTCGGAAGAATCACCATTTGCAAGATCTTCAATCCATCCAATTACTCCATTAAGAGTTTTTATGGAAGCCATTTTTTCAATAGCATCTTCTGATTCTTCAAAATCAGAGGTGATATTTAATTTTTCACGTAATGCACCTATGATTTCCATTCTTTTAATAGAATCAATACTTAAATCTGCTTCTAAATCTAAATCTAACCCTAGCATATCAATGGGATAGCCTGTTTTTTCACTAACGGTATTAAGTAAAGCGTCTTTAATAGTTTCTATTGAAAAAACTTCTTTTTTAGCACTAGGTACAGCTTCAGGCAAAATATTAGTAGCAACAACTATTGCTTGGGATGTGGATTGTTCAGATTTAACTAATTCTTCCATCCAACCAATAACACCACTAAGAGTTTTTATAGAAGCCATTTTTTCAATAGCATCTTCTGATTCTTCGAAATCAGCAGTTATTTTTAATTTTTCTTTTAATTCACCGATAATTTCCATTCTTTTAATGGAATCGATGCTTAAATCTGCTTCCAAATCCATATCCAGACCTAGCATGTCAATAGGATAACCTGTTTTCTCACTGACTGTTTCAAGTAAAGTGTCTTTAATAACTTCAATAGATAAAGCCGGTGTAGTATTTTTAGCGGATACCTGAGCAGGAGTACTTGCTTGTGATGCTACAACGACTTGTTGTTGTGAGGTAACAATAGCATTATTTTGAACTGGAACTTGTATAGTTGTTCTTGCCTGAGGAGCTGCAATAGTTCCTGGATTTTGACCAAAGTAACCTAACATAACGTCTCTTTGGTTTTGTATCATAGATCTCATGTTACCTAAATATTCAAGGATAACTTGGTCAGCTTGAGTAAGATTATTATTCATGGTATGATTATCGGAAATGGCACCATAATTTAAATTAATTGGTTTACTAATTGGAAGGGCTCCGTTTGGAGGAAGGCTACCTACAGAAGGTACGGCATAATGACCATTGATTAACCAATTTGTTGATTTCTTTTTATAATTTTCCGGTTCATCAAGGTTTATGGTAGATACTTTTCTTCCTTCAAATAATTTTTCTAGATCTATATTTCTACCCGTAGCAATGTATTTAGCTAAAGCATGAAGCAAGAAGTTAATACCTTCTTTTTCTTTTTCTTCAGTCTGTATGGGCGTAATTTCTTGATTACCTAAAGTAGATTGAACAAGATTTATTAATACTTTACCAGGACCGGTTTCAATGAAAACTCTTGCTCCTTCAGCATACATTCTAGTAACCTCCTTTGTAAAGTATACCGGATTGATTAAATGTTCAGCTAAGCGTTTTTTGATTTCATCTGGTTGTGAAGGATATAATTCGGCAGTTGTATTGGACCAAACTGCTAAATTCGGAGATTTAAAATCAACTTTGCTAAGTTCTTTCAAGTATATATCTTTAGACTTATTTAATAATGGACTATGAAAGGCACAATCAACAGCTAATTCTCTGTAAGTTATTTTATTATCTGTTAATTTCTTCATAAACTTATCCATTCCGGCAGTAGAACCTGCCATAATAGTTTGTTTATTGGAATTGAAATTTACAGCCCATACTTCTTTTTCTTTTTCAAGTAATAATTTTATTTCAGATTCCGGTAGATTTAAAGCAATCATTTTACCTTTGTCATGACCTACTGCTTCTAAAATCGCATTCGCTCTTTTTCTACTTAAAGAAACCAATTCTTCAGGTTTGAAAACTCCGGCAAAACTTAAGGCAGGAAGTTCTCCATAGCTATGTCCGGCAATCATATCCGGCTCTATTCCCAAAAATCTTAAGAAGCTAGCAATAGCATAATCTACAATACCTAAAGTAGGTTGTGCGTTTTGTGTTTTTGTGATTATAGCTTGTTGTAATTTCTTACTTTCCTCATCGAATACGGTATGGGGGAATAATATTTTTTCATATTCTTTATTCTTAAGCAATAAAGATCTCATTGACGGGAATGCTACAAAAAGATCGCGGGCCATATTAATTCTTTGACTACCTTGTCCTGAAAACAAAAAGGCTACTTTACCTTCCTTAGGAGCTCTTAAATAAATTCCTGCATCTTCTTTACCAGAAAGGAAAATATCAATTTTATTTTCTAGTTCAAAAGTATTCGAAGCAACTATTGAAGCCTGAATTTCTTTAGTGTTAGCAACAGCTAAACTATAAGCAATATCTTTTATATTTAATGTGCTATTTATAAGTAATAAGTTTTTAATTTTTTGAGCTACTTGTTTGGCTTCTTGTAAATTATCTCCTTTTAAAACGAACAATTCAGAGGGCCATGCAGTTAAGCTGCTTGTAGATGGAATATCTGACTTATAATTTTCCAAAACTACGTGAAAATTGGTTCCACCAAAACCAAAGGCACTAACTCCTGATATTCTTTTTTCACTGCTCCAAATTCCTGCTTTGGTGTTAAATTTAAATGGACTACTATCTTTATTATAAAAAGAATTTGGATTCGTTAAATTAATAGTTGGGGGTTGAATACCGTAATAGGTTGATAAGGCCGTTTTAATTAAACCAGCCATTCCTGCGGCACATTTTGTATGTCCGATTTGTGTTTTTACGGAGCCTAAGTGAGTTTGTCCTACTAATGCCCCGGACTCTAAAAACATTTCGGTTAATGCACTTAATTCAGTTTTATCTCCAACTACAGTTCCGGTTCCGTGAGCCTCAATTAATTCTACCTCAGAAGGTAAAATACCTGCATGCTTATAGGCTCTTTGTAGGGCTTTCATTTGCCCTCTTTTATTTGGAGCGGTCATACCTAAACTTTTCCCATCACTGCTGGCACCGGTTCCTCTGATTACAGCATATATTCTATCACCATCTCTTTCTGCATCTTCCAACCTTTTTACTACAATCATTCCTATACCTTCTCCTAGCGAAATTCCATCGGAATTAGCATCAAAAGAGGCACATTTTCCTTTTTTTGAAAGGGCATGGGTAGCTGAAAACATTAAAAAGTCATTCAGTCCATTGTGTAAGTCAGCACCTCCAATAACTGCAATATCGGTTCTTTTATTCTGTAATTCTTGGCAACCTATATCTACGGCTGCTAAAGAAGCACCACAAGCTGCATCTACAGTATAATTAGTTCCTCCTAAATTAAGACGATTAGTAATTCTTCCTGCTACAACGTTAGATAAAACTCCAGGAAATGAGTCTTCATTTAATTTAGGAAGCATACTTTTTAATTCTTCGGGAAGATCTCCGAAAACTTGTTTAGCGTAACCTCTAAAACCATAGCTAGATGCTAGTTCTGTAGCACCTTCAGCTCCAATTATTACAGATGTATTCTCTCCATCGAAAGTCTTCATGTCATATCCGGCATCTTCTAAGGCTCTCTTTGCTACTAAAAGGCTTAATAATTGTACAGGCTCTATAGAAGCTAATGACTGTGGCGGGATGCCGAATTCTAATGGATCAAAGTCTATGGTAGGTATAAATCCGCCCCATTTTGAAGATACGAAATCTGTATCTCTTGTGTCCGGATTATAGAATAATTCTTTATTCCATCTATCATCAGGAACTTCAGTTATACAATCTTTTCCTGATAGTATATTTTTCCAATATTCTTCTAAAGTTCTTGCTTGTGGGAAAATACCTGCCATTCCTACTATTGCGAGTTTGGAGTTGCTTGACTCTCGGGCAGGTTCTACAAGATTATTTAATTGAGAAATGACTTTATTATTTTCAATAGCCACTTCTTTATGGAGTTCTTTTATAGAGAGAGATTTGCTCCTTAGAGCACCTACTTGGCCTATCATAAACACTCCTTTATCTAATTGTTCGTCACTTGTTAGTTTTACGAGCTCTTTTCCTTGTCTTTCAATACCTTTTGCAGCGATTCTTTGACGCCCTAAATTCATTTCTTCCAATTTCAGCCAAACTTCTTTGGAATCTAAGCCTTCAGCAAATAAACGTTGTTTTTCTTGATCGAAGAGCTTAGTGAAGGGAGTAGGTAAAGCTCTGGTTTCTTGTCCTGGAGCAGCTTCTAATAAAACTGTTTTATCATGAGCTACAGATTGTTTTTGATATTCTTCAGAGATAGCGCCCGTTTTTACAGCTTCCTTGGTAAATAGGTAAGAGGTACCCATTAAAATACCTATTTTAGCTCCTTTTGCTGCTAATGAAGCAGACATGATTGAAATAAAGGCGGAAGAAAATGCATCATGAATTCCTCCAGCAAAGAAAATATTCAAGGTTGAAGGCTGATCGTCTTTTAATAAACGGTAGATTTGCTTCTCCCAAAGTACCATACTAGGCAATGGGCCAACGTGCCCACCACTTTCTCTTCCTTCAAATATAAATTTTCTGGCACCTTCTTTTAGGAACATATCCAATAGAGCTACTGAAGGTACATGTAAAAAAGCTTTAATTCCTTCTTTTTCATAAGGTTTGGCTAAGGAAGGTCTACCGCCTGCAATAATAATAAAAGGAGGCTTATTTTCTAAAATGTATTTCATTTGCTCATCTCGCAATTGTGCGGGAGCAAATCCTAGTATACCAACACCCCAAGCTTTATCTTTTAGTAGGGCATGAGTTTTTTCTACAGCATCTTTAGCTGCTTGTCCTACCATAAGACTCATTGCTATGAATGGAACACCTCCTTCTTTAGCAATTTCATTTGCAAATTCAGGTACATCACTAACCCTAGCCATTGGTCCTTGTGCAATTGGAAATCGGGTTCCCAATTCCTGAGCAAGGGGACTGTGCTCTCCAATAATATTTAAATTTTTAGCTTGTAGTAAATGTCCGTAAGCAGCTTCTTGAATAGCTATAATTAAATTTTCAAGTTTTTTATAACGTTCTACAAAATCTACAGATAGACAGATATCTTGTCCCATTGGAAGTATATTTTGAGAAAGATCAAGACCGCCTAAAAATGGTAGAATATCTTCAAATTTAGGTTGTATAGGTAGTTCAGGAGAATTTTTTCTAAGTAGAATTCTGAAATTGTCAATAATAACAGTTTCACTTCCGCTTAATTTATTAAAAATATTTTTTAATTCTTTAGAAATGCTACATTCTGGAAAAAGAGCGATTTGACTATCAAGTATAATACCTTGCGCTCCCATTGCTAAGGCGGCAGCTGAGGTATGAATACCCATTCCTCCTTGTATGTAAATTTTAGTTTTTAATTTTTTGTGCTTATTTTTTATTCCTTGTAAAAGAACATATGAAGATTCATAAGCCACTTTTCCTGCGCCTTCATTCCCTTTTAATATGATAGATTCCGCACCCATTTTGATGGCTTCTTCTGCCTCATCTAGAGAATGAATCTGGTAAAAAATTTCCACATTTTTTTTAACGGAAATTTTAAAATTAAAGGGAATAAATACTTTGGTAACATTTTCCGGAAGTGAGATGTCTGTCATATTTTCCGAGACGAAACATACTCCAAATGATTCTTTTGTTTTTTCAGAGAGCTCATTTAAACTTTGAATAGCTCTGTTTTTATCTCTTCCCAAATGTAGGATTGGAAAGGCCCCGGTATTAATAGTTTTTAAGGCTAAATCAACGTCAGGTAATTCAAAAGGAGAAAGAACAAATAACGCTTTTTTTTCTTGCATGGCTTAAAAAAATTGTATTTAGTAAATATTTAACTTATCGATGCTTTTTTTCTATTGTAAGATAATCTATGATCATATATTATTAATTAAACATATTTAATTGTTTAATAGTAATGAAATTGAAATGCAAATATAAATAAAAAAAAAACTAATTTTAACATATCGTTAATAAATAGTTTAATTTAAAATTTTAACTTGTCGAAGTTGCCAATAAAATATGATTACAGCTAAGAGTGTTGATAAGAAGTCGGATAAAGGTATAGAACACCACACACCATTTAATTTTAGGTAATTTGGTAAAATAAATAAAGATGGAACTAATATTAAAAATTGTCTGCTCATGCTTAAAATAAAAGCTATGATAGCCTTTCCGATACATTGAAAAAAGTTTGAAATAACCATCTGTATACCACTTAATGGTAGTGTTATAGTCATAATTTGTAAAGCTACGGCCGCCTCTTTCGCTAAATTAGGAGATGGATTAAAGGGTTGAACTACGAGGCTAGGTAAAAGAAATCCAAATAAAAAGCCTAAACATCCGATAGTTAAACCTGTTTTAAGGCTATAATTTAAAGTTTCTTTAACCCTCTTCATATTTTTAGCTCCAAAATTGTATCCTATGATGGGTTGCATTCCCTGTGTTAGTCCCACTAATACCATTATAAATACCATAATAAGTCTATTGGCGATGGTATAAGCCTCTATTGCAGTACTACCTCCGTATACATTAAGTCTGTTATTAATAAATAAAACAACAATAGATGCTGCAATTAACATAAAAAAGGGTGCAAAACCCACATTAATAATTGACCATATGATTTTAAAATCAGGTTTTAAATTACATTCTTTAAACGATACAATTGATTGAGAGCTAAGAAAATGCTTACATACTACTCCTAGACCTATAGCCATAGACAAATTGGTAGCGATGGCGGCTCCTTTCATACCCCATTGCAATATAAATATAAAAATTGGGGCTAATATAATATTGGCTGCGACACCTATGAGCATCATGTACATAGCTTTTTTAGGATATCCAGAAGCGCGCATAATGCTATTAAGAGCATAATTTACAGTTAAAAATATATTTCCAGGGAGGTAGTATACCAAGAATTCTTTAGCAAATGGAAATGTTTGGGGAGTAGACCCAATGGCTAATAAAATAGGATCTATAAAAATATAAATAGCTATAATCATTAATAGGGTTAAGACAACAGCTAATAAAACAGAATTACCGACTACTATTTCCGCTGATCTTATATCCTTTTGTCCTAAGAATATAGAAGTGCGTGTAGATGCACCCGATCCAACCAACATACCTAATCCTGAAATAAAATTCATAATCGGCAATAAAATTCCTAATCCACCTATAGCATGGTCTCCCAAATTTTGTCCATGGCCTATATATATACTGTCAATAATATTGTATAATGCTATTACAACAGTTCCTATTATTGCCGGAATAGCATATTTCCAAATAAGTTTACTTGGTTTTTCATTTTCTAATTCTAATATGTTTTGAGAGTTGTCAAAGGTCTCCATTGGTAAGAAAAGATCGTCTAAATATTAATAAAAATTGTTAGTAAATTAAAAATTGTAAAAATAAGTTCATTTATTCTTCATAATATAAGAAGAATAAAAAACTTATTTCGTACAAAAATAGTAAGGTTAATCTTTCACTAATAAGCGAAATCCTTCTCCATGTATATTTACAATTTCAACATTGTCGTCATCTTTTAATAATTTTCTAATTTTAGCAATATATACATCCATACTTCGAGAGGTGAAATAATTATCATTATGCCAAATTTTAGTGAGCGCTTCTTCTCTCGGCATTAGATCATTTTTATATTTACATAAAAGTTTTAAAAGTTCATTTTCTTTAGGTGATAGTTTGTGCATTTTACCATTAACTTCTAATTGTCTCAATTTTGTGTTAAATTTAAAATTAGAAATCTCATAGATTTCTTTATCTTCATTTTCTGAACTAACGGTAGAATTTGAATTTCTTTGTAAAACTGCATTTATCTTATATAGTAATACTTCTGAATCAAAAGGTTTTGTTATATAATCATTTGCTCCAAGCTTATATCCAGTTAAAATGTCTTCACGCATATTTTTTGCAGTTAAAAAGATAATTGGAACATCAGGATTTATGTCAATGATTTCTTTGGCTAACGTAAATCCATCTTTTTTCGGCATCATTACATCAGAAAGACAAATATCGAAATGATCTGCTTTAAACTTTTCTAGCCCATCTTCTCCATCCACAGAAAGAGTCACATCGTAATCGTGAATAGATAGGTAATCTTTTAAAACAGCACCAAAACTTGGATCATCTTCTACTAATAATAGCTTTACTTTTTTATCCATGATATTTATTAATTTAGAGGAATTCGTACTATAAAGGTGGTTCCTTTATGTAATTTACTTACAACTTTAATACCACCATTATGTAACTTAATAATATTTTTCACATAAGTTAAACCTAAACCATGACCTTTTACATTATGTATATTTCCAGTTTCTTCCCGATAAAATTTTTCAAATATCCTTTTCATTACATTTTCAGACATTCCTTTGCCTTTGTCGGATATTTCAACTACATAATTATTTTTGTCATTATAAGTTTTAACATATATTTCGGGTTTCTCCAACGAATATTTATTCGCGTTATCTAAGATATTTACAAAAGCATTGGTAAGGTGAAAACCATCTACATTTCCCACATGCTTTTTAGCTTGGTAGTCTTCTTTTATGGTGCCCCCTCTTTGTTCTACCTGAATTCGAACCGTTTTAATGCTATTTTTTAAAATTTGTTCTATATCCGTTTCTTTTTTTATAAGCTGAAGAGCATTACGTTCAAGTTTGGACATTCTCAAAACCATTTCTACCTGTTTTTTCATTCTTTCATTTTCTTGCTTTATTAGCGAGGTATAAAATTTCATTTTATCTGGATCTGACTGTACTTTTTCTGAGTTTAATGCATCCGTGGCTATATTGATTGTTGCAATAGGGGTTTTAAATTCATGCGACATATTATTAATGAAATCTGTTTTTATTTCAGAAATCTTTTTTTGCTGAGACATATAATATATCGAAGCTATATAGATAGCTATTATTACGAGGGTAGATGCAATGGTAACTCCAATTGCTCCTAAAATAGGATTTAGTACAGAGTATTGCTTTGAAGGAAAATATACAGAAAGATAATATTGAGCGTTATCTTTTCCATCTGAAAACAATACAACGTTATAATTTTGAGTAAGGTTATTATTTAAAGTAAAATCTTCGCTGTGGATTTTGGTAAGCTTAAGCTTATTATTGAGAATTCCGCACTTAAATTCGGTATTAATGTTATGTTTTTTTAGTTCTAGATAAACCACAGAATCAATTAATTGGATATTAACTCTCGATTCTAAGCTCATCTGATTAACACTTAACCTAGCAAATTCATCCAATGTAAATTTAGGACTTATAAAACTATTTTCAATATTTCTTTCAATGGGCCTAATATTGGTTTGAAAAGAATCTTTTTTTATTTTGAGGACTCCTTCGTCTGTCAATAAGTTGGTTATCTTTAGCGTATCTTTTTTTGAAAAGGGGATGACGAGAGGTTTTTTATTGACAATCGTTTTTTTGTAAATGATATATTTAACAGATTGAGAATCAATAACACTCATTGCTGTTTGTATGGTGCTGGAATCTTTCTGTTTATTTATATCTTGATAAAAATTTGTGAAGGGTTTGTAAAATTTATTAATTTCAATCGTATTGATTTTTTTTGAAGAGCTGTTTAGTGCTTTATAGACATGAGAGGAAAAATCCTGTTCTCCTGCATCAATAGCCTGTTTTAACCAAAAAATCTGCAATCCCACAAAAACAATAAGGGAAATGGTCATTAATCCCGATAAAATAGGAATGAAACGTTCCTTCATCCTACAAAATTAATAATTTTCGTTGATCAATTTGCGAGAATTCTATATTTTTAAATATTCTTAAAGCCTTATCTAAGAAAAGTTAAATCATTGAAAATATTTTATATGTTTGAAATATTATATGAATTTTACTATTAAAAATGACTTAAATTTGTAAGCTTATAACTAAATTATATTATGCACCAAGAAGAAACAAAACCTTTAAATTTTTTAGAGCAGATTATAGAAGAGGATATGGAAAATGGTTTTCCTAAAGAAAAATTGAGATTTAGATTTCCACCCGAACCCAACGGCTATCTTCATGTAGGTCATATTAAAGCTATATGGATTAATTTCGGTTTGGGGCATAAATATAAGGTGCCTGTTAATTTACGTTTTGATGATACCAATCCAGTAAAAGAAGATCAAGAATATGTAGAGGCAATAAAAAAAGATGTTGAATGGTTAGGATATAGCTGGGATAAAGAGTGCTATGCTTCTGATTATTTCCAACAATTATATGATTGGGCGGTAAAATTAGTGAAAGAAGGAAAAGCATATGTGGATAATCAAACCTCTGAACAAATTAATGAACAAAAAAAGAATCCTTTTGAGGATGGTATTGATAGTCCTTATAGAAATAGAAGTGTAGAAGAGAACCTAGATCTTTTAAAAAGAATGAAAGATGGAGAATTTGAAGAAGGAAGTTGTGTGCTTCGCGCAAAAATAGATATGAAATCTCCCAATATGAATATGAGAGATCCTGTTATGTACCGAATTTTGAAAAAACATCATCAAAGAACCGGTAATGATTGGTGCATCTATCCGTTATATGATTGGACTCATGGTGAATCTGATTATATAGAGCAAATTTCTCATTCTTTATGTTCGTTGGAATTCGAAAATCATAGGCCTTTATACGAATGGTTTTTAGATCAAGTATATGAACCTACAAAAGTAAAGAGTAAACAACGTGAATTTGCTCGATTAAATTTGAGTTATACAATAACCAGTAAAAGAAAGCTTTTGCGTTTGGTTGAAGGAAATTATGTAGCAGGATGGGATGATCCGCGAATGCCTACGGTATCAGGTATGAGAAGAAGAGGGTACACGCCGGAAGCCATTAAAGATTTTATGGAAAGGGTAGGGGTAGCAAAAAGAGACAATATTATAGATTTTGCTTTGTTAGAATTTACAGTAAGGGATCATTTAAATAAGATTGCGCCTAGAGTGATGGCTGTAATCAATCCTGTTAAAGTGATAATTACCAATTATCCTGAAAATCAAGAGGAAAAGGTAATTGTTGAAAATAATCCAGAAGATAAAGATGCCGGCGAAAGAGAGGTACCTTTTTCAAGAGAAATATATATCGAAAGAGAAGATTTTTTAGAAGAAGCTCCCAAAAAGTTTTTCCGATTGACTCTAGGCGGAGAAGTGAGATTAAAAGGTGCTTACATTATTAAAGCTGAATCTGTAGAAAAAGATCATGATGGAGTAATTCAGACAATTTACTGTACCTATGACGATAAAAGCAAAAGTGGTAGTGGTACAGAAGAAAGTATGCGAAAAGTAAAAGGAACTTTACATTGGGTGTCAGTAAAACATGCATTGCCTATTGAAGTAAGAATTTATGATCGTTTATTTAAAGAAGAATCTCCAGACACCCAGGAGGATGATTTTTTAAATTTTTTGAATCCGGATTCTTTAAAAACTATTTACGGATATGCCGAACCTAGCTTGAAAGATGCAAATATTGGTAATAAATACCAATTTCAGAGACTTGGATATTTTGCTTTAGATGAAGATTCAACGACTGAACATCTTATATTTAACAGGACGGTAACTTTAAAAGATACATGGGCAAAAATCGTTAATAAATAAAGGTATTAAATATGAAAAAAATAATCTTATTATCAGCTCTTACATTATTTTCACATTTTAGTGAAGCTCAACAAGTAAAAACTCCGGCAGCAAGTTTAAAAGCTGAAGTTGAGCAAATGGTGGGTTTAACAGATGTTGAATATGTTTATTCACGGCCTAACAAAAAAGGAAGAGTTATTTTCGGTGGGTTAGTACCTTATGGGCAAATTTGGAGAACCGGTGCCAATGAAAATACGACAATCAAATTTGGTGATGACATTGAAATCGACGGTAAAACTCTTCCTAAAGGGAAATATGCCATATATACGATTCCTTATGATGATAAATGGGATATAATTTTTTATTCGGATCATGAAAATTGGGGAAATCCTGAAAAATGGGATGATAATAAAGTGGTATTAAAGACAACAGTGCCTATAAAAAAATTAGCGGAATCTGTGGAATCTTTTACTATTGGAATTAATAACCTTTCAGACAATTCTGCGCATTTACAATTTATATGGGATCAAGTGTTAGCAGATGTTATTTTTAATGTGCCTACCCAAAAGATAGCCAATGCAAGTATAGAAGGGATTTTATCTAATCCAAAAGCTGATGCAAATGCTTATTATGCCTCAGCTAATTACTACTTACAATCTAATGGAGATATGAAAAAAGCCTTGAATTGGATTAATAGGGCTATTGATTTGAAACAAGGAGAATCTCCTTATTGGTATTTTAGAGTTAAATCACAAATTCAGGCAAAATTAGGAGATATAAAAGGGGCAATAGATTCTGCTGAAAAATCTTTGGAGGGAGCCCAAAAAGAAGGAAATAAAGATTACATCCGATTAAATACAGAAGCTATTAAAGAATGGAAAAAAATCTTATAATTTTAATAATAAAATAATAACATAAAAACGGTAAGAAATTTCTTGCCGTTTTTATTATAATATGATAAAATTAAGTTTATTAAAAAAGAATCAAAAATACATATAATAAATCTCAGTGCATAAGATCCCTATACATAAAGAAGCCATTATAGTTCCTACCATACTTATAGGTGTTATTTGGCTTGTGTATTTATTGCAAAATTTCATAATTTTAAAAGAATGTTATGGAATTATACCGCTAAGCTTTAAGGGATTGAGAGGGATCATACTTGCCCCACTTTTTCATGGAAATCTTAAGCATATAATCAGTAATACAGTACCATTATATGTTTTAACGTTTTTTACTTTTCAATTTTATGATAAATTAGCTTATTTCGTGTTAATCAATGGATGGCTAATATCAGGGATAGTGGTTTGGATGTTGCCTGATTTTACGATCATGAATTCTTCTATTTTGTCATGTCATATAGGAGCAAGTGGAATTATTTATGTACTCGCTTTTTTTCTATTTTTTAGTGGAATTTTTAGGGGTGAAAAAACATTAATGGCGGTATCGTTACTAGTCGTTTTTTTATATGGGAGTATGGTTTGGGGAATATTCCCAAGAGAGTTGTTAGGAATTTTTAATGGAGAGCATATTTCTTGGGAAAGTCATCTTTCGGGAGCAGTAACAGGATTTATATTAGCTTATATGTTAAGAAATATAGGGAAAAAAAGGAAGAAACCTAATTGGGAGACGGAAGAATATGATCACTCGGATGATGATGAACTTTGGGAAAGATATAAAAATGAATATCCTGAGGATTTTAATTCCATAAGTTCTTCTGAATTATTTGAAAATCAAGAAGATAAGAAAGATCTAACGACAGAAAACAGAAAAGATACTTGAAAAAATTAAAAATTTACAAATCGAATACAGAGGGACGCTTAATAATAATGCTATCTTTAATCCATAGAAAAAAAGCTCCGGTAAGATATAAAGCAAAAATGCCACCTAATGTAATAAACGAAAGATAAATAAATAGAAGCCTTAATTTAGAGGCACGCACCCCAAATTTTTCCGAGATTCGAGAAATAACCTCGAATCCGTTGGCTTCAAAAATAGTTCTTAATCTTTTGAACATAGATATAAGTTAATTAAATTAATGACAAAATAAGAATTATAAAGTTATTAATTTTGCTCTAAATTTATACTAAAATTGGACTAAAACACCTCCCATTACTTGAGCACCTAAAACTTTATATCCTTGAAATCTTTCATAATTTTTGCTGAATAAATTAGTTCCATTTATAAATATTGAAAAATTATTTATCAATTTATAAGAAGCTGAGAGATTAAGATCAACATAACTATCCAACGTAGTAATTCCTTCTTTAATAGTTGCTGATACAGGTTCATAGTAGAAATAATTACTTTTTCTTTCTCCGGTAAAAAATAATTTTGCCTCAAATTTCAATTTATCTTCTAAAGTTTTATAATTTCCATCTAATCCGATCTTGTAGTCAGGTAAGCTATATGCATGCTTAAGTACATCAAGATTATAGTTATGATATTCACCTTCCAAACCGAAACTTAAATCTCCGTTCCAAAAGTATTGTAAAGCACCCTTAACGGTAATAATATTTCCGTCATCATAAACAGCATTAAAAGTATTTAACCTATTGTAGGATTTTAAATTAGAAGATATGATAAGATCGTAAGGATTTCTCATATAAAAATAAAGATTTTCTGCTTTGCTGAAAGAACCTTCTGCTTCATATTTTATACTTTCATCAATATCTCCTTTCACACCAGCATATACTTTATAAAGTACATTAGTAGGTCTGAGCAATTGATTAGAATATAAATACGGATTTTCCGAAAATAGATTCGACATATTATTTAACTTTATTCCCCCGTCTATACCAGCATAGACGCTAATTTCTTTGGCAGCATTGAACAAAAATTCTGCTTTAGGATGAAAAAATATTTTTGTATTGTTGCCTTCTAATTCTCCATTATAGGCGATATTGGCTCCGACTTTAAGATAAGATCCCATACTGGATATCCGTAATACGGGAGAAAATCCAGCAGTAAGGAAAGAATATTTATTTTTAGTATCTATACCAAAATGTGTATAAGTATAATTAAATAATACATCTGCTTCTACACCAAAATTCAAACCTGATAACATAATATTTGTATTTTCTGAGCTTTTAGCTAACTTCGCTTTTAAGTTGACAAAAGTTTCTTTAGAATCGAACTTGTCCCACATATATCCGGTTTTTAAAGAAGCTTTATCCAGGTAATTATTGCTATACATATCATAGTCTGATTTAAAAGTAAGTTGGTTTGTATTTTGTCTTACATTCATCCCTGGAGTAGCATTTAATTCTGGAACATTTAGTCCGTAATAATTCGATCCGTTATAGGTATAATTTCCTGCAAAATGTAATTTTCCTGTTTTTAATTTAAAAATATAAAAAGCTTCGGCGTCTATATTTGTAGAAGACGTTTTCCAATCGTATTTATTTTTAGGGCCATCAGTAGAAAGTGTAGACAATTTTATCCCAGATAAATTATTATTTATCGGATAATTGAAATACAGATCTCCTAGCAATGTATTTCTAGTTCCGTATCCGATTTTTGCATGATTTTCGTAATACGAATTAGTAAAATCAGTATTTAATGATTGAGGAGGTAACTGAGAAGTTTGAAACTCAGAAACTGCCGGAACATCGATAATAGTATAATTTAAAGAATCCTTTTTTGATGGCATATTTTCATTCGTCGGTGGATATTTATCGGGGTCTGTTTTCTTTTTCTCTATATCTTTTACATTAACTTGCGGATTTTTCTTTTGTCTAATGTTTAAAGTTTCTTCTTTAATCTGAGAATATCCTAAATTAGTAAAAATAGTTAGTAAAAAAATAAGTGACAGTATTTTATATTGAGTATTCATAAACTTCTAAACTTGGTATAATTATTTAATTTTGTTAAGCTGAGCTTGGGCTTCTTGTATTACATCTGGAAACTCTTTATAATTTTCTATAATTTGCTCCAATATATAAGTAGCCTGATAATTATCTTTAAGATTGAAATAATTGTTGCTCATTATAAGTAATGCTTTAGCTCCCCAATACTGCTGATCGGAATATTTAGATGTCAAATTAAAAATAACTGAATTACTGGCCTCGTATTTTTTATCGATATTTTTAAACAAAGCATTATAGTACAAAGTCTCGGCTTTTACAGCATTGTTTTTAGATTGCTCAAGTGTTGTAAATATTGATTTAGCTTCCTTGATTTTTCCAGTATTATATAAGCTTCGCGCTTTGATTAAAGATGCTTGTTCTTTTACAGTAGCAGAATTTTTTGAATTATTCAGCACTTTTACAGCCATCTCATTAGCCTTGCTAAATTCATTTTGATCGGAATAGATATACATAAGTTCTAATTCGGCAAAAGATCGATAATTTTGATTAGAAGTAATTTTATACAAAGATTCCAAGGAATTTTGAGCATCTCCATCTTTTTCCTGTTTTAGATAAATTTGGGAAAGCCTTACTAAAGCATCTTCTTGAAATTCATTGGATGAATTTGCTACGTCTTTCAATTCATTTACAGCTTGTGTATAATTATTGTTTTGAAAATTACATTCTCCTAAATAATAAAGCGAAGAAATTTTACGGCTTGTATTAGGAAATTTAATTAAAAAAGTAGTAAATTCTTGAGAGGCTGTTTCATAATCTTTATTTAAAAATTTCTTTTGGGCAGACATAAAAGTCAGCTCTTCAGCTTCAGCGTTATCAATGTTATATCCTTTGCTCTTAGCCCAATCTATGTATTCGTTTTCTTTGCCGCTTTCTATAAAAGCCGTTTTTGCTCCAGTAATAGCCTGTAATGCATACTCAGTTTTGGCATAAGTATCGGCAATAGTTCCATAATTTACAATAGCTTTTTGATAATCTTTTTGAGTAGTCAAATTATCAGCAATATTTATATAGGATTTAGCCACCAAATCATTATTTTTTGAAAAGCTGATAACTTTTTGAAAATACGTATTAGAATTCTTATAATCTCCAATTTCAGCATATGCCGACCCTAATTCAAAATAAGCATTAATGGTATTTATTGATTTAGGATAATCTTTTATAAATTTTTCAAGTTCGGTGATTTTACTCTTGTAATTTTTTTGAAGGCCGTATACAATAGCTTTTTGATACTGAGAATATTCCTTATCTTCGTTATTGGATGAATAAGACCGTTCGTACATAGTGGCTGCCTGATCTAGGTGATTATTTCCTAAAAAAGCATCTGCTAGTCTAACCTCTGCATCCGCTTTAAATTCTTGCTTAGGATTTTTAAGATATTCCTGGAATGCATCAGCAGCTTTATCAAAATTATTTAATTTTAAAAAAGAGTATCCTTTTTGATACATAATTTGCTGACTTTCAGGTATAAGTTTGCCGGTACTTTGTAAAAGTTGTAAATAATCTATAGAATTTTGATAATTACCTAATTGATATTGACAATCACTCATCCAATATAGAGAGCGAGCATAAAATTCCGAATTATTTTTTAAACGAATAGCTTTCTCAAATTCATTAGAGGCTAATTTGATCTTACCTTGATTATAAAGCTGTACCCCATATGCATAAGCAACTTCTTGCTCTTTAAGTTTCAATTCAGGAGATTTGTTTGGGATTGAAAAAAGAAGTTTTGAAGCTTCTAAAAAATTACCCGAATCAATATATGATCTAATTAGTAATTCATTGATCTCAAGAGTATAATTGGATTTGGGATATTTACTTAAGTAAGTATTTAAAACTTTAGAGGCAGATTCATATGGATTTCCTACTTCAAAGCTCAATTTAGCATAATTTAAATAAGCATTTTCTTGAATTCTTTTATCAAAATCCATTTCAGCCGCAGCTTTAAAAGCGCTTAATGCCTCTTTCTTTTTATGAGTTTTTAAATAAGAATTACCTAGTTGATAATAGGCATTCTGTGAAATAGGTGAAATGTCACCTACCGTAATTTTATTAAAATAAGTGACAGCTTCGTCATATTTTTTGGCTTGATACAGTACATATCCTAGTTGATAATAATCGCTTAAAGTAGGAGAAGTACTGTTTCTTATATATATTTTAAGATAAGGCTCAGCTTCTGCATATTTTTGTTTTTTAAAATAGCATTCTCCAATTATTTTCGTAATCTCATTTTTAAGTTCCGGATATTTATTAGAGGCTAATAATGAATTTCCGGTAGTAATTGCAGCGTCATATTCACCATCGTTAAAATAAATTTGAACCATGTAAGGTTTGATTTTTTCCGAAAAATCAGGATGATTTAAAAGAGAGGTAAATCTTTTTTTAGCCTCAATATGCTCTCCATTAGCATAGGCAATATGCCCTAATAAATAGTTGATCTGATCTTTATATTGATCACTATACGAGCCTTTTTCAAGATTTTTTTCAGCATTTTCAAAATCCTGATTCATAAATTGTGCATATCCGAGCTTAATGTATTGACTTGCAACTTGGCCTGGAGGAAGTTTTCCAATGTCAACCTTAGCAAGTTCTTCTGCTGCACGATAATAATCCTGATGCAATAAATAGTAATTTCCCAATTGAAGGTGTGCACCTTCCGACAATGCACTTTGCGGATATTTATTCGTAAATGCATCAAATTTCTTTTCGGCTTCTTCGTCTTGTAAAATAATACTTATGAGAGCATCGTAGAAATTTGCAATTTCCAACTGGTAGGATCTAAGATTGCAAAAATTTATTAAATCATTTATTATATATTGTGAACCTCGATAAGCTTCATTTTCATATAATTCTTTTGCATTGCTTATTGGATAATTGTTATAATAAATTTCTGATAGTTGAGCATTTACTAATAGATTTGCTCCTAACAGTGGAATAAGCCATTGGGTTTTTTTTCGCATAATTTTAGTGCATATTTTTAATATAAACGACTTTTTTAGTTATAAAAAACTCTTCATCAAAATAATCTTTTAAATCAAAGATCTTAGCTGCAGGGAAATTTTTGAGCTCCTCAGTTAAATCACCTCCTTTTAAATATAAAACGCCATTTCGTAAACTATTGTTATTTTTACTTAAAAATTTTCCTTTTATCCAAGACATAAAGATGGGCATTTGAGTAACTGCTCTGCTTACCACAAAATCAAATTTTTCTACAATATTTTCTGCACGTGCATTTACGCCAGTTACATTAGCTAATTCTAAATATTGGGCAATTTCATTTACAACCTTAATCTTTTTGCCTATGGAATCCACTAATGTAAATTGAGATTCAGGAAAAAGTATAGCTAAAGGTATTCCCGGAAATCCGCCTCCTGTACCGATATCTAAAATTTTTGTAGTGGGAGTGAATTGCATTACTTTTGCAATGCCTAAGGAATGAAGAACATGTTTTTCAAGTAAGGAATCTATGTCTTTCCTAGATACGACATTTATCTTCTCATTCCATTGAGCGTACAATTCGGGAAGCTTCGCGAACCTATTCGTCTGCTTTTCAGTTATCTTCGGGAAATACTTTTGTATTAAATTTATCATCTTTAGTAATGAGTATACAAAAATATAAGTTTTAATAATATAAGGCCGTATTTTGTAATAGACATTTATGATAGCATAGCAAAAATAAGGATTTAAGTATTAGATAAATATATAGATAATAGCTATTGACAGAATGGATAAATTATTAATTATAAAATTGATTTTTTTGCCCGATTCTATTAATATTAACAAAGATGGAAGAATTGATTTTAAAGAATCGATTAATTTTATATTACCTATTTTTATCACATAAAAAATGCAGCTGAATTACTACTTTTAAAATTAATATTATGAATATAACCTCATTCATTCAGAAACAGATCAATATTTCTTCAAGGAGTATTGAAGCAACTGTAAAGTTGTTAGACGAAGATCATACAATTCCTTTCATTGCCCGTTATCGTAAGGAAATAACAGGAAACCTGGATGAAGTTCAAATATTTACCATAGCTAAACTTAAAGCTGGTTTTGAAGAAATTCAAAAGCGCAAGGAATTCATTATAAAAAGTATTGAAGAACAAGATGCCTTAACCGAAGATTTTAGAGATCGCATTGAAAGCTGCTTTGATTTAACTATTTTAGAAGACTATTATTTACCCTACAAAAAGAAAAGAAAAACGAAGGCATCTGTAGCCATTGAAAATGGCTTGGAGCCTTTAGCAAAAATTTTGTGTGCCCAAAAGACAATTCCCAATATAACAACGTTGGGTGCTAAATACTTGTCGGAAAATATTACAACTCCTGAAGAAGCCTTGCAAGGAGCACGATATATAATAGCGGAGTGGATCAATGAAAATAATTCTGTGAGATCTGGCTTAAGACGATTTTTTCAACAAACGGCAATTATAGAATCCAAAATTATAAAGGGAAAAGAAGAAGAAAATGAAGCACAGAAATTTTCGAATTATTTTAATTTTTCAGAAAACTTGAAAAGATCTCCCTCTCATCGATTATTAGCGATTCTAAGAGGAGAAAAAGAAGGCTTTTTACGAATAAAAGTAAAAGTAGAGGTAGATGAAGCCTTATCTATAATAAGTAGATGTATAATTAAAACTAACGAAAAAGTAATCAAAGATCAGCTTTCCTTAGCAATAAAAGATTCTTTTTCACGACTATTGGAACCGGCACTAAGCAATGAAGTATTTCAAATAGCAAAAGAAGCTGCCGATAAAACAGCAATACAGGTTTTTTCATCCAATTTAAAGCAATTGTTATTACAATCCCCTTTAGGTGAAAAAAGAATTTTAGCCATTGATCCGGGATATAAATCGGGTTGTAAATTAGTTTGCTTAGACGAAAACGGAAATTTATTGCATAATGATACCGTTTATCCACATCCGCCTCAGAAAGAAGGTAAAGAAGCGGTTAAGAAGATAAAATCTTTGGTAAATGCTTATAAAGTAGAGGCTATTTCCATAGGTAACGGGACAGCTTCCCGAGAAACCGAACGATTGATACAATCCATAGCTTTTGATCGCGCATTAAAAGTATTTGTAGTTAATGAAGCGGGGGCTTCAGTATATTCTGCCTCAAAGCTAGCAAGAGAAGAATTTCCTTCCTATGATGTAACCGTACGGGGCGCGGTTTCCATAGGTAGAAGATTATCAGATCCTTTGGCTGAGTTGGTAAAAATAGATCCTAAAGCAATTGGTGTAGGTCAGTATCAACATGATGTGGATCAAGCTTTACTAAAAAAAGAACTAGATGCAGTAGTTATTTCTTGTGTAAACAGTGTAGGAGTAAATCTCAATACGGCGAGTAAATCTCTTTTATCTTATGTCTCTGGAATAGGAGAAAAGATGGCAGAAAATATAGTGAAGTATCGTTCGGAAAATGGAGCGTTTAATAGCAGACAAGAATTAAAAAAGGTACCAAGGCTTGGAGAAAAAGTTTTTCAACAAGCATCTGGTTTCTTAAGAATTCCCACTTCTCTAAATCCTTTGGATAACTCTGCCGTTCATCCGGAATGTTATCCTGTCGTGAGGCAAATGGCTGATGATTTAGGAATTGAAATACATGATCTGCTTCGTAATAAAGAACAGATACAAAAAATAAATATAAAAAGCTATATTACAGATGATATAGGCATGTTAACCTTGGAAGATATACTTGCAGAATTGGAAAAACCTGGATTAGACCCTAGAAAACAGGTCAAAATGTTTGCTTTTGATCCTTCTTTAAAAACAATAGACGATTTAAAAATTGGAATGACCGTTCCGGGAATCATTAATAATATTACCAATTTCGGATGTTTCGTAGATATAGGTATTAAAGAAAATGGTTTAATTCATATTTCAAAAGTATGTAAAGAATTTATCACGGATATAAATACCGTTGTGCAACTTCATCAACACGTTGAAGTAAAAGTCATAGATGTTGATGTTGAAAGAAAAAGAATACAATTATCTCTGATCGATTAATGTTATACACAAATCGATTTTAATTTTATAAACAACATATTTATTTTTCATAATATATAATTTTTTAAATTATTTAACCTTACGCTATATTTATTATATAAAATTTACGTTTTTGTAAATAAAAATTTTTAGAGAGAAGGTTACATAGTATAATTTTTATTAAAAACTAGTGCGAAAAAAATAAGAATTTATATCTTTATCCCTTGATTGTCTTGGTATTTTATAAAATTCTAAATTAGCTAGAATTTGATTAATTATACAATAATATAAATTAATTAAAAAAAATGAAAAATCTTTATTTGCTGTTTGTTTTAATATTTTTTATTGGTAAATTTTCCGCACAAGATTTTGAAGAACCGAAAGTATCACTTAAAGATCATAACGGAAATTCAAAAATTGTTAAGGTTGATTGCGATTATAATTTTTACGGTAATAAACAAATTGAGTTATCCGCAGAATATCCTATTATAAAACAATCTAATAAATATAAAGTTTCTGCTATTGAATATCCTGCTCATGTTGATTTTTCTAAAGGTACTCCAGTTTCAACTAGTAATACCAATGGAAAAAGTGACGATGTATTCGGAGATGAAGTTGTAGATATAGGTTTTAATTTTTGCTTTTATGGTAACAGTTATAACAAAATTATTGTTAGCGATAATGGGGTAGTCAGTTTTGATTTATCCCAAAGAAATAAAGAGTGCCCTTACTATATTGCAGGTCCTATTCCGAATTCAGGATTACCTAAAAATTCTATATTCGGTGTATATCACGATATGAATAACACAACTCCGAGCAAGATTAAGGTAGCTTATGAAGGTACAGCTCCATATCGTAAATTCATTATAAATTTTGATAACTTAAAGCAATACGGACCTGATCGAATTTATTCCTCTTCCCAAATTGTATTATATGAAACATTCAATATTATAGATATATATGTTGGAAATAAAAACAAAAATCCAAAAACTCCTAAAGATAAAAGAGCATTAATAGGTTTAATAAATTCCTACGGAAATTATGGAATCTCTGCTCCCGGGAGAAATACAGGTGAATGGGAAGCAAAAAAAGAAGCCTGGAGATTCACCCCTGATGGAACAATCGATATTGATGTTAGATGGTATCATGGAAATTCTTCCTATCCGTATCAGTCATCGGGAAATACTTCAGTTGTAAATCCGTCTACAGATACATACTATCGAGTGGAGGTTACTTACAACGGATGCAAAAGTTTAACCATCACAGATACGATACGAGTTACATTTGATAAGGAATTTCCTAGTGCAAATAAAATTACACCCAAACCTTTTTGTATAAATAAAGGTGATAGTTATACCGTAGATTTGACATCCTATGAATCGGAAATGAATCCTGATTCAACCTTGCATTTTACCTATTATTGGGATAAGGATTTAAGAAATAGAATTCCCGACAATCAAGTAAAATCCTTTACTTTTTCAGGAGATAGAACTGTATATGTAAATGTATTGAAAAGTGGAGTTTGTTGGATCAACTCCGAAATAAAGCTAAGTCTTAACAAGAAACCCGATCTCAAAGATAATCGGCAGTTTATTGTATGTGATGAAGATAATGACGATAAAGAAACGGTAAATCTCTATAAATTTAATTACGGAATAGATAGTAATACGGAGTATATTATCCTGGATGAAAATATGAGAGAATTACCTGGAGTAGTTATTCAAAATTATCCTATAGATTTATCCGGTTCTACCGCCGATACCGTTAAATTTTACCTTAAAGCATGGAATAAATCAATTAAGGATAAAGATTGTTATACCTTAGTTTCATTTACGGTAAAATTGGTTAAAAAACTAGAGCTTCAAAAAAGTGAAGCCATTATCTGTTATGTTAGAGAAGGACAGACAGTTATCTTAGATCTTACACATTACGAACCTAATTTGCTTAAAAATTCTACTATAAATCCGATTCCATCAACAGTAAAATGGGAATATTATAAAGACGATAAATACAAGCAAAAAATTATAGATCCCAAAAAATGTGATGTTAAGCTAAATAGTGTTATTTATGTTAAGGCTTCACATCCTGATTATTGTGGTGAAGTATATACCCAATTAACTCTTCTTGCAGATGCAGATTGCGGCGGTGGCGGCGGTGGCGGCGGCAATGGCGGTGGTATGTTAATGCCTTCCATATGTAACTCCAATGAAACAGAAGAAGTTAATTTGGAATCCTATCTTCCTAACTTCTTGTACGGGACCTCATTAACTGCCCAAGACATCGAGATTATCGGCTTTTATAAAAACCTGGCATGTACTATAGAACTTGAATTAAAAGAATCAACTCCCGGATATATATATAGTGTAAAAGCTCCGGCTAAGCCTACAATTTATTTAAAATATAAAGTTAAAAAAAGCGGATTGACAACAGTAAGTTCCATAACTATTTTCATATCCCAAAAACAAAGCTTAAGTGTAAAAGATTTTGATATTTGCGATACCTATAATGACGGAATAGAGATAATTGAGCTAAGCAAATATGAAAAAATACTCAAAGATTTGTATACCTATTCTTCTTCTAATCCTTCTTTCGGTAATGATCAGGGTGATAAAATTGTCTTTTTTGATAACCCTACCGATCGGGATATGTATCTAGTTGATGAAAAACATGAAACGGGAATGCTTAAAAAATCCTTTCCGCTGATTTCTACAGAGAGCCCTAAATTAATTTATCCAGCGGTAAGATATAACCAGTGCAGTTATACCTATGATATTCAATTTAATTTAATACCGGTTGAAGAGAAAGTATTAGGACCTTATACTATATGCGATTTTAATGATGACGGGGAAGAATTAGTTAATATTTTAGAATTTATTAAGGCTACAACGAAAACAGCACCCAATGAGCTGGAAAAGCTTCTTACTCCCAGTCAGTTGTTATCTATAAAAACTTCTATAAAAGATATAAAAAATTTAAAATATTATAAGACAAAAGAAGAAGCACATAAAGGAGAAAAGGCAACAATTAAAGATCCTGCTAAATTTCAAATCAGTAGGGCAGCTAGCAGTGCCTTTACCAAATTAGAATTTTATAATCAATGTCCTATTATTGTTGAAATTAAATTTGATTTAGTACCTGCAGTACAATTACCGGAATATACTAACTTAGAAATTTGTGATATTGATGATGACAATATAGAGGAGGTTGATTTGTCTAAAATCGTTATCGATTCCAAAGGAGTAAACATTGATTTTTATAGATTAGCATATGATGCGGAATATGAGATATATGAACCTGGAGAACATTTAGGAAAGTATGTAGATAGTAGTACTCCTATTCTCTATATGGTAGATGTCAGAACCAACATTACCAATAATGAGATATGTATGAGAGTAGAGGATAAGATAACTAAATGTTATAAAATTATTCCTGTAAAAATTAATTTAATACCAGTTCCTATAGCAGCAAATAAAGATATTTATGTATGCGATTTTGAAAATGACGGAATTGAGATTATTGATTCCTCCATGCTAAAGGGAACCGTTACGGGTCAATTAATACGCAATAATGCTAAGTTAAATAATAGGATGATTTATGAATATTATCTAACTAAAAAAGATGCTGAAATAGGAACTACACCTATTACACAATTTGAAGCAAGACAAATGTCAACCCTTTGGGTAAAGATAAAAGCAGGAAACTGTTCCGAAATTTTTGAGTTGAAATTTATTTTGGTTGATTCACCTGTTTTAAAACAAGATGTTAGCATTTTTTACTGTAATAATAATACCAAACATGATGATGAGCAAGACATTAGGGAGGTTATTAACTTGTATTATTATAATCATTTATTTTTGGATACGCTCCAAAATCCTGACGATTATGAATTCGTTTATTACAGATCAAGAAATGATGCTATTTTAAATCAATATTCTTTAAACGGAAGTGCTACTATAACATATTTTCCAGCAACTTTTTGGGTTAGAGTTAAAAATAAACAAAGCAATTGTTTCTCAGTAGCTCCTATAACAGTAAATGCTTATCCTGAATTGAATGTAAATAATTTTACTACTTTATTATGTAATGAAGAGAAAAAAGTAAAGGTCGATTTGACTGAATACCCGATTAAAATGGTTGGAGCATCCCATAACATATCTGATTTTACCGTATCATATCATACAAGCAGATACAATGCGGTTAACGGCTACCAAATATCTGATGTAGATAGTAAACAATATGAGGTAACCGGTGGAGATATGGTTTGGGTAAAATTTGTTTATAATAAAACAGGCTGTTATATAATCCGAAGAATAGAATTCTTAATTTCTTTAGTTCCCAAAGCGAATGTACATTTTATAGATATATGCGATGAGACTGATGGGACTATAGATGGCAAATACGTAATTAAGAACTTAGATGAATATAAAACGAATATAATTATTGGTGAATCTCAATCTTTTATTGATGCAGAATATGATTTTACCTATTACCGATCATTGGTCAATGCCGAACAAGGTATTAATGCAGTTTCACCTATAAATTTCACCATTAAGCACGATGAATTTACAAATAACCCTCCAAATAATCCTTTTTACATAATTTATGTTCGAATAGATAAAAAGGATAAAACATGTCCAACAATTACCTCTATATCTGTAAATGTAAATCCAAGATTGCAAATAGATAAAAACGAAGTAGTAATTTTAGGTTGTGCAGACAGTAATAATATTTCCTTGGTTGATCTGACATCGGTTTCATCACAGATAAAAGATATAACTGAAGCAGGATTCACCTATTACCAACAAGAATCAGATGCAAGAAACGGTAATAGGAGTAAAGCGATTTCAACTCCGCAAACTTATCAAGTAAGAAATTTAACCAATGATGGTTTTTATACTTGGGATGAGGTATTTGTAAGAGTTAACGACAAAAAAGGAGGGGCATGCGACAGTATTGCTAAAATTAAAATTACTACATATCCTTTTATCAAAGTGGATCATGTATCCGAAGAAATATGCGAATATGGTTCGGAAGCAGAAAAGACAAAAATAAATCTTTGGGATTTATCCAAAACAATGCTTGCATCCAATGGTACAACGGATCCAACCCGTTTAGACAGAATGTTTAAAGCGATGAGGATTATCTACCAAGATAGTAAGGGAGTTGAGATTGGAAGAGTAGAAGATACCTCAGGAGCGATACCGAGCACGTTAAGCAACTATGAACCACCGGCAGGAGAGTCGAAAGTAAAAATTAAAGTATTATTTGAGAATAAAGAGAACGGATGTGGTAATGCTGGAATCATTACGATAACCCAGAAAGAAACTCCAAGGCCGAATAAGATTACATATACCCTGTGTGATGAAGATTTAGACGGAGATTATAATGACGTTTTACTTAAAGATTTAGACGAATTGGTAATAACAAAATCGCCACAACAAGAAATAACTTATTATCGAAGCAAATCTGAGGCTTTAGATGTACAAGGTACAAGCGCCAAACCTATAGATAAAAACAGTTATTTTATCGTAGATTTTAACAAACCGTTATATGTACGAGTGTTGAATCAAGTGAGTGGATGTATTGGAATTAATGAAGTATGGTTTAAAAAGAATTCGGAAAATGTACCGATACAAAAAGAAGTAAAATTAGCGGTTAAATGTGATGATTCAAGTGATGATTCAAAAGAAATATACGATTTACATGAAGCCGAAGCCCTCATAGGTAATTATCCATCGGGAAGTTATCGCTATTATAGGAATGAGGCGGATGCGAAAGAATCCTTTAAAAACGAAGCGCAAGGAATATATAAACATTTGACAGAGCCGGAAATATCCAATTATATCAATAGAGAATTATATAAAGAAGGATTATATATAGTAGATGAAATTTATGTAAGAGTAAAAGATAAAGACGGGAAATATTGTGATGATGTATCGAAAGTAAAACTATATTTATATCCGTATTTAAAAGTACAAAAAGATGAGCCTGTACTCTGTGAATATGAACCGGAGGGAGTCAAAAGTAGAGTAGATTTATGGAACTCCATCTATCCGATGTTATCACAGAACGGAGATAAATCACGAATAGATAGCTTTTTAGAAAAAATGAGGATTATCTACCAAGATAGTAAGGGAGTTGAGATTGGAAGAGTAGAAGATA
>NZ_CAMLFD010000010.1:0-88168 GCF_946479295.1 uncultured Apibacter sp.
GCAATCCAAAAAGGTCAGATACTCAAAAAAAAGTCTAAAAATAAAGATATAGTTTATGAAATAGTATTTCAGTCCAGTTTCAGAAACACAAATTTTCATATTTCAATTCTACCCCACATAAATGTTTACTCAAAAAAATTGAAAGAATGGATAATTGAACAAACAAATAACTCGTACAGTAGCGGAATTGTTGTGTCTGAATATTTAGGGAATATCACTCCTTACAAAACATCAAAATCTTGGAATTTGGCAGGATTGAGCCGCGAAAAATATATTGAAGAAATTGCGGAATTATTAAACAAATATGCCTTGCCTATATTTGATCTATTTGAAGAAACAACTTCAGCAATTGATTTTTTGGCAGAAAATGGACAGCAATTCAATAAATATGTTGATGATTCTTTACTCCCGCTTGGTTTTATGATTCGATTTGCACCAAAAGAAAAAGCAGAACAATTTTTTAACCACTTTATTAGTCATTGCAAATTCAAAGGAAGAATTATTGAATTGTATAAATCTTTGGAGCATAGTGAAAATATAGACCTCAATTATTCTGAATTTAGTTATGCAAGTGATATAAAACTAGCGTATATAAACAAATTGAAAATAATTAAATAACGAAATTATTATGACTGAAACCTGTTTTTTGAATGCGCCCACGTTTATTTCTACTTATATCTTCCTAGCCGTTTGGGGGACGATGGCCTACAGAATAAACGGTTGCCCAAGAATAACCTTGAGCGATAAAATATCCTCACATTTTAAGCTATTTTCTAAAATTCCCATATAGCCTTCTTGCATCAGCTTTTTAATAATTGAGAAACGATACAGAATTTTACTTCCCAATTTAATGTAAGAAATATTTACCTCATTGCTATAATTCTGTAAGCTTCCACGACTGTGCTTTATCTTTTATGACAACTCCTCATCCTAAGATGATTATACAATATATTTTTAAAAACTCTTCAAAATAAATATTCTCATTTTCTAATACTAAAATAGCTGTATTTTCTTATCATTTAAAACTAACTATTAATTAATATTGTATAAAAGCTAAAAAATATTCTTATTCATACCAAAAATGTTGTATTTTATCAAAAAAGTACAACACATTATATATAACAAATAAAACTAATATTTATAATTCTGAATTAGGTCGAAAATTATTCTAAATAGCAATATATTTTCAAGCAAAGAGAATATAAGGTTATATGGTATTGATGAGACCTTTATATTATATATTTGAGCCTATAAAATATAGATTTGTTTTATCAGATTTTTTGTTACTTTTGCTAAAACACTTTTGTTATGAGTATAGATACAGCCCCTAAGAAAGTACATCAAGGAAGAAATATAAAAAGATTAAGAGAAATGCTTGGTATTAAGCAGGAATCTCTTGCTTTTGATTTAGGTGTTAGCCAGGCTACTGTATCAGATTATGAGCAAAAAGAAGCGTTAGATGATAAAATTTTAGAAAAAGTTTCTCTAGCATTGAAAATCCCTATAGAAGCCATAAAGAATATGACTGATGAAACTACTAATAATTATATAAATACTTTTTACGATAATAGTAGCCAAGTAGGTTCAAATTCTAATAATATCAATTGCAATTTTAATCCTATTGATAAAATCGTTGAATTATATTGTGAAAAAGAAGAACTCTATAAGAAAATGATAAAAGACAGGGATGAATTAATTGAAAAATTGTCAAAAAAATAATTTAATAAAATATTTATTTTCACTAAAATAAATAAAAATTTTATTTTTTTCTTTAGTTTCAAAAATCATTTAATAAATTATTAAAACTTATTAGTTCAAAAATATTTCACTTATTATAAAGAAGAAATTAATTTTGCTAAAACACTTTTATTCAATTAAATACTAGAAATTAACATTACAAAAGTAATTTCTATAGATATGCTTATTATTTTTTATATAAAATTAGTATCTAAAAAAATATCCTTAATTAATCGTATCACCCTTTGAGTTGAATAATAGTTTACAGAGCTTTTATCTTCTTTGCAATCAATATTCTCAACTTTCCAAATATGTTTATTATATGATTGAATCTTTATTTCCAAAGAATCAGCTACCTGAATTCCTAAAAGTGAATTTTCCCAAGAATTTAATTTAGAAAATATTTCCAAAACCTGTGATTCTAAGGCAGGCAAAGACTCTTCCCTATGTATTGAAAGTACCCGTGAGTTGTTTTCTAAATAAATATGAATCAATGTATAAATTATTTTTTTCCTTTGGTAAGAATTTGAAAACGCCAAAGAAGCATAATGGCAGCAAATCCCAATCCAATACACAAACCTATCCAAGTTCCTACAGCTCCCAGCTTTTGATTAATGCATAAATAGTATCCAATAGGGATAGCTAAGACAATATATGCAATAAAGCATATAAAAGTAGGAATTTTTACATCTCTCATGGCTCGTAAGCATCCCAAGCTAACTACTTGTATTCCGTCAAATATTTGAAATAAGGCCGTTAATATCAATAATTTAGAAGTTATGGCAATAACTTCCGTTTTACTCTTATCAAAGAATATTAACGGTAGTTGATCTTTAAAAATTATAAAAAGTAGCCCACATATAGTCATAAATGCAAATACCAAATATATATTAGCCATTCCGGCCTTTTTAAGGTCCGACATATTTTTCACACCATAATATCCTGCTACCCGTACCGTTGCAGCAACTCCGAATCCAGTACAAACTTGAAAGGTAATAGATGCTAAATTAGAGGTTACCGAATGCGCAGACGTATCTAAATATCCATGCATACCGGCTATAAATGCAGCTAAGGCAAATGAGCTTATTTCAAACAAGGACTGTAAAGATGAAGGTAAACCTATTGATATTAATTTACGAAAATATACAGATTGAAAATTTTTCCACTTGACATCTTTTAGGTAATATAAAGATTTTTTATTACAATATAGGACCACTATAATGATACACATCATTAAAATGCGAGCAATTAGAGTAGCCGTAGCCGACCCTTTCAATCCCATTTCCGGAAGCCCCCAATATCCGTAAATTAATCCAAAATTTAAAATTACATTAACAATATTAGATATGATAGTGGCTATAGTTACTAAAACGGTCATAGAAATACCCTCGGAAAATTGTCTATAAGATTGGAAAATCATTAAAGGCAATAAGCTCCAAGCACTGATATTGAGAAAAGTTATGGCATCGGGTATTACCGATACATCTTGCTTGGCATGATACAGTAAAGGAGAGCAAAACTCCAATAATAAAATTACTCCTAAAGCCAAGGCAACGTTCATAACCGCACCATGTGTAAAAATTTTTAAAACTCTGCTCTTATTTCCATTTGCAACTGCTGAGGATATAAGTGGCGACATAGAATAAGAAAAACCTAATAGAAACACTAAAAATATGAAAAACAAACTGGTTGCTAAGGAAGAGGAAGCTACTGCTCGTTCTCCCAAATTAGCTATAATTATAATATCAATAAAATTTACAGATACCTGTCCCAGCTGTGTGATGACAACCGGAAGAGCTAACTTTGTATTGGCTTTAAAATGTTCTTTTAAATTCATTTGAATCCTTTCGAGCCTGCAAAGATAGAAATTTTAATAAAAATCGATTCATTCAAAATGAATATCTTTATACTAAATAACTAAACATTTTTGATTTTATAGAATATTTTTTTCATTATTGACACCTTTTTACTTCAAATAAAAGGTATCTTTTAAAATTAAAAAAAATAATTGCCACTACAATTAAACAAAAGATGTACCTTTGCAGCGCCAGGCATTTGCCCCTAAATGTTATATACGAATACATGAATACCCCTGCAAAAGAAAATTATTTTTTTCAAAAAATTGTGGTTATTGTTGGATCGGCATTATTCATTATGAAAATTGTTGCCTGGCAGTTAACCCAATCAGTAGCTATATTGACCGATACCTTGGAAAGCATTAGCAATGTTGCTGCCGGATTATTTTCATTATATAGTCTTTATATTTCTTCCAAACCAAAAGATAGGGACCATCCGTATGGACATGGCAAAATTGAATTTATTTCGGCAGGTATCGAAGGTAGCTTGATTACTGTAGCCGGTATTTTGATTATTTATAAGTCCGTGAGCGATATTTTCCATGTTCAAGTTATACGAAAACTGGATTATGGGATAGTCTTAATTGTTATCGCAGGACTAGTAAATTATGTTTTAGGAGTAGGAGCGGTTAAAAAAGGAAAAAAAAACAAATCCTTAGCTTTAATTTCAGGAGGAGAACATCTTAAAACTGATACATATTCTACCATAGGGCTTGTAATAGGCCTTTTTGTCATGTATGTTTTTAAAATTTATTGGTTGGATAGTATCATCGCCCTAATTTTTTCTTTGATCATTATTTTTACCGGAGTAAAAATTATTCGCAAATCTTTAGCCGGCATAATGGATGAAGCTGATGAAGAATTAATTACTCAGCTGGTTGATATATTAAATAAAAATAGAAATCCAAATTGGATTGATATTCATAATGTAAGATTTATCAAATACGGGAGCAGCTTACATTTGGATTGCCACCTAACGCTTCCTTGGTATTTTAACCTCAGGGAAGCGCATAAAGAGCTAGATAAGCTAAATAAAATTATTGTTGATAATTTTGGCAATAGTTTTGAAATGTTTGTTCACGTTGATGATTGTCGTGAAGTTATTTCGTGCAAAATTTGTAAAAAAGATAGTTGTCCTTATCGTAAATATCTTTTTGATAATGAAATCAAATGGACAAAAGAAAATATTCAAATTGATAAACACCATAAATTAGATAAATAAAATATGAGTAATAAAAAGAATTTTTTAAATATTGAAGAAAAAATATATAAATCATTAGGAAAAATCGGATACGTAATTATATTTACTTGTATATTTTCACTGCTAATGTTTTTTATTGACTTTATACTTTATTGTTTTGTTGACAATCATTATAACTCTGGATTTTTATTTTCTGGTGAATATACTTTTACATACTGGATTAAACTTATGTGGAAAAATTATTCTTTTTCATTTTTTAAAACATCATTCTTCGGCATCATATTTATTATTTTAAGTATTTATAGAAGTAAGACATTGGCAAAAGAATTCTCAATTTAATAACTATTAAATTATTTCTTCTATATAAATAATGGAGCATTATATATTCTTAACCTGTTTGTATGTTAATTGCTAACAAACTTTTTTAATTTAAATACCTTAATTGATATTTAAATTATAAAATTTATTTTGTGTATTTTTCTAATCTTAGCATATACAGATATATAATAAGTAGCTGAAAAATAATAAAGCTTTAATAATATATAATAAAAGCTGCTACAAAAGTTATTGATAGCAGCTTCTATTAAAAAATATTTATATATTTTATTTTGCTAATACTTTTTTAACTGAAGTAGCTATAATTTCCGCTTTTTTAGCCAAATCTTCATCTGTCCATAATAAAGAGATAGGAATAGTTATTGTTCTTCCCATTATTGCATCTGATTGTGAATAATCCGCATTGGCATAGTTTGGCAATAATTCTTTGTGCTCTTTATAAAGCGGGGCTAAAGTTTTTAGCAATTTCAAATGATCCCATTTTCTCACATAATGCCAATTGTTATCGAACCAATATGCATTACCTATCCCCTTGCTGCTCAATTCTCGAGTCAATTCTCGAGCTGATTCTTTGTTAGGCAAAAATATGCTCAAGAATGAAGCATTATCGCCGGCTTCATCGGGTAATTTTCTAAATTCTAATCCCTCAATTCCCTGTAAGGCATCTTTCAATGCTTTTTTATTCTTTCTTTGAGTGGAAAGTATTTTATCCAGCTTTTCAAACTGAGCAAGACCTACGGCTGCATGCAATTCGGAAATTCTATAATTTAACCCTAAATAAGGATGATTTTCTGCTCCTCTGTTATCTCCGATATGGTCATGTCCATGATCTGTATATTGATCAGCATGCACATAATAGTCTTCATTATTAGTTAAAACAGCTCCTCCTTCTCCGCAGGTTACCGTTTTAACAAAATCAAATGAAAAACATCCTAAATCACCGATGGTTCCAAGATATTTGCCTTTATAAGTAGCGCCAAAAGATTGACACGCATCTTCAATTATTAATAAATTATGTTTTTTTGCTAATTCTTTAAGAGCTGAAAGATCTGCCATAGCTCCACACATATGCACCGGCATAATTACTTTGGTTCTAGGCGATATGGCTTTTTCAACTGCCTTCGGATCCATGGTCAAAGTTTCATCAATATCTACAAGTATAGGAATAGCTCCTACGCTTAATACTGCCTCAAAGCTAGCCACAAAGGTAAAGGTAGGTAATATTACCTCATCTCCTGCTCCTACTCCCACCGTATTTAGTGCAGTCATTAAGGCCGTAGTTCCACTGCTGGTTAACTGTACATGCTTTACATGCATTCTTTTTTGAATGGCCTGCTCAAATTCCTTTGCTTTCCAATGATTATTCCTAACAGATTCAAAATTATAACGCATAAGAATACCACTTTCAATAATATCGTTCAGGTGTTTTTTTTCTTCTTCACCCCAAAGCTCATATCCTGGCATAATAAAGTATTTTATATTATTTTTTTTGTTAAAAACCTAAAACAAAGGTAAGGATTTGAGTGTAAAGAATCTTTAAAAACAAATAAAAAAGTTCTATCGAAACATGGTACTTGTGATATTTTAATATAATTTTTAGTATGAATGAGTTAATAAAAAATATTATACAGAGCTCTTTATATTTTCCCTATTTAAAATAATATTCATTTTTTATATCTTAACCAGACCACTCAAATACATATAATTTAAAAAAACACAATAAAAAATACATTATTCTTAATATTTTGTATTTTTTATTTTTAAATATTCATTTATTTTTAAAAATATTTAAAAATTTATAAAAATTAAAAGTTAAAATATGTTAACTTTGTTAAACTAACATTAACATTAAAAAATTATAAATAAAATGAGCACAAGGGCTCCGATTCATTATCTCTTTTTAATATTCTTCGGAATATTTATCTCAATTCAAGGTCAAATTGTACCCCCATCTACATTGATAATAAAAGATCATAATGATAATAAGAGTCCTATAACAATTGACTGCGACTATAATTTTAATGAAAACCATAAAATTTCATTAAAAGCCGAATATCCTGAAATTAAAAATACAACCAAATATTCTGTTACAGCTATTCCTTTCAATCCGGTGGGAAATTTTTCCGAAGGGGAAGAAGTCATGATTGAAAGTGACGATAAATGGAGCAATGTACAAAATCTCCCTTTTAAATTTTGTTTTTATGGAAATACTTACAGCTCTATAATTTTAGGAGATAACGGTGTACTCTGCTTTGATACTCAATATACTGGTACCGAATGTCCATATGTCATAGCAGGTGCCATTCCCAATCAGGACTTAATGCACAACACCATTTTCGGTGCCTATCATGATATGACCAATGATAGTGATGTTTTCGGATGTACAAATGATTGTGGTAAAATATCTATGTATACAACAGGAACGATGCCATTTCGAAAAACTATTATAAATTATTATAATATGAATCATTTCGGTTGTGAAAGTTCCAAATCTACACTACAAATTGTACTATATGAAACAACCAACATAATTGAAATCTATATAAAAAATAAACCTTTAACTTGTGAAATAGGCAATGAAAAAAGGACTCTAATAGGGATCACGAATTCCGATGGTTCGCAAGGAATAGCCCCACAATCTAGAAATACAGGAATTTGGGAAGCATATAATGAAGCGTGGCGATTTTCTCCCGAAGGTACTACGGCAATACCTAGTGTGGAATGGAAAGATTCCAATCAAAATCTAATCCCTTCTTCGGAAGTTAGTCCGAAATCATCGACAACTTATTATGTAAATGTATCTTATGCTGGTTGTACCCCTGTTACTCTTAGTAATGAATTTCAAATCATATTTTCTCCGGATTATCCCAAAGTAAAAGATTTAACTGTATATAAATGTTTTGAAGGTAATACTCCTAATGCTGTTATCAATTTAAAAGAATTAATGCTTGAGGCTTCCGAAGCTAATCATGATGTGACCACTTCTTTACATCTCAATATAGAAGAGGCTAATACAGGAGAAAATCCTATTGCCGATCTTAATACCTATCTTATAACAGAAAATTCAAAATCATTTTATTTACGCGCTTCTAGGAATAAAGATTGTTATTCAACTTCCGTTATAACCTTACATTTAAAAAGAAAACCGAACCTCAAGGAAACAGAACCAATAATTATATGTGGAAACGAGGAAAATAATGATTCAGAAATAATTTATTTAAAAAATTATGAAGATTACATAAACGGCTACGAAAATTGGATGAATCTTGATTATTTTGATTCTTATAATAATGCTCTTGAAGGTGTAAACCCTATTAGTACGCTTTCACTCTCCTCCACAGTGACTATATATGCCAAAGCAAGTAATAAAGAATATGATGAATGTTTTTCCATAATACCCGTTACTTTTAAGTTTCAAAAAACTATTATTTCTCAACCTCAAAAAATTATTCTCTGTGATGAAAATTTAAATGGAAGAGAAATATATAACTTAAGATCTTATGAAAGTACTCTAACCAATTATCAAAATTTAAGTTTTACGTATTATAATTATGAAACCGATGCTTTACAAAACATTAATCCTATACTAAACCCAGAATCCTACACTGTTACCAATGGAGAGGTCATATATGTTAGTATATCTAGCCCGGGGTATTGTTCATCCATAAATACAATATCTTTTTCTTTTAAAAATTCAGCAGTAAAAAATATGCATAAATATGTATGCGATGGTAAATTACATGAAATTAAAGTTAATCTTTTAGATTATTATAACGATATGAAAAGAGATCAAGATATTATTCTTGATGGAATATATAATTCATGGGAAGGCGCTATAAATAAGGACCTTTCTCAAAAAATTAATGATTTGGTTAATTTTACCGTTGTAATGCCTTATTCTATAGTATATGTACGTTTTTTTGATAATACTACTCAGTGCGAGTACATTCGTGAAATAAAACTTGAGATTAGAGCTAAAATTGAAAAAATACCATCTTATAATGTTTGTGATTTAAATAATTCGGGCGAAAGCCATTTTAATCTAAATACACTACGTCCTATCTTTATGGCCGGATACCCTCCATCTTCTATAGCTTTTTATGAAACTTTAGAAGATTATAATAATGAAACTAACCCGATCACGGAAACAATAGTAAAGAGAGAAAAAATCATTTATGTGAAAATTAATGTTAATGACGGATGTAAATATTATCATAAAATTAATCTGAAATTGAAAGAGTTAGAAGTATCTGAAACTCAAAAATTTACAATCTGTGATTCAGAAAATGATGGGAAAGAAAATTTTAATTTAAATGATTTAATTAACCTTTTAAATTTATCAGATTATAGTTCGATACAATTCTATAAATCAGAAAAAGATGCTTTCAAAGAAATCAACCCTATAGCCAATAAAACTGAATATCCGATTAGTATTAGTAATAAAAATATATTTGTAAGAAGTAATTATAATAAGAGCTGTCCGAGTATAATTCCGGTTGAGATAGAATTGTTTAATTCTATAATTGTACCCAATTTTTCTTCCATTGAAATTTGTGATAAAGAGAATAAACATTCTAAAACTGTTGACTTAACTCGTTCGGTAGCAGAAAGCGGAATAAATACAACTAAAATTTCTGTTGAATATTATCTTACTTCTCAGGGCGCAGAACAGCAGAATAATAATGAAAAAATTTTAGATCCTACTTCTTTCACAATATATAATACAACTACAGTATTTATACGTTTTACCAATATTGATACCCATTGCTATCAAATAAGACCTTTAAAAATAAAGCTAAACCCATTTCCACAAGTTGTTAAATTAAATTTAAATATTTGTGATTTTAATAATGACCAAGTAGAGGATGTTACTTTAAATGATTTAAATTCTCATTTAGTTAATGATCATAAAAATTATTCATTTTCATATTATTTAAGTGAAAAGGATGCAATAAATAATATAAATAAAGTTTTAAGACATGCAATTAAAAATTCAACGGAATTATATGTTAAAATTTCGTCTGGAAATGAATGTCAAGTGATTCATAAATTAGGATTTACATTACAATCATCTCCTTTAGTTCATAATAAAACGATTAAAATATGTGACAACAATTCTGATGATACGGAAATTGTCGATTTAACTCAATATAATGATATTTTAGTGGATAATGTTATCTCTACTTTTAAATTCACCTATTTTACCTCTTTTAATAATGCTTATGATAACAGTTTAGTAATTAATAATGCTAAAGAATACGCAATCCAAAAATTTCCGACTACTTTATATGTAAGAATTTCAAATTCATCCGGATGCTTTTCGATTGCTGAATTAACTTTTCACAGTGCAGAGAAAATTTTAGCTCAAAATAAAGATATTCATATATGTGATGAAGGGTCTGACATGCAGGAATATATTAATTTAAACAGCTATGTATCAGAAGTTTTACTGAACCCTAGGCAAAATTTACTGATAAATTATTATAAAACAGAAAAAGGTGCTAACGATAAAAATGAAAACGATCGTATAAAAAATCCTGATAATTATTCGGTAACTTTAGCCAAAGATTATGTATGGATACGTTTTGATAATCCTGCCACTGGCTGTTATACGGTAAGATATTTAGAAATTATACTTGAGCCACTTCCTAAGCTAATCAATTCTAAATATTTAATTTGCGACACAGATTTAGACGGTATTTATAAGCTAGATCTCGATCAACTTCGTTACGCCGTAATATTTAATCCTGAGGGATACACTTTTTCTTACTATTATAATATAGAAGATGCAAAAAAAGATGCGAATAGGATTGAGAATATACATCAGTATACTGTTAATGATTTTAATCAAAAAATAGTTATTAAAGCAACTAATAAATACGGATGTAGTTCTATAAGAAGTGTAACGCTCTATACTAAAGATAAAATCAAAGTTAATACAAATTCCATTGAAATGGAAAGTTGCGATGATGATTTTGATGGTTTAACTTTATTTAATCTTACAACTCTAAATTCATCAATAACTAAAGATCCTAAGGCAACTTTTGAATATTTTAGGACCTTATCCGATGCAAAAAATCAAATGAATCCAATAAAAGATCCCTATAACTATAAAAATATAGTGCCTCATCTTGATAAAGTGTACATTCGCGTTTCTTCCCCTGATTATTGTCCTTCTTTAAGTCAAGCCACTTTAAAAACTTTACCGGTTCCAGTAAGTTATTTAGGGAAAAATTTAAAAATATGTCCTAATGGTAGTCTCGAATTAGTTTCAAATACAAATAATCCTGAAGATTTTTATGAATGGAATACGGGAGAAAAAGGGTATAATAAACATACAATCACCATCTTTAAGGCCGGTATTTATACTGTAACTATTTCTGGCAAGAATGGGTGTTCTTATACTTATACAACTTCTGTAACTGAGTATCCTAAGACCAAAATTATTGATTTAAAAGAAGGTAATGATTACATTACTGTTATGGCTGAAGGCGAAGCTCCTTTAGAGTATTCTATGGATAATAAGAATTGGCAATCTCATAATACTTTTTATAATTTAAATCCCGGAATTTATACATTTTATGTAAGATCAATGGCGAACGGCTGTTTTTCAACTGAAAAGAAAGGGGTCTTATTTAAGATTAATAACGTAATTACTCCTAATGGAGATAATTTTAATGAAGTTTGGCAACTATGTGGTTTAGAGCATTTTGACTCACTTCCTTCACAAATTAAAATATTTGACCGTTATGGTAAGGTAGTATTTACACAAAGCTCTAATTCGTGCTTTGTATGGGATGGATATTATCTAGGGCGACCTTTACCTACTACAACGTATTGGTATATTATCAATATTGCCGATGGCAGACAGTTTACCGGATGGATTGTTTTGCGAAACCATAATAACCGGGTTGATTTAAACTAATTTGTATGTTTAATTCAACATATCTAAATATAATTAATAATGAGCATCATATATAAAAAAATTAATTATATAGTATAGTTCGACCCCGTATATTTTATGTAAAAAGTTTCCATAAATATATAATTAGAATAAGTTAAAAACTTTTAAATTTGAGCAAAATATAAACATAAAGAAAAAATGAAAAATAGAGAATTAAAGTTTAAAACTAATATAGATTGTGGTGGATGTGTAAAAGCTGTAACTCCTTTTTTATCTAAGGTTGAAGGTATATCTAGTTGGAATGTAGACACTTCCAACCCTGAAAAAATTTTAACAGTTGATTCGGATGGTGCTTCTGATGAAGCTATTGTAAATGCTGTAAAAAAAGCCGGTTTTACTATAGAAAAAATTTAGTATCAATCTTCAATATGTTTTAGTGAAGAACCTTTAATATATAAAGGTTCTTTTTTATTTTATACTAAGTACAGATAATAAAATATTTTATTAATATTACTTACATTTGTATTTTTAAAACTTATTCGCAAAGTTTATAATTAAATACTAATGACTAACTCTGAAAAAGAAAATTCTATAGGTTATCAATTAAGTTATACGGAAAATCTACATAGGAATTTATTAAATAAAAAATTTACTAGTAACCAATTAGATGTTACTCCGGAGCAATTTATTATTCTAGATTTATTAACGGAATATCCTGATGGAATATCCATGCAAACCATTTCTATAAAAATTCATAGAGATAATTCTGCCATAACAAGGTCTATTGATATATTAGAAAAAAGAAATTTGGTAATCAGAATAAATGCTAAAACCGATCGACGAAAAAAGATTATACTTATTACTAAAGAAGGCAATACACTACTTAGCAAAGCCAAAAATATAGCAAAAGCACATGCAAAGGAAGTTGCCAATGGGCTTACCGAAACTCAACTAAATGAATTTTTTATGATTCTAAAGCACATTCAGAATAATATACACGATTCTACTAATAAATAATTTTCGACTTACTGACTTAAGTAACTTATTTATATGTGGAAATTTATTAAGTAAATATAGTCATGCTCTTTTATTAGGTATAAAAAATCTAATTATATTCTAAAGTTTTTATTAATTAAGTTTAGCTCCATTTATATAATTTAATTGTGTAAGATATAGTATGAATCAAAAAGTAAAATGGCTTTCACAATTCTTAAATAATATAAAAAAGGGTGATATTCTCAATTATAATTATAATTTAACTGCTTCGAATTTTTGAGTAGGATTAACAATTTCATCTTGAGCAGCAACTAATTGCAATTCATATTCACCTTGTCTATGAGTTTCTAACATAACTGCGTACACTGCTGCTGTGGTATGTTCTAATACATCTTTATAGGCTTTACCAAGCAACATATTGGTTAATAATAATCCTGAAGTTAAATCTCCTACCCCAACCGGTTGTCTAACACCAAAATCCACCAAAGGACGAGATATATGCCATTTTCCTTCTGGAGTGGATAATAACATTTCAAATTTGTCGGAACGATACCCAGCCCTACTTAAATGTTTAACTAAAACCGTTTTAACTCCTTTAGCATGAAGTACATCAATAGCTGAAATCACTTCCTTCACTGAAGTAATTGTTCTATCGGTTAAAATTTCTAACTCCAATAAATTAGGTGCCATTATGTCACTTACACCAATAACCTCATTTTTAAAAAAATCTGATACACCCGGAGCAACAATACAACCTTTTTCAGGATGCCCCATAACAGGATCGCAAAAATATATTGCATTAGGATTTTCACTTTTAACCTTCCTAACTATTTCCAAAATAGATTTTCCTTGTTCAGGAGAACCTATATACCCATTTAAAACAGCATCACATTTTTTTAGTTGATGAATATTATCTATTCCTTGTACAATATCCAATAAATGTTTTGCTGACATTACTTCACCTGTCCATTGTCCATATTGTGTATGATTTGAAAATTGCACGGTATTTAATGACCATACCCTAACACCACAACGTTGCATAGGAAATTCAGCTGCGCTATTTCCTGCATGTCCATACACTACATGAGATTGGATAGATAAAATATTTTTCATTAGTTTTACAATTATTAATTACAAATTTATGAACTTTAATTCGCAATATAATAGTAAATGGAAAAAGAAATCCAAATGGATAAACACATAATATGGAAGATTTAAAATTTTCAAACCATATAAAAAAAGATTAATTTCTTGTTAAAAACCGTTAAAGCAGCAAAATAACTGAATTTTGGTATTACTTTTGAAATAAAAAAACCAGTATTTATTTAAATTAATTTTGTACTATGAAAAAAAATAAGTTTGAAATTAAAAAAATAGGTTCTTATATTTTAGTAGGAGTAGTAGGTGGGTTAATTTCCGCGGGAGCAGTTACTTCTTTATCAAATAATTCAAAATTAAATGATTTTGAAATATTTAAAAATACTACTAATAATAACGAAAAAGCTTATTTTACTTCAGCTTCTAATAATAGAGTTGTTGGGTTAAATCCTCCTGATTTAACTATAGCAGCAGAAAAAACAGTTAATGCAGTAGTTAGTGTTAAATGTTATTCATCATTCAGTCAACAACAACGCCGTTCCTTAGATCCCTTTGATTTCTTTTTCGGAGATCCTTTTAATTCACAAGGACAGCAAAGACAACAGCAATCTCCAAAGGATACACCAAGTGGATTGGGATCTGGTGTGATTATATCTACTGATGGATATATAGTAACTAATAACCATGTTATTGATGGAGCTGATAAAATAGAAGTTACTCTTAACAATCAAAAAACATATATAGCCACCTTAGTTGGAACCGATATCAATTCTGATATTGCTTTATTGAAAATAGATGAAAAAGGACTTAGCTATTTAAATTTTTATAATTCCGATAATGTACGTGTAGGTGAATGGGTTTTAGCTGTAGGAAATCCTTTTGGGTTAACTTCAACTGTTACTGCAGGTATTATCTCGGCTAAAGGTCGTAGCCTAGATTTATTACGTTCCAATTCTAAAAGTCCGATAGAATCATTTATACAAACAGATGCTGCAGTCAATCCGGGAAATAGTGGAGGTGCTTTAGTAAATACTAATGGCGATCTTATAGGTATTAATACCGCTATTGCTTCTCATTCGGGAACCGGAACTTTTGAAGGATATAGCTTTGCCGTACCTTCCAATATTGCTAAAAAAGTAGTTGAAGATATTCGCAAATATGGTTTGGTACAACGAGGGTATTTAGGCATAGGTGCGCTTGATTTGAGTGATGATGCTTCTGTGAAGCAATATAATCTTCAAAACAAAACCAGTTACAAATCTCAAGAAGGAGTTTTAATTACAGATATTCAAAATGATGGAGGAGCTAAAGAAGCAGGTTTGAAAAAAGGAGATATTATTAAGCAGATTGATGGAACTACTATAAAAAATTTCCCAACACTTTCGGGAGTTATTGGAGAAAAAAGACCGGGTGATCAAGTAAATGTAACTATTTTGAGAGATAAGGTTACTAAAACTTTCAATGTAAGAATTAAAGATGCTAAAGGCGGTATTTCTGTTAAAACCAAGAATGATTTAAGCATTGCTGAAAAACTTGGAGCAGAATTCCAAGAATTAAGTGATGAACAAAAAGTTAATTACGGTTTAGAATCAGGTATCGTAATATCCAGCATAGATAGTAACGGAAAATTGAAATCTGCAGGTATTGGTGAAGGATACATACTTATGGAAGTTAATGATAAACCTGTAAATAGTGAAAAAGATATTGAAAAAATATTAAAAAATTATAAAGGAACTGTTTCTGTAAGATATGTTGATCCTTACGGTAGAATTTATAGAAGAGGATTTAAAATGGAATAACATAACATCGTTATTAATATATAATTAGTAAGTAATTTTGAAATGCAACTTTTTAAATTATTAAAAAGTTGCATTTTTTTTCTTATCGTTATAATTTTTAAAAATTTCAATTACTATTGATGAAGCAATTTCCAGAGTTCATCTTTCAAATGAATAAGATTTTCTCCAGTCACTGCTGATATAAAAATCAACTTGAAATTTTTGGGAAATGTTTTTCTAATTTCTTCTTCTAATTCTTTATCAATCAAATCCGATTTAGAAATAGCAATTAATCGGTCCTTATCATTTAATTCCGGATTATATTCTTGTAATTCTTTAACTAAGATTTGATACTCTTTATAATAATCTTTAGCATCTGCAGGTATCAAAAATAATAAAACTGAATTTCTTTCAATATGTCTTAAAAATCTATGTCCTAATCCTTTACCTTCAGAAGCTCCTTCAATAATTCCAGGTATATCTGCTACAACAAATGATTGAAAATCTCTATATTTAACTATTCCTAAATTAGGGATAAGGGTAGTAAATGCATAGTCTGCAATCTTTGGCTTGGCAGAGGTTATTGCTGATAATAAAGTGGATTTTCCGGCATTAGGGAAACCAACTAATCCAACATCTCCCAATAATTTTAATTCCAATATAAAATTAGATTCTTTACCCGGCAAACCTGGTTGGGCATATCGGGGAGTTTGATTGGTTGAAGATTTGAAATGTGAATTTCCTAAACCTCCTTTTCCTCCTTCTAATAAAATAATCTCTTCTTTATCTTTAGTTATTTCTCCTAAAATATTTCCTTCTTCATCCTTCGCTATGGTACCTACTGGAACATCAATATATAAATCTGCTCCATTCGCACCGGTAAGTTCTTGCTTCCCTCCTGGCTTTCCATTTTCTGCCTTATTATGTTTTGAATATTTAAGAGCTAATAGAGTCCACAATTGTGCATTCCCGCGCAATATAATATGTCCACCTCTACCTCCATCTCCTCCATCAGGACCTCCTTTAGGTATATATTTAGCTCTATGGAGATGTGCTGAACCCGCACCTCCATGTCCACTTTTACAAAAAATTTTTACATAATCAACAAAATTCGACTGCATATATCTTATATTTTTTATAAAAAAAGGATTATCATTTTCCATAATAATCCTTTTATTTGTATGTACGTTTTTTTATTCTTAAACAAACTTCTCAATTTCTTTAGACAAGGCAGCCGTTATTTCGTCTATATTACCATCTCCGTCTAGTTCTACAAGTTTATTTTGTTCCTTATAATAATGAGAAACCACTGCCGTTTTTTCATAATATTCTTTAATTCTATTTCGAATTATACTTTCATCGGCATCATCGGTACGTCCGCTTTCTTCACTTCTTTTCAAAATTCTTTTTACCAATACTTCGTCTTCTACATACAAAGCTAAAGTTACATCCACTTTTGTTTGAAACAGATTATCTAATAATTCATCAAGAGATTCTGCCTGACTTTCTGTTCTTGGATAACCATCTAGAATAAATCCCTTTTTGGTTGAATTCCTTTGAAGTTCATCAATCAACATTTCAGTGGTAAGTTCATCAGGAACTAAGTTTCCATTATGTATATATGATTGGGCTTCTTCTCCTAATTTTGTATTATTTTTAATATTATATCTAAATAAATCTCCTGTGGAAATGTGTTCTAAATTAAATTTATTTGCTAAAATTTTTGCTTGTGTCCCTTTTCCACTTCCGGGAGGGCCAAATAAAACAATTATATTCATTTTTTGATACTTTGTTTATTCTCCTTTTAATTGATATAAATCTTTTAAATTTCGTCCTAAACCATTATAATCCAACCCATATCCAACTACAAATTTATTGGGTATATTCATACCTATTAAATCTATATTCAAATCTTTTTTATATACATCCGGTTTAAAAAATAAAGTAGCTATTTTAATGCTTTTCACCGGCTTTACTTCAAGTAATTTATATAGACATTCTAGGGTATTTCCGGTATCAATAATATCTTCCAATATTATTACATCTCTATCTGTAATATCCACAGTCATATCTGTTATTAAATCGACATTTCCGGAACTTTTCAAACCACCCTTATAGGATGAAAGTTGAAGAAAACCTATTTCACAATTTCCTTTATAATTTTTTAAAAAATCGCTGAAAAACATAATCACTCCATTAAGCACTCCTATAAAAACGGGTACTGTATGCTTGTATTCTTCATATAAAGTATTGGTCATCCTTTGAATAGAGTGATCAATTTCTTCAGAAGAGATAAAAGATGTAAATGTTTTATCCAGAATTTGAATTTCTTCCATATATAACAAACTTAACTATGTCGCAAATATAATGATATTGACTAAATATCAAAGTTTGAAGTATATAATTTTTAAGGTTAGATAAATTTAAAATTTTAATATTTTAGTTTTCATGATGATGTTGATTGGGTGGAACAATAAGAATCGGTATTTTGGATTTGTTAATTACGTTTTTAGAAACACTGCCTAAAATAGCTTCCATCAATATTCCTCTACCATGCGATCCCATAATTATTAAATTTGCTTTTCTTGATTCTGATTCTTTTAGTATAATATCTGCAGGAGTCCCTTGTTTGATTATAATTTCAACTTCTACCCCTTCTTGTTTAATTGATTTTTCATATTCAACAAGTTGTCTTGTTTCTTCCTTCATTCCTGCTTCTTCAAGTTCTGGAAGATATTGAAAACCGATATCCCCGATTATAAAACCTAAATCTAAACTAGCTACGTGTAAAAGACATATTTTGCTACCTGTAGCTTTTGCGTAGATGACAGCTTCTTTCAAAATATATTTTGTTGAAGCTGAAAAATCTATAGGGACTATCATTGTTTTCATAAATTATGGATTTTTATTATATTCTTTAAAGTTAATCAATATTTTATTTTTTTCATAAAATTTCAATAGAATAAATTTTATTATTTTTGCAAACTAAGTTTTATATTGAACATGCATATATTTATTCAAATAGCCCAGTTATTATTGTGTTTATCTATACTGGTTGTTTTTCATGAAGCAGGACATTTTTTTGCTGCTAAATACTTTAAAACCAAAGTTGAAAAGTTTTATTTATTCTTTGATCCTTGGTTTTCTTTATTTAAAAAGAAAATCGGCGATACGGAATATGGTATCGGCTGGCTGCCCTTAGGAGGATATGTAAAAATAGCAGGTATGATCGATGAAAGTATGGATACTGAACAGATGAAAAATCCTCCTCAACCCTGGGAATTTCGTTCAAAGCCAGCCTGGCAAAGATTAATTATTATGCTTGCCGGTATCTTTGTAAATATCATATTGGCCATTGTTATTTATACGGGAATTTTGATGACTACCGGTGAACAAACCATCAATACAGATAAATTAACGGATGGTTATGCTTTCTCTGATGTTGGAAAAAAATTAGGTTTTAAAAATGGTGATATTATCTTAAAAGTTGATAATAAACCAATTCCTACCTTTAATTATTTACCTGTATCACTCTTATTTGGAGATCATGTAACCGTAAAAAGAGATGGAAAAATTATCAATTTCAATCTTCTTCCTGAAGAGAAAAGAGATGTTCTTAAACAAGAAGGAAGAGGATTTATTTCTCCGAGAATTATAGCAGATGTCGATTCAATCTTACCAAAATCTATAGCTTCAAAATATTTCAAAAAAGGGGATATTATAACAAGTCTTAATGGACAATCGATTAAATATTTAGATGAGTTGAAATTTGAGCTTAATAAATATAAAAATGATAGTATATCTTTAGGTATTCTTCGTAACGGTCAAAGTATAGATGAAAAGCTTTATGTACCGGATAGTGCAGTATTAGGTTTCGTTCCTAGTGCATCCAATCTAAAAAATGCAACCGCTTTTAAAAAATATGATTTTATTGATGCAGTTAAAAGAGCACCCGTTTTATCTTGGGAAATGCTAATAATTCAAATAAAGCAATTTAAGCTTATTATTAACCCAAAGACAGAAGCCTATAAACAAGTAAGTGGACCATTAAGGCTTTATAAAGCCTTTTCTCCTGAATGGAATTGGACGCAATTTTGGAGCTTTACTGCTATGTTTTCAATCTGGCTTGCTTTCTTAAATTTATTACCGATTCCTGGATTAGATGGAGGTCATGCTTTATTTACTATTGCGGAAATGATTACTGGTCGAAAATTGAGTGATAAAACTATGGAAAAAGTTCAAATGGTTGGTATTTTTATTCTTCTCGGTTTAATGATTCTAGTATTTGGAAATGATCTCTGGAATATTATTCAAAGTTTTTTAAATTAATTTTATATTCTCACAGTATAAATTTAATTTAACTCAATTAATATAAAAAAATAGTTAAAAGGTTGTCTATGAAAAAGACAGCCTTTTATTTTTAATATTTCAAAAAATATCTTTTTATAACATTAACTTTTAAGAAATATCATTTTATACATCCTGTAATTTTTTAAGATATTTTTTAATTATAATAGTTTAAAGATTATTTATAAATCTTTTTTAATTTTCTACTATTTTATTACTTGAACTAATTACAATTCATTTGTAATTAAAATTATATTGATTTTATTTAGTAATAGCTATTATAGTATATCAAGAGACATTTATTAACTAATTAAATATTTATGATTATAATTTATCAATTTGAAGCATTTTATTTTAATAAATCACAAAATTAAATTTATACGTTTTATTTTAAGTATGTTTTAATTATTAATTATATTTGCATAAATAATAAAATTTTTATTTTTAAAATATATAAATTATCGAATTATTTATTCCTATAATTATTTCTAATTTAAAAGAATATATAATATTATAATTATATAGTTAATACATATGTTTTATGAAAAAGGTATATTTAATAATTTTTATATTCTTATCTTCCTTATATTTAGGATCACAAGAAGTAGCTCAAGAAGAAAATTTAAATCCTCAATATGTTTATAACAAGTTTTGGGATAATTGGTTTTTTAATTTTGGTGGTGGTGGAAGTATGTATTTTGGTGGGAAACAACATAAAGAAGCTAATTTTTTTGAGAGACTTACATGGGGTGCCACATTAAATGTTGGAAAATGGTTTTCACCAATAATAGGTGCAAGATTAACATTTCAAGGTGGAAAAAAACATGTTTATAATGTTGATGGAATACCTGTATATGATAAAGATGGAAACCCTATTGATTTGAATACATTAGATCCTAGCAAAATACGCCATAGGTCTAGAGGACATTATCTAACCGTTCATGCAGATGCACTATTCAATTTATCAAATTTATTTTATGGCTATAAGGACGATAGATTTTATAACTTAATTTCATATGCAGGAGCAGGGATAGGTACTGATAGAAATGCCATTGACAATAATTCACCAGTTATTGTACTTGGTCTGCTTAATACATTTAGGATTAATGAAAAGTTAGCTATTAGTTTTGAAGTTTCTGCTCAAGCTGTTCAATCAAAGTTTAATGATGCTAAATATAAAAGAAAATGGGTAAAATCTTATAAAAAACAGGACTGGGATGAAATAGGTTCCGTTAACTTAGGATTGATAATTGGATTAGGTTGTAAACAAAAATTTGAAAAAGTAAATTGTGATGAGGTTCCTTTAAATAATATAGATCAAGATTTATTGAGCCAATTATCAGAAAAAGTAGATTCTTTAACTCAAGAAAATAAAAATTTACAAAAAAATTATGATGAAGCTAAAAAATATTCACCTAAAACAATTTATAAAAAACAAACTATTGTAAAAAATAACCCATACCCTGTCCAATTTGATATTAATAGTAGTTCTATAAACTCAAAACAGGAAGCCATTATTTATAATATAGCTGAGTTCTTAAAAGAGAATGAAAGTTATAATGTTGAAATTATCGGATTTGCAGATAAAAAAACAGGTTCTAAAAAATATAATGAAGTTTTATCTTTAAAAAGATCAAAAGCTATTGAAAATAAGCTAATTAATGAATACGGAATTTCCCCTGAAAGAATTTTTTCTTCCGGTAAAGGAGATTCTATGCAACCTTATCCAAAAAATGATTGGAATCGTGTTGTTATTATTACAGTGATTGATTCAAATTAAGTAATTTAATAAATAACTTTTTATAGCTAATCATTTTATAATGGTTAGCTATTTTATTTGTAGTGTATTTATTTTATTTTTTATCCAATTATAACATCATTGATTAAAATTATTAGAATTTATAAAAAATCACAGTAAATCCATCAAAATATTTAAATGTTTTTTAGCCGAATGCTCCCATGAAAATTCTTTGTATTTAGAGTAACCTTTATTTATAAGATTATCTCTTAATTGTTTACTTGAATAAATATTATTTATTTTTTTTGATATATCTTCTATTGAATTGGGATCAAAATATAATGCACTATCAACACAAATTTCCTTTATCGGAGGTATATTTGAAGCTAACACGGGACATTTATATTTCATGGCTTCTAAAAGTGGTAATCCAAACCCTTCATATTTTGAAGGAAAAACTAATGCTAAAGCTTGGGAATATAATTCTTTCAATTTCAAATCTGAAACAAATCCTGTAAAATCAACTAAATTTTTTATTATTGGATTTTCATTTATTAAATTTCCTAATTGCATATTATTCCCATTTATAAATCCTTCTCTTTTTCCAACGATTTTGAAATGAGGTTTTTTTATATTTTCTGGGAGATTTTCAATAAAGATAATATATGCTCTAAGGGCATTTTCTAAATTTTTATGAGGTTTAATATTTCCAACAAATAAAAAATAAGGATATTGTTCGATTTCAAAAATATCATTTTTTGGAGTGGCTGTTATTTTATCAAATTGATATTCTGAAACACCATTATATATAACTTCTATTTTATCTTTATATTTATTATTTGTATATGTTAGAATTTCATTTTTAGAAAATTTTGAAACAGTCACAATTTTATCGGACTTGGATAATGCTTCGTTTATCACGATTTTTGCATATATTTTTTGAAATATGGATAATTCTTTATAAAATGCTAAATGATACACATCATGTATAGTTGTAATTCTTTTTTCAGACTTTATGGGAGCTAAGGGAATGTTAAAATGTGGAGACCAAAATAATTTTGATTTTGGTATAATTTTTCTATAATTTATCTGCTCTTGTATGGTATAAATTGGCGCGTCAAATTCTATAATTTTATTATTATATTGTTTAAGCTCATCTTTTTTTCCTAAAAGCACTACATCTTTTCCCAATTCAGCTATAATAAAAGGTAATAATTCAGAAATATATCGGCCTATTCCTGACATTGCAATCATTCTGCAATCTATAACTAGGGTTTTCATTTTGATACATTTTCTTTAATTCCTAAATAATAAAACAAACACAATCCAAACCATATATAATGAAAATATAATTGAACGCCTAAAACTTGAGGAAGAAAAAAAAGAATAATTCCATATTTAACAATATTACAATTGTTAAATTTTATCCATAAATAAATGAATGGAGATATTAGCAATATTAATCCTAAAAAACCTGACTCAATTATAGTGTTAAAAACTCCTCCCAGTCCTGATAAGTCCCATTCTGAGACAGGCGGCAATCTTTGTAAATATTCTTCATTATTTCTTACTAAAGAATAATTACCCATACCTACTCCTATAATAGGGTTATCTAATATTATGTTAGGAGCAATGTGAAGCGCCGCTATACGTCCCATCACCAATGAACTATCATTTTCTCTATTTAAACCATATATTTGATTATATATGTCGAAATATTCTATCCAATATTTCAATAATTTATCGGAAAAATTAAAATAAGAGTTTATAATAAACAAAATTATAGTACTGAATATAAATAAAATAACAATTTTACTTACATTTAATTTTTTCTCAATAACTAAATATATTATATAAAATATTGGTAAAAATATAATCGCAGCTTTAGATTGTGATAATATTATTTGTAAAAAAAATAAAATAGTATAAATATCGTTTTTTTTGATAACCAAATATCTCATGATTAAATAGAAACTTATAAATAATCCAAAAGGACCTCCTTCAACATAACCGCCTCTAAGCCTTTTCTTTTCACATACAAATGGAGTTTCTATTCCCATATGACTTAACAAAAAAGCTAATAGAAATACGATTGAAAGTAAAATCATTGTTCTATCGATAAAAATAAAAATATTTTTATCTAAATCTTTTGATTCTTTATTGAACAGATTAAAAGTAAATAATGAAAAAAATATACACCCTGTACATTGAATATAACGACAACAACTCAAGATTACAGGTCTTTTTAGAAAACTAATATTTTCTGGTATGCTAAATTTTACATATAATGAAGCAATTATAGAATTTAAAAGAAAAATTAAAAATATTACTAGTAATTGTTTATAGAATTTTGGCGTTATAATTTTTTTTGACATAAATAAAAAACACACCATAAAAATAATAGATATAATATCTCCTAATTTTATATCGTATATTTTATAATCAGTAAATTGAATTGAAACAACTAAAGCAATAGATAAAAAATATTCATATAATTTCATAAATCATTAATAATTATTTCATATTCGTTTAGCATTCTATCGATGTTTAACAAATTTTCAACTTGTTTTCTTGATTGAGAAGCTAATTTTTTATAAAAATCAACATTATTATATATTTTTAAAATTGAAATTCCTAAGCTATTTTCATCATTTGGATCTATTAAAATACCATTCACTTGATCACTAATAATCTCTGCCATTCCTCCTGTGTTAGAGGCTATAACTGGTATATTATTAGCAGAAGCTTCATATGCTACCCCTGGAAAATTATCTTCACATATAGACGGTATACATATCAAATCGACTTTTTTATAAAAATCAGATGATTTAACATACCCCAAAAATTTAATTTTATTATTATTTGAAAGTTCGATTAAAAATTTTTCATAACCTATTTCTCCTTTACCTGCTATTAATAGAGTTGCATTAATATTTAATTTATTAAATTGACTAATCAACCATTCAATACCTTTAGATTTTGTTAATGATCCAATAAAACCTATTTTAAAAACTCCTTTTCCATCCCATATTTTTTCATTATTGTAATATTTAATATCTTGGGCATTATATATAACTTTTTTATTTACAGAATTAAAATAATTATAATAATTCATTTTATTTATTACAAAATGACTAACTCCAACTAATATATCAACTTGTTGAGATTTCTTTTTATGTATATATCTTAATAATTTACATTTAAGACATTGTTTTTCACATTTATGGTCGTTTTGAAACATTGTACTGTTCGCGCATAAGAAATACATATCATGTAAAACCTGAACTATTTTTAAATCATTTTTTTTTATCACATCCCAAGCAGAGACAGAAAAACCGGCCAAATTATGACAAATTGTAAGATCTGGATTTTCTATATTTATAACTGTTTGAATATATTTTTTCATTTGTACATTATATATATCTCTTAAATGCCATAATAGTTTCATTATTTTATTATTTGATTTATCATCTCCATAATGCCAATAAAAATTTTTAATTTCAGCTCTATATATCTTTATCCCATTTAAAGATTCTATTATTAAATTCTTATTTTTTCCAGTAGTCAATACGCATACTTTATATCCTCTAGCTTGCAATTCTTCAACTTGTTGTTGAAACATGATTTCTGCTCCTCCACCTATATATGGGGAATATAAAGTATTTATAAAAAGAATCTTTTTCATTATATTATAATAATATATTCATTTAATGAGTTTATACTTATTCTTTCACATACAAATCTGGTATTAAAAATTATTTATACTATTATTTTATTTAGACACGTAAAGCCATAATTTTTATTTATATATTAGAAGATCTTTTAGATTGACCATAGTAAGTATAACCTTACCTAAGATAATAGTTAATTTATATATTAATTACATAATTACATTTATCCAAAACTAATCAATTATATATTTAAAATATAAAAAACATTTAAATATCTATATTTTATTATATAAATAAGTGTATATACCAACATGGATGAATATAAAAATCACAATATTTATTATTTATTTTTTTTAATAATTATTATTTTATTTCATTATTATAAAAAACAGCATATATTAAATTTATTTTCCTTTTCCTTGAATTATAACAACCATTGTTAGATATATGATTTTAATATCAAATAAGAAATTATAATTTTGAAGATATAATAAATCATATTTTAAACGTTGAGCCATTTCTTCTACTGTTTCTGCATAACCGAAATATACTTGACCTATTGATGTTATACCTGGTTTTACTTTATGTAATTTTTTATAATTTGGATTTATTTGCGAAATTTTATCTATAAAGTATTTTCTTTCCGGACGTGGACCAACAATAGACATATCACCTTTGAGTACATTTATAAATTGTGGAAATTCATCTATTCGATATTTTCGCATTATTTTACCTATAGATGTTATTCTAGGATCGGATTCAGATGATAATTTAGGTCCCTCATATTCTGCATCTATATACATGGATCTAAATTTCATTATTTTAAATGGCTTACTATTTAATCCTATTCTCTCTTGTTTATATATAACCGGTCCTTTAGAGGTAAGCTTAATTATGAGCGATAATATGGGTACTAGCCAACTTAGTACAAATATTATAATAAACAATGATAATGTTATATCAAATAACCTTTTAGAAATCCTATTAAGAAAATTCGATTTTTTTTTGTAATAATAGATTGGAGATGTTCCATAATAGCATAAATAAGAATTTTTATAAAATTCATAGGAAAAATCAGGTATTATATAAATTAAATATTTACTATCAGAAAATTTAAATAATATATTTTCAACTTCTTTACTTAATTCTCCATTTAATGACAAAAATATATTTTGTATATTATTATCTTCGATAAAATTATTTATTTTTTCATATTCAAATTTATATTGATTTTTTTGAATAGGATGTTTAATGAATTTTCCAAAATTTTCAATCTTTCTTTCCGTAGATAAATGCTTAATCACAATATCGGTATTGCTATTGGAATCAATAAATATTGCTCTTGATAATTTTTGTTTATGGTAATGATATGCAACCATATGAACAATTGCTATTAATATCAAAATTGAAATATTAAAATATATAGCTATATTATTATCAAATAAATAGCTACTTTTTAATCCTGAAATAGCAAATACTATGATAGCAAAAATAAATATTTGTGCAATAATCTTTTTAATTAATTCTAAAAAATCACTATTAGTTATCTTATATAAGGCTGTTTTTTCTGAAATAAAATACCAGCTTGCTATAAAAAGAAATAGTGCTTTGTAATGATTTTCTAATAATAATATTATATTATCTTCATCGTCATGGATTTCATATTGTAATTTTAAAAATTTAAAGAATAAATAAATTATAATTAAAATATCAATTATAAATTGAATCACTGGTATAAACACTTTATATGGATTCATTTTAAAATAGATTCATGTTATTATATTGATTATCTTATTGATTTTGAAGTTAAAAATTTTTCATATTTTTCTATTACGAATTTTTTCATTTCATTTTTAAATTTTTGTTTTGAAAAGTTTAATGCGTGATCTCTTATTTTTTGAGAATCAAATTTAATTTCGGAGAATCTCTCAACAGCAGCTTTTAAGCTATTAATATTATGATCTTTAAAGAATATGCCTGTAACTTCGGGTATAATTGTCTCAAGTGTTCCTCCTTTAGCTAGAGCTATTACTGGAGTTCCACAAGATTGTGCTTCAACCGGCAACATACCAAAATCTTCATCTGCAGCAAATACAAAACATTTAGCTCTTTGTAAATAAAATTTTAATTCTTCTCGCGAAACAAAACCTTTCAATTCAACATTATCTTTTGCTAATTTCTCATTTTTATTAAAATCAGGACCATCTCCTATTACTATTAATTTCTTATCAGGCATATTATTGAATGTTTCTATGATTAAGTCCATTTTTTTATAAGGTACCATCCTTGAAGCCGCTAAATAAAATTCATCTTTTTTATCATAATAGCTAAAAAATTCCGTATCAATAGGCGGATATATTACTTTAGCTTCTCTATTATAAATTTTTTTTATTCTTTTGGCTATATAATTTGAATTGGATATAAAATAATCTACTCTATTAGAAGAAATTACATCCCATAGTCTAAATCTGTGAAGTATATACTTGGCGTACAACCCAAACAAACCACGATTTAAACCTGTTTCTAATAAATATTGTTGATATAAATCCCAAGCATATCTTGCAGGGGAATGGCAATAACATATATGTAGTTGATTGCTTGTAGTAAGAACTCCTTTTGCCGCTGATGACGAAGAGCTAATAATTAAATCATATTTGCTCATATTTAACTGCTCAATAGCATGTGGATAAAATTGTAAAAATTTTCTATGATTTTTTTTAGCAGTGGGTAGTTTTTGTATAAAACTCGTGGTTACATTTTTACCGTTCAGTATTTCTTTCCTTTTTATATCATCAAAAGTATCTATTAAAGAAAAATGATCGAAATCATCCCAAATCTCATTAAGAGTTTTTACTACCATTTCTCCGCCTCCAATAGTACAATACCAATCGTGGACTAATGCTTTATTCATATTAGGACAATGAGTGACTAGTTGTTAGAAGCTGCAATATATGAAAAATTTATAAATTTATATTAAAATTTTATAAAGTAACTGATTGAAATAATTTTTATTGAATAAAATTGCCATGTATTTATTTCGATAATTTATGAAATTTTAAATGTAAATTTTTTTTAATTTTTTAAATTAATTTATTTATTATTTTATGTTTTAGTTATATTATACTTTAAAATCTGTATTAAAAAAATAAAATATTATTTTAATAAAAGTTCATTAATTAAAAAAGATATTATTTTATTTACTCATTATAATTTTTTCTTAAACATATATGAAGCAACGAACCAGTAGAAACACATTACTGGTATCAATAATATAGCTCCATCGGACATACAAAGAAAAATATAAGTTAATAAGCCTAAGTATAATTTATTGCGAGTTTTCGTAAAGTTAAAAATTATTATCGGAGCAAATAAATATAATAAAAACAATATAAAACCAACAAGCCCAAAAGTTTGAATTATGGATAAATAAACTATTTCAGAAATGCCCCTAAACGATCCACTTCCAAATAGTGATATATTATTTAATATATCAAACAAATATAATCTCCCACCTAAATCTTTATCCATTATAAAATTAACATCTTTATTCATAAAGCTTAATAAATAAGGAAAACCTGAAATTAAGGCTAATCCAGAGATAATTGTTAAAAATATATTTTTGCGTCTTAAAAAGCTGTTTATAAAAAAAAATATATACTCTATAAGAACGCCAATCCAAATTGTCCTAGATAAGGTTAAAAATAATGTTAATAAGAATAAAACCTTAAAAATATTTTTTTTTTCATACATTAAGTATAAAGGAGTTATTATGTGCATACATATCCCATAAATATTACCATTATTATATGTTGAATAGAGCTTTGATATGCCTTGCCTATTATTATTCTTTTGCTCCATATCATCATCAATATTTACAGTTAAATAAGGAATTTCAAAAGTCTGATTAAAATATTTCTTATATAAAAATAAAAATAAACCAAATACAATTACAATCCTAATTCCCCACAATAAAATAAAAGGAAAAATATCATTAAAAATTTTACTATCTAATATTTTACTATATAATATTAAAAAAATGAAAGGTAAAAATAAGATACTTAAGCAAAAAGATAAAGTAAATCCAAGATTATCACTATTAAATCTTAATATTAATAATATAGAAGAGTAAATAATAAATGGTAAGGTTAAAATGAATACTCTAAATCTATTTCTATTTATATATTTTAATCCTTTCAATAGGCATAGTGGTATTGAAAATAGTAGTAGTAAATATCCCCAGGTTATAGGAATATCTCCTATTTTAAATCCTCCTTTGGGAAATATTATTAAAAAAATTAAAATTAATTTAATATATATTTTTTTTAAATTTAGCATAATTTATTAAAAATTTATAAACAGAAAATTATTAAATAAATAAATTTTGATTATTTTTTTAATTTATACTTATATATATTTAAATTAATTCTAAATCTAGAAAAAAAATAAAATATTAATTAATTATATAATAAAAGTTTAAAATATTAATAAAATTATCTAAAAATAACAATACATAATTCTTTTAAAATTTTCATGTAGTCAATTTATTAATATATAAAAAATCAAAATGTTGCAATAGCAAGAATAAAGTATAAATCAAAATACTATATATTACAAAATTGAGTAATTATAGTTCCTTAATTATAATTTAAGTTTAAAAATTATATTATTTTTAGTTATAATAAAAAAATGATTTTATTACTTATTACCTCATATATCGATTTTAGCGCAAAATATATTAACTAAAAATGTAAAAATTAAAAATATTTTTATAGATTTCTTATACCCCATTGTTTATTATGATTTTAATTTATAATTATTTTCAAATATCAGCTAAAAATTGCATTTAAAATTGGTTATAAGATTGATTTTATTAAATAGATAACCATAAAATGATATTCATTAATATTTCAATTAATACACAATTTAAATTATTTTTTATAGTATGTAAAATTATTATAAGAATTAGATAATAACATAAATTTTTATTTGTCTCTTTTAACTGCTTTAATTACTATTAAGTACTAACAGTTCAAAAATAGTAATTTTCTTAAACAATTTAATTTTATTTTTAAAATTAAAATAATTTATCGATAATGGCTTTTACTGAAACATAAAAAATTTTATTATTATTTTTTCTAGCTATTTTAATAAAATTAATTGTTTTTTTTAAACCATAACGTGAAGAGGCAACGATATCCGATCCTAGTGAAAGTTTATACTGTTCTTTGTTAAGTTTTGAAAGGAAATTATTAATTTTTATTTTTGATAAAAACCTTGCATCAAATAAATCTTCATCTACAATAAATATTAAACTTCTTTTATTCTAAGTTACACAATAAATTTCACTTATATCAACATTTATTTTCTTCGCTAGCATTCCTGCATTTATAACAAATAATGCATCATTACCTACTCTAACTTCTTCAAATTTTATATTATTTCTTTGAATAAAATTTAAATTGAACATTTTACTCCATAGCTCCCAATTTCTATAAATTAAAATGTCTTTATTTTTTTGTTTCATTTAAATATTCAGTAAGAGTATCTGCTAATTTTTTATTCCTATGTAATTTTTTCCCGGTATAAATATTTATACTATTTGCTGAAAAATAAACAATATCATTATCTGAATCAATGTAATTATCTAATACATTTAAAAATCCTAAATTAAAAAAGTCATCTGCATATGCAAATAGTAACCACTTGCCTTTAGCTTAAGATAATCCTAAATTTCTTGAATATCCCAGCGCCTTTATTTTCCCTAGTAAAATATATTTCGATATTTTTTTTATTTATGCCAGGAAAATCATCTACAATAATATTATCACTATTATCATCAACAACTATAATCTGAATATCTTCTCTTTCTGGTATTGAATCTAAACATCTTTGAAGATATTTAAAAGCATTTTTATGGGAAATTATTATTGTTAGTTTATCATAATATTATTTTATTTTTTACATGTTGTATTTTCGTTAATATATTTTTATAATATTATTTACAAAATAAAATGTTTTAAATATCATATTTCAAAATCATTGTCATTCTTATTTACCTTGATTAATTTTTCAAGTAAAGCCTCAGAAATATTATTAAATTTTCTAGCAAATATTTTTTCCGATTATATTATTTTATCATAATCAGATAGGTCTAAAAATGCCGGTGAACTTCCATTTCTTAATTCCCAGTCAACATAACTTAAATTTTTATTACTAATGGATTTTAAATAATTAGAATTACCAATATTGTTTGAAAAAAATTTCATCGGATGCTATTGTATAATTATTCTTTTTAAAAAAGAATCATTTTCACTTATGTTGATTACATATTGTAATACTTCTCTGGTAAAACTCCACCAATTACTTCCTCCATATAATTTAGGTAAAATAGATGAGTAAGATCTTTTTATACCGCATAACTTTTTAAGATAAACTAAAAATCTTAATAACCGATCAATTCCATATTTTCTTGCATTAAAATTATCAGAAAAATGATAATAATAAATACGATCCAAGCCACCATTACCATCCCATATTTTACTTGGTAACTCCTCATAGACTAAATAATTCTTGCCTTCCTCAGCTAATTAAAAAAAATGGGTAACTGGCTTATTTGGAAAATCTTGATTACTAATTAAATGAAAATAAATATTATTTTTATCCTCAAGAGCTTTTTTAACTAAAAATAATGAAACTTTAATTATAGACACACCACTCCAATATACTTTATATTCTTTATAAATATTAATAGTTTTATTTTTAATCGTGTAAAGTGGAGTTAAATCAGTGTTACTTTTTTTATCAATATGAATGTAAAATTGAAAATTATCATCAAAATAATCTATAATTCTCATTATATTATCAATAGATTTATAACCAATAATTAATATAGCTTGCTTCATAAAACAATATTTATTTAAATTTTAAAAGGCATAGTTAAATACAAAATAATCTATCATTTACCTTATTTATATTGTTATATGAATAATTTATCTAGCCTAAATAATCTTCCAGTAATGAAAATAATTATAATATTTTAAGTGTACCATTACAAAGTATTCATATAAAATGTTAATTTTTATTTTTTTTGGTTTATCCTATACCTTAATGAAGCATTTTTGTATTAAGGTATAAAACTTGGTTGATTTGATTTATTCATTTGGATTAGCGGTAATTTTTTTAATATATTTTTACTTATGCCTTACAAATTTTTATGTATAATCATATGTTTTTTTAAATATTCAATTTACTTAACTAAAAATTAAATTTTTTAAATATAAAATCAACTTATAAGCTTATAATTAAGTGAAAAACATTAAAAACACTTATTCATAAATTAATGATAAAGATAATTAAAAACTGATTAAATTTTGTTATTATAAACATTAAATTTCATATATTCAATCACAATTTTATATTAATAAACACATTAGGGTTTGGCTTAGTACAATAATTTTAATTTATATTATTTTATATTTTAAATTTATCAATAACTAATATTATTATTTTTTTCCTTGAAGCTTTATTAAATAATAGATAATAACTAAATAATGGTATTAACAATAATGTTAAAAAACATACTAAAATTAATCTTATCCAACCTTCAGAAAAATTTATATGAGCATAAATTAAAATTAAAGAAACTAATAAAATTATAATTGAGCATAAAACTATATTTTTTAAGGATGTAAAGCTATATGAAATATTAGGTATTAAATAATTTAAAATTATTGTAATTGTAAAATACCAAAAAATTATTAATATTAAATTAAAAATATAAGGTATAGTTGGAGAATATCCCATTTTAAAGAAAATGTAAGAAATTGGAATAACTAATAAATAAATAGTTCCTGAAATAAAACTTAAACTTTTAATTTTTCCAGTAGCATGAATGGCAAAAATCATGGGGGCACCTAATGCATAAATCAAACTTGTAATAAGATTTAATTGACAAAAGATTAATGCATAATTGGGAACTTCTTTTAACCATAAATGTAATATGAAATTACCTTCTAAGATGATAGGTAATACTAAAATAGATATTAGTATAAAAGCAAATTTTGATGAATTATTCATTAAATTTTTCATTTCATTTATATCACCTGTCGCATAATATTTTACAATCTGAGGGCGTACCGCTGATAAAAAACTGTAAGAAAAACTACTAACTGCACCCTGAACTTGGTTTGCTATTCCATAAGCTGCATTGATTAATACACCAAAAAACAAGTTCAGTAGCATATTTACTCCTTGAGTTTTAGCTATTTCACTCATATTTCCATATAAATCCCAAATTGAAAAATTTAATATGGGATATATAATATCCTTATCCCATTCAAGTTTAAATTTATAAAAGTTTATTAATTTTAAACATGAAATTATATAAATAATAGTTATTACAAAAGAAACACATAATATTAAAAACGCATATGAAATTAGTTTATCGTAATTGATAACGCTTAATAATAAAATAATACATAATTTCAATAGACTATTTAATATTTCTATACTTGCATAAATATTCATTTTTTCATATGCAAAAATCATTGCATTATAGGGTACTTGTACAATACCAATCATTGCGCTGAAAATTGAAAATTGATATACCCATTGCGCTGCACTTAATTTATTTGAACTAATTACTAATTTATTGTTCATCCACCATAAGCCAATAGTTTCTCCTAAAATAAAAATAAGGCACGCAATTATAATATGTACGGTTACAGAAGCTGAGAATGTTTTTAGTAAGATATTTTTATCGCCTTTTCCAAGTTCATAAGTTAAAAATCTTGATGTAGCACCACTCATTGAAGCATTTAGAAAGCTAAACATAATTATTACACCGGCTACAATATTATATATTCCATAATCTTCTACTCCTAAAATATCTAATATTAAACGAGATGTATATAAGTTCACTATAATAGTGAATAACATTCGGATATAAAGAAAAAGCGTATTTTTTATTATACGTTTATTATTATGCATTAATTATAAATTAGTAGTCAGTTTCTAATAGCTCTTATAATTATAAAAAAAATAATAATATTTTAAGCTATATTATATATATTTTTTAACAATTTTTCTAAACCATATATTTTTTTCTTCAGAATAACCATATTTATGTCCATATTCATCTCCACCTTTTGAATCTACATTGTTAATTAATATAGCTGTTTTATGATCATTAAATTTACCATCTTTTATAAGTTGAGCTAAAGTTTCTAACAATTTCTTTTTCAAATAATTCGCACGTATTAAAAACACAACTAAATCAGAATAATTATTTATTAATAGAGTGTCTGTTACTACCCCTACTGGAGGTGTATCCACAATAACATAGTCATAATTATTTTTACGCCCATATTCAATAATATGAGCAAATCTCCCGTTCATTAATAATTCAGCAGGATTAGGAGGAATTTTTCCCGAAGGAAGTATATCAACATTTAAAGGTGTAGCAAATTGTTTAATAAATGGGTAAGTAGCCTGTATTATCTTAGATGATAAAAAATCAAAGTCTTCATCTTCACCATTCATTGATAAATATTCAGAAATACCTTCATATTTACCTAAAATACCTAGATTATCTCTAACTTTAGGCTTACGAATATCAGCCTCAATTAACAATATTTTTTTACTAGCTAAAGCCAATGTAAAAGCCAAATTTATTGATACAAATGTTTTTCCTTCTCCACTTATTGTTGATGTAATGTAAACACATTTTGTAAGGGATTCATTATTAGCAAGTAAAAAATTAACGTTAGTACGCAATATTCTAAATGCCTCGGCAGAAGAGGAATTAATACTTTGAATATCAACTATACCCGTATTAGTATCTGCTTTAGGTAAATATCCAATAAAAGGTAAATTATCAACAAATTTTTCTATATCTTTTTTTGATTTAATTTTATCATCAAAAAAGAAAAATAAGTATATAATTCCCATAGGAATAATCAATCCTATCATAGCCGATATAAAAATAATAATTACGGACTTCGGATAAACTGGTGTTTTAGAATAAAAAGCTTTATCTACAATTTTTACTACATTTGGAGTTGAGGCCGTTGCAATTTCTGTTTCTTCTCTTTTCTTTAGTAATAATAAATATAATGCTTCTATAGTTTGTTGTTTTCTAAAAATATCTTTAAAACCTCTTTCTTTAGCTGGTAATTCTGAAATCTTATTTGTAACTTGCCCTATTTGCTTTTGCAAATTTCCAATTGCAATGCTTGTAGAATTTTTATAATTTCTTAAACTTTGTTTCAAATTATTATTATAATCACGAATCTGTATATCTAAATTTTTTACCATAGGGTTTTCATCGGTTGAACTTTTTAGCAATTTATCTCTTTCAAGTACTAATTTATTAAATTCATGTGTGGCTGAAATCAATGAAGCATCTGTAAGTCCAATGTTTGAAGGTAGTAAAGAATTATTATTGGAAGAGATAAAGTTTTCCATGTAATCAATTAAATTTAATTGTATGGAGTATTGCTTTAATTGTTCCTCTAATCTCAAAGATTCATTAACTTCTTTTCGGCCTTCTGTCTCTACATCAACTATTTTTTTACCTGATTTATATTTTTCCATGTTATCATCTGTAGAGCTCAAATCTTTTGAGATTAATGATAATCTGTCATTTATAAATGATATTGTATTTTGACCTATTTTAACTTTATCGTCAATAATATCCTCTTGCAATTGTGTAACTAAAAGATCAATTACTTTATTAGCATTTTCAGGCAAAATACTTTTCAAACCTAAATTTATTATATTTCCATTCTTGGAAGCAATTTCTACTTCAATAGAATTAATATAGCTTAAAGTAGCTTCGATAAGTGGTTTGATTGTTATAAAAATTTTATCTCCAGATTCTGATAATGGATTACGTAGGAAAATTATTTCTCCAAATGCAAATTTAACCGGCTCACCAAAATTGCCTTTGATCGTTTCTGTAGTTGTAATATCTTTACAAATAAATTGATTATTTTTATTAACAGTAACCTCAAGATATATCGATTTGTTTATTAAAAACTTGGATTTTTCATCAACAAATTTTATATAAACACTTGCATCCTCTTTATATATATTTTTAGATATAAAACCTTTTTTTTCATTGTATTGTACATTAAGATCTAACTTATCAATAACTTTAGAAACCAATCTACGCGATTTTAACATCTCTATCCAATCATCTAATTTACTAGTTGATAAATCGGAAAAATCAGACATATTATTAGTTAAACCTGATATGATCAAATTTTCATGATTGCCGGTATTTATAAGTATTTTAGACTCTGACAGATATTTTTTTGGAGTAAATAGTAGATATAAATATCCTAATCCGGTTGCTAAAATCATTGAAAGGATTATCCATCTCCAATATCTTAAGAAATATAAAGCTATTTCTTTTACGTCTAATTCTTCTTCATTTTCCGAATATGAGCTTTTAGCATTTTTTTCCATAATATAAACTTATTAACGTGTAAGAACAGATATAACCGAAATGATTATCCCCGCTAAAGATATAAAAACAGAGGTAGTTGCGCTATACGCTGAAGAGTTAGTTTTTGCTCCATTAGGATGAACGTAAATCACGTCATTTTGAGATAAATAATAAACCGGAGATTTAAAAAGTTCATTAGATGTCAAATCAACATGTGTAAATATCTTTTTTCCATCTTTATCACGAATTACAATAATATCTTTTCTTTTACCATATATGGTTAGATCACCAGCTAACCCTAGTGCTTCCAATAAAGTAATTTTCTCATTGGAAAGTGTATATGTCCCCGGTTTCGATACTTCACCTAAAACTGTAATTCTAAAATTTGAAATATGTATATTTACTGAAGGATCTTTTATATAGACTTTCAATTTGTTCCTCATAAAATCCATAGCTTGAGATCGAGTTAATCCCCCTAATTTTATTTTTCCAAGAACTGGAAAATCAATTTCCCCATTTTCATCGATTAAATATGTTTTTAATCGCGGATTCGTTGATGTTATGCTTTCTGAACCGGAAGCATTTGTATTATATGGACTTTGTTGATTAAATGGTAATGTTGATTCTAAATCTAATGCTGAAACTGTTATAATTAGCATATCATCCGGTTTCAATGTTGGAGTATATTTATAAACCTCATTTAAAATCGTCTCATCTCCTTGGAAATAATAAAGATTTTTTTTTGAAGCACAAGATATTAAGCTAAAAATTAAAAACAAAATTAGTAAAGAAACCAAATAAGAACTAGTTTTTTTCATCTTTTATTAGTTTATAACTTTCAATATATTTGAAAAATAAATAGATATATTTAGAATGATTAAGGACATTTTTTTACTCAATATATTTTAATATTTGCAAACAACCTGTATTTTATCAATAATTATTCATTAATAAATATAATATAAATCTCTTAAAAAGCATATATCTTATTTTAGGAAGCCAAAAATAGTTTATTTTATTAATAATTTCAAAATATATTTTATTTTTTAAGCTAAATTTTCTATAATTTATACAAAAAAAGCATATATATTAATATTAATTCTTATAATAAAAAGATTAATAAAATTAAAAAAACATATGTTATTTTATATTTATTAAACTATAAATATAAAATAAATATATTAAATTTTATTATTTATTTTTTTGTTTTATACATTAAATTTATCATTCCATCGGCAGCTCCAATTTTAGGAACATGGATACGCGTTGAATGAGCGAATTTCATTATTGAACTATATATTAACAGGGCAGGTACAATTACATCAGCTCTATCTGGTTTCATATTAAATTTTTCAATTCTTTCTTCATAAGTTAATTTCTTATATAATTCATATTTTTGATGTATATAGGAGGCAGAAAGAAATTTACCTTCTTTTTTTCCGGAGTTTTTAAATATAAAATTAATATTTCCTCCCGAACCTATTAGATCTACAGATTTTCTATCAGTTATTTTCATTACCCAAGGTTTAATAACATTTATAAGATAATTTTCATCAACCTTTTTATCCAACAACCTCACCGTACCAATTGGAAAAGACTGACTATCTAGCACTTTACCTTTATTTAACAATGATATTTCCGTACTCCCCCCCCCTACATCTACAAATAAATAATAATTATCCGAATTGAGAAAATTTTTAAGTTCCGAGCTAAATATAATCCTAGCTTCCTCCTCTCCAGATATAATATCTATTTTAATTCCACTTTTGTCTTTTATAAAATCTATAACTTCCTTCGAATTAGAAGCTTCTCTCATAGCTGAAGTTGCAAAAGCTCTATATTTATCAACATTATATACATTCATTAAGAGTTTATAAGCCGTCATAGCCTCATTTAATCTAATCATTGTTTTCTTAGATATTTTTTTATCAGTAAAAACATCTTGACCTAATCTAATAGGTACACGTACTAAACTTGTTTTATTAAATGTTATGGTTCCTTTGTTATCATAAATGGTATTTATGAGTAGTCTAACTGCATTGGAACCTATATCTATGGCGGCATACGTTGCTATATTCATTATTTATTTAACTCTTTAATATATTGATAAATGGTTTCTTGAGAACGGTTTCTTCTTTTTCTATTTTTTTGATAAGGTTCTTCAAAACCTTCTTTAATCAAACGTCCTTTAACATTATCATTAAAACCAAGTTCGAAAATCTTCATGATTTCTTGTTTATTTTTTAAACTGCTTACCGGACAAGCAACTTCAACTCTATGATCTAAATTTCTTGCCATAATATCTGCTGAAGAAATATATATCAAATCATCACCTCCATTTTTAAACCAATATACCCTTGGATGCTCTAAAAATTTATCTACAACACTAATTATTCTTATATTATCACTTAGTCCTGGAACTTGAGGGATTATTGAGCAAATTCCTCTGACTACCATTCGAACTTCCACTCCCTCTTTACTTGCTTCATATAAATGATCTATTATTTCTTTATCGCATATGCTATTTACCTTGATATTAATTTGTGCAGGCAAACCACTTTTTTTATTTTTTATTTCCCGTTCGATACCTAAAATTAATTTACGACGAATTCCCCATGGACTTACAGCAATATCCTTATAATGCTTAACTAAATAATTCGCATTAAAAAAATCAAATACTTGATCTACTTGCTTTACAATAACTTCATTAGCTGTAAAAAGTGTAAAATCCGTATACAATCTTGCTGTTCCTTCATGAAAATTTCCTGTTGATATAAATGCATATTTAGTTGCAGCACCCCTTTGAGGTTCTCTTTCAACAATTCCTATTTTAGAATGAACCTTTAAACCTGGGACTCCAAAAATAACTTTTACTCCCTCATCCTGAAGTTGTTTTGACCATTTTATATTATGTGCTTCATCAAATCTCGCTCTAAGTTCTAAGACTGCAGTTACTTCTTTTCCATTCCTTGCAGCATTAAGAATTGCGCTTAGAACTTGAGAATCACTAGCTACTCTGTAAATGGTTATCTTTATTTTTTTTACTTTAGGATCTATAGCTGCCCCTCTTAAAAATTTTAAAAAAACAGAATAATCATAATATGGTGCATATAATAAAGTGTCTTCTTTGGCAAATGCTTTAAAATAATTTTTTTCTCCTTTTAAAATTTTAGGAATTACCGGTTCAATTTTTTTATATTCAAGATCTTTTCTACCTAAAGTAGGAAATTTCATAAAATCTTTTTTATTATGATATTTACCTCCAGGCGCCAAACTATCAAATTCATCAAGATCGAACATTTTCTTTAGGAAACGAAGAGTTTTGGAATCAATAGTTTTATCATATACTAAGCGAACAGGTAACCCTTTTAGTCTCTCTTTTAAAGCTACAGCTATACTATCTACATAACTAACTTGCACATCATTATCAATGGATAGGTCAGCATCTTTTGTTAATTTTATAGATTTTCCTTCAATAGTTTCAAACTTAAAAAATTGGAAAATATCTTTTAAGTGATAGCGAATTATATCTTCCAAGAATATAACATAATGTTTATCATTAATATCCGGTAACACTAAAAATCGAGAAAATCTATCTGAAGGAACTTCAATGAGGGCATATTGTTGATTACCATTCTTTTTAGTCATGGTAACTATTAAGTAAAAAACATTGTCTCTAAGATTAATGGTTTTATCACCTTCTTTCCAATATAAGATAGTTAAATTATGACTTAGTTTATTTTCAAAAAAATCTTGAACATAAGATTTTAACGACTCAGGCAAAGTCTTATCATCTACTAATAAAGTTTTTTCTTTTGCCAGCTCTCTAATTATTTGCTCATATAATTTATCATATTTTTCTTGTTGATGAGCAACCGTCATATTAATTTCTTCCAACAGGTTAACATCTTCCTGATTTTCAACTATATTATTATATTTCCTATTGAATTGAACCATTCTTGCTATATAAGCATATCTCACTTTATAAAATTCATCCAAATTATTCGAATATATTCCTAAGAAACGTAATCTTTCCAATAAAGGATTTTTCTTGTCCATTGCCTCTTGAAGCACTCGAGAATTAAATTTAAGCCAACTTATTTCTCTATTAATGTAACGATAATTGGATTTATCCATGACTTAAAAATTTGATATATTATATAATTGAAAATTTACTTTATTATCAAACGGATTAAAAAAAACAATCCATAAAATTTATGGATTGTTTTGACATTATTCTATTATTTTCTGCTAATAATATCATTTAAAACGTTAACAGATTCTCTAAGGTTAAAATCTTTTTTCATTCCCTTATACCAATCTTTCCGTTTAGCCTTTAGGACAGTATCTGTTTTAAATTTGACGAGTTCATAATCAGGAGCTTCAACTTTTATTTTGGCATCAAAATTTGTTTCTTTTTCAAATATTTTTCCTTGATCTCTTCTTTTAGTCATTTCCTGCATAAATTTTTCATATTTAAGAGGAATTTTATCTATTTTATCTAATTCTTTAGTCCATTTACCGGCTTTCTCTATAGATGAAATATAAGTACTTCCTTTTAATCTCTCTTCACTCTGTGACTTTAAATATTGATAATCAATTTTAGGAGTACCTTGCCAAATTGTGTATTTAGTAGAAGGAATTTGATCCCAAGGTAAGGCGAACTCTTGTGATTTTTCAAATATATCGGAATAAGAAAAAATACCAGGGATGATAATATCTGAAGTTACCCCTTTCAATTGTGTAGAACTACCGTTTATTCTATAGAATTTTTGAATCGTTATTTTTAAAGCTCCGAATTTATCATCTTCCATACCAAATCTATTTAAAGGAATAATAGTTTGTACAGTACCTTTACCATACGTTTGTAAAGGACCGACTACAACTGCTCGTTTATAATCCTGCATTGCGCCGGCAAGAATTTCAGAAGCAGAGGCTGAAAGTTCGTTAGTCATTAAAATTAAAGGACCATCCCATACAATATCTTTTTCTTTACTTTTCAAAACTTTAATTTCTCCGCTTGCATCTTTAACTTGTACCACAGGGCCTTTACCTACAAATAAACCGGCTATATCCACAACTTCGGAAAGTGAACCTCCGCCATTATTTCTAACATCCATAATTAATCCAATAATACCCTGTTTTTTCAATTCAAGAATTTCCTTTTTGACATCATCGGAACAATCTCGCCCCTTACTGTTATTTTCCAGGTTTACATAAAATTCGGGTAAGTACAATATACCAAATTTATTCCCTTTATCGTCAGTAATAATAGCGCTTCTAACAAAGGTTTCCTGAATTTCAATTTCTTCCCTTACTAATGAAACCGTTTTTGTACTTCCGTCTTTTTTTTCAATAGTTAATACAACAGTAGTTTTTTCTTCACCTCTTATTAATCGAATGGCATCATCTAACAACATTCCTACAACACTAATTGGGGTTCCTTTCTTGCCTTGTTGTACTTTGATAATTTTATCTCCTGCTTCAATTTCTTTAGATTTCCATGCTGGACCGCCTATTACCAATTCTCTAATTGTTGGATATCCTTTAACATCTTGTAAGGTAGCTCCGATACCAATTATTTTACCGCTCATGGACGAATTAAAGTTTTCTTTATCTTTTGGTGAAAAATAAGTTGTATGAATGTCAAATACTTCCGTATAAGCGTTTACAAAAATGGAGAATAAATCCGATTTTTTTCTCAACTTTACCTGCCTAAAATATTCTGATAAATTTTCTTGGACTTTTTTAACAGATTCCTTTTGTAATTCTTCTTTAGTTTTAGCCTTATTTAATTTTTTAGAGTCTTTATCTTTATCAGAATTCTCTAATAACTCCTTAACGTCATTTATACTATCTTTCTCTTTTTGACCGTTAAATATTTCTTGTAAAATTCGATATTTTATATATGACTTCCAATATTGTTTTGCCTGATCTTTATTCTTAGGAAATTTTCTTTTTTTATCATCGGTATAAAAATAATCGTCATTAGTAAAAGTTATTGGCTTACTAAAAATATCATTTACATATTCTTCAGTTTCATTAATCCTTTTATACAAACGATCAATACTCAAATGATAAAATGATACATCATTTCTAATAAACATATCACTCATTTTATCTTTATATTTAGAAAATTCCTCCATATCTGATTCTAAAAAATACCTTTTGAAAGGATCTAAATCTTCTATATATTTTTTATAAACATCCTTTGAATAAGATATATCTAAATCCTTAGGTGAATAACTGTAAAGCAGTACTTCTTTAACTCTTTTAAATATTTCCTTTTCCCTATCGTCCTGAGAAGAAGCATTAAAGCAAAACACCAATAGACTCATGGAACATAGAGATAAAAATATCCAGGTTTTTTTTAAATTAAGCATCGGGTTATGTATATTATTTATAATTTTAAAAAATAAATTCAAAGATAATATATTTTTACAAGGAAAAATCTTAGTTTTGTTATAAATTTTGAAATATTATTAAAATTCAATGGAAAAGCCTTTAATATTAGTAACCAATGATGATGGGATTCACGCCCCTGGCATTCGTGAGCTCATTGATATAATGAAAGAACTTGGGGAAGTCTATGTAGTTGCTCCAGATAAACCGCAAAGTGGAATGGGACATGCTGTAACCATTCATTCCACTATTCGAGCCGAAAAAATATTTATTGAAAATGATACTCAAAGAGAATGGGCTTGTAGCGGAACACCCGTTGATTGTGTAAAATTAGCCGTCGATCAACTATTACCAAGAAAACCAGATATATGTGTTTCTGGCATTAATCATGGCTCTAATTCCTCAATTAATGTAATTTATTCAGGAACTATGTCTGCTGCTATTGAAGGTGGAATTGAAGGAATACCTTCAGTAGGATTTTCTCTCTGTGATTTTTCGGATACAGCTAATTTTAAGGCTGCAAGAAAATACATTAAATCTATTTGTGAAAATATTTTAAAAAATGGTTTACCTGAGGGAATAGTTTTAAATGTGAATATTCCTAAAGCGGAAGAAAAAGAAATCCATGGTATTAAAATTTGTAGACAGGCAAATGCTCATTGGGATGAAGAATTTGAACGTAGAATTGATCCTAAAGGAAAAACGTATTATTGGATGACCGGTAAATGGTGTAATATGGATAAGGGGGATGACACAGATGAATGGGCGTTGAATAATAATTATATAAGCATTGTTCCGGTACAATTTGATCTAACAGCTTTTCATTTTATTGAAAAAATAAAACAATGGAATTTTGAATTGAAATAATTAAATTTATTTCTACTATAAATTCAATATACTAAAATGTTATAAAAGAAAGTAATTGATTAATATATGATAGTCGTTATTGGAATTTGTATTTTTGCCATAGCAGGCATAATATTATTTGCTTTTTTAAATAATAAAAAGTAAAATACTCCATACAATCATTAATTTTTGTATTGATTTCTAATGTTTCAAGTTCCTTTCAGCTTTTGGAAATAAAAATATTCTATTCAATACCCCCATACCTATAGTCATCCAATCATTTCCGCAATTTATTTCTATTGTTGAAAAATAACCATAATCTTTTACATGAATATAAGTGTCCATAAAACTATCAACAAATTTTTCCGATAAATCGGATACCAAAATTTTAGTAAGTTAGGCGATAAATTTAATGTTGAGATTATCCATATTTTTTATTTTATTCTCAATCAACCGATTCATTGTTGAAATAAATTTATCTTCAATAAACGTTCTATGTATTATTTCATCTGGATTTGATATGAAATAAATAAGTCAAAAGAAAAAAATATTAAATGAAACTGAAAAAAGCTTAACAAAATAATCTAAACTCATGATTTAAATTTTCATTTTAATTTACATAAATCAAATTCATAACGTTTAAAATTTATCATTTTTATATAATTAAATCATTTTACATTTGTTTAACCGTTATCATAAAATAATATTATTTAAAACTATATTAAGATAAAAAATAGATTATTATTGATCAACAATTTTGCACAAGATAAAATCAAATAATTTTTCTGATAAAAATTTAAATAAAACTCATATTTTTGTATAAATAATAGAAAATGACTAAATATAATTTTGATCAAATCATAGAGAGAAAAAATACTGATTCTTTAAAGTTTGGTGTTTTAAAAGAAAGGTTTGGTAGAGATGATTTAATACCACTTTGGGTTGCCGATATGGATTTTCAATCTCCTCCGGAATTAGTTGAGACTATGATTGAAAGATCAAAAAACGGTATATTCGGGTATCCTTTTGTTTCTAAAGAATATTTCCAGGCAATTATTAATTGGCAATGGAAACAACATCAATGGAAAATAGATAAAGAAGAGATTAGCTATTTACCTGGTATTGTTAAAGGAATTGCTTTTATCATAGACGTTTTTACTGAAAAAGGAGATCAAGTTATAATACAACCTCCGGTTTATCATCCCTTTAGAATCGTCACCCAGCTCCATGAAAGAGAAGTGGTTAATAATCCATTAATTTTAGATGGGAATCAATACAAAATGGATTTTGAAGGATTGGAAAAAATTATAACTGATAAATGCAAACTATTGTTATTATCTAATCCGCACAATCCCGGAGGTAGAGTTTGGAATAAAGATGAATTGAAAAAACTAGCTGAAATTTGTTCTAAAAATAATATATTGATAGTTTCAGACGAAATACATTCGGACTTGGTACTTAATGGAAATAAACATACTCCTTTCGCAACTGTTTCTAATGAAGCAGAACAAAATAGCATTACATTAAATGCACCTTCTAAAACATTTAATATTGCAGGATTAGTTACCTCCTACTCTATTATAAAAAATAAAAATTTAAGAGAACGTTACCATCAATATTTAATCTCTAATGAACTTAATCAAGGGAGTATATTTTCCTATTTAACTTTACAAGTAGCTTATGAAAAAGGCGAAGAATGGATGAATGAGTTAAAGACATATATTGAAGAAAATATAAAATTTGTTGATGAATATCTTAAAACACATTCTTCAAAAATTAAAGTTATAATTCCCGAAGCTTCATTTCTTATCTGGCTGGATTGTAGAGAATTAAAACTTTCTCAAAAAGAATTAAATTCATTATTTATAAATAAAGCCCATTTAGCATTAAATGATGGTGCCATGTTTGGAAAAGAAGGAAATGGATTTATGAGAATGAATGTAGGATGTCCTCGTTCAACATTGGAAAAAGCTATAAAACAATTAGTGAATGCGTTAAATTAATTCGTTAAATAAAAAACAAGCGTAAAAACCTTATAATATTTCATCAATAATAATTCCCTGATTTACCAAATTGAATTATTATTTGCTCCTTCTATTTATTGAATGAATGAAAACGTAGAAAATTTATAAGCTCTTCAATAAATGTAAAAGTGTATATTGTTTCATTTTTATCAATTAAATGATATATGGATTTTTTTTCTGATATACGAATAGGCGCTTGATCAGAAATAGTATATTGATTTTTTACCAGAGCCTTTTTCAACCAATACATTGCCTGTGAATTTCCTATTAATTGTACCTCCTTCTTTTTATCGGAATACAAAAAGTTATATTCGTTTGTTTGATAATTAAAAAACATATCACCTGTAACAAAATAATTAAATATATTATGATTTTTAGCAATATCTTCAGTATACCCTGCATATAAGACACTATCTTTAATAAACCATAATTTATCCGAAACTGTTAGACCCAGTGCCAGATCATGAGAGGTAAATAAAATTGCTTTTTCCTTTTCATTAGCATAATTTCTAATTATTTTCATCAATTCCAACTTATTTTCCATATCTAAATGAGAAGTTGGTTCATCTAGTATTAACAAAGGACTATCCTGTACTAATGCTCTAGCAATCATAACTTTTTGCAAATTACCATCGGACAGTTTATTAATGTTATACTCTTTATAGTTATGCAACCCTAAAATATGAATAACATGCTCAATAGTTTCCATCTCTTTTTTCGAAAGTCGTTGATACCAAGTTTTATACGGATATCTACCTAAAATGATTAAATCAAAGACTCGCAAATTTGGATTATTGAGAGCTTTAGAAAGTACTACCGCAATATATCTTGCAATTTCATTATTTGAAATTTCAGATACATTTTTTTCCTCAATTATTATATTGCCTTTTAATAAGGGAATTTCTCCATAAATTGTCTTTAATAAAGTTGTTTTACCACAACCATTTTTACCTGTAAGCAATAATATTTCTCCTTTTTTTATGGATGTATTAATATTACTAAGAATCGGCGATCGATATCCGATTGAAAGATTTTCTAATCTTAATACAGTTTTAGTTTTTGTTTTCAAAGGTTTAATTATTAATTCTGTCTTTTAAAATTATAAACAATATAGTAGGTACACCAATCAAAGATGAAAGAATATTTACAGGCAATTGCGTATAAATCATAATAAGGTTAATCAACAACATAAATTTACTCCCTACCAAAATATTTAAGATAATCTGTATCCATAATGCTGAAGGATTTCCTATTTGCCTACAAAAATGAGGTATTATAATACCAACAAATACAATAGGTCCCAACATTGCAGTTGTACTTCCGGTAAGAAAACAAACAGCTATCAAAACAGTAATTTTAAGATGTGTCAAGTTTACCCCTAAAACCTTTGCATATTCTTCACCCATTAAGTAACCTATTAACTTTCTTACCGATAAAAAAGCTGCAAAAAGTCCAACAATAGTACAGATAGCATAAACAAAAATTTGCACCCTAGATAACCCCTCAAAAGAACCGAAAGACCAAAATACATATTGTTTTAAAGACTCCGATTGGGAATAAAATTGTAAGATGCTAATTAAAGATCCGCAAAAGGAAGATAAAAGAAATCCAATAATAATAAAAGTAGAAATACTATTTATCCCCTTAGCCATAAATAACAGCAATATTGAAGCAAATAATGCACCCACAAAAGCACACGCTATAACTAACCAACCGCTCAGCCATTGATAATTAATAAAAAAAATAGTTCCTCCGCAAAAAATCATCAATGCCACTGCAAGAGCTGATGCCGAAGTAATACCTAATACAGAAGGCTCTGCTAATGGATTCTTAAATAATTCTTGCAATAAAAATCCGCTTACCGGTAGAGATATACCTGCTAAAACAACCGCTAAAGCTCTATTAAGACGATAAGATATAATTAAATTTTTAGTTTCTTCCTCGGCAAAAAAAAGATCATGTAAAGTTATATTTTCATAGCCGGTCAATAAATTAACCAAAAATAAAACCATACAGCATATCACAAGTAAAATTATAAGCAATAAGAATCTTTTGGTAAACATAAATACAAATATAAAAATAACCACATCTTTTATTACTGATAATTTATAAGATTATGTAATCAAATTAGTACTTTTGCAGTGAATTTATAACTCTTATGCCCGATTATATTGATTTTTTTCAGAAATTATTAGGAACAGAACATTGTATATATGACGAAGAAAGTCTTGAGTATTATTCTTACGATCATACTGAAAACTTAAGATTCAAACCATTATTAGTCGTCAAGCCTAAAAACACAGATCAGATTTCACAAATTGTTAAATTCTGCAATGAAAAAAATTTACCTATAACAACGCGGTCAGCCGGAACGGGGCTTATGGGTGGAGCTTTGGCTATACATGGAGGAATAATCTTATCCATGGAAAGGTTAAATAAGATTATTAATATAGATATTCAAAATTTTCAAGTAACCGTTGAAGCCGGTGTCATCAATTATCATCTACAACAGGCATTAGAACCCTACGGATTATTTTATGGGCCGGATCCATCAAGCTGGGGAAGTTCATACATAGGGGGGAATATAGCAACTAATGCTGGAGGATTACGAGCAGTAAAATATGGTGTTACATCCGCCGCAGTATTAAATTTGGAAGTAGTCCTTCCCAATGGGGAAATTATATGGACAGGAGCCAACACACTTAAAAATTCTACCGGTTATAACCTTACTCAATTGTTTATAGGTAGTGAAGGTACCTTAGGCATAGTAACTAAAGCAGTATTAAAAGTTCTTACAAAACCTAAAACAGATATAACACTTCTTATACCGTTTCATAACCTGGAAGATTCTGCAAGAGCTGTAACCGAAATATTTAATAATGGACTTTCTCCTTGCTCTCTTGAACTTATGGAAAGAAATGCACTCGAACAAGTGCTTTTACACCTAAAGGATAACTCAATTTTATTACAAGAAAATGTTCAGGCCCATTTACTAATTTGTTACGACGGCGAATCGCAAGATGAGCTTTTACCGCTGGTAGAAAAAACTATATCCGTAGTTGATAAATATCCTACCGAAGAAATTTATTATGCCGATAATGATACAGATAAAAATCGTTTATGGGAAATACGAAGAAAAGCTGCTGAAATTGTAAAAGCAAATGGATACACCATTGAAGAAGATACGGTAGTAGCAAGAGCTAAATTACCGCAACTCATAAAATTTGCTCATCAATTAGCAGAAAAAAATAATGCTAAAGTGGTATGTTACGGGCATGCAGGAGATGGTAATTTACACATACGATTCAACCATCCGGTTTATAAAAATTCCTATCAGAACCCTGTCATACATGCCATGCTTAACGAACTATTCAAATACATCCATACACTAGGAGGCACAATATCCGGAGAACATGGCATTGGAATGCTCCAAAAATCTTTTCTTACCATTGTTTTTTCGGAAGCAAACCTTCAAATACAAAAAAACATTAAAAAAGCATTAGATCCTAATAATATTATGAATCCTGGAAAATTAATTCCAGATTAATTAAAAGAAATACTATTTATATTACCAAATTTTTAATGTAAATACTTATAATTTAATAAACAAAATAGTGAAAAAAGTCGAATTAGAATTTTCGAAATTAATTGAAAAAAATCAGGGAATAATTCATAAAGTTTGCAGGATATATGCAAATAATGATGATGATTCTCAAGATTTATTTCAAGAAATTCTATTACAACTTTGGAAATCTTATAAAAGTTTTCAAGGAAATTCTAAATTCACAACATGGATGTATAGAGTTGCACTAAATACAGCAATTACTCTTTTTAGGAAGTCAACCAAAACTATCAACACGCAAGAGCTAGACAATACTCTGTATAAAATCTCCGAAAATGATGATTTCAGTGAAAAGCAAGAACAAATTAATAGACTTTATGATGCTATCAAACAATTATCTGAAATTGAACGAGCACTAGTTTTATTATATCTAGAAGATTTATCTTATAGAGAAATTTCTGAGACATTAGGTATCACAGAAGTTAATGCACGCGTAAAGATGAATCGTGTTAAAACCAAATTAAAAGAAATAATGAATAAAAATGAAGAATGAATTGGATATAGACAGCTTAAAAAAATCATGGCAAAAACAAGATGATACCAATCAATATTCTCAAGCAGAACTACTATTGATGTTAAACAAAAAATCTCGTAATAATGTCAAATACATCGTTATTATAAGTGTTATCGAATTTATAATTCTAATGACCTCTCTCCTTTTCACTGCAGCAGATATGGATCTCATTATACCCAACTTAGGAGGTGAAGCTTTGAATGTATATATTCGAAATTATCATATAAGCCGATTGCTCGTCTATTTTAACTTAATTACATCTATTGGATTTATATTTTATTTCTATAGATGTTATAAAAAAATTAATTTACTTTATTCCACTAAAAATTTAATTAATAATATTCTTAAATTTAGAAAAAGTGTAAACTGGTTTATATTTATAAATATTTTGCTTGGAATAATTATACTTATATTAACTGGTTTTTATGAATTTATGTATGGAAAAAGATTAGATTCAATTTTCAAACCTTCCAATATTTTGAATATAGATAAAATTCGTCTCAACTTAACATATCCTAATAATATATTAGTATTTATCATCGTTTGTATAATATTATTCTTAATTATTATAGCATATTATCTTTTGATATATGGTATTTTACTTAGAAATTTAAAGAAAAATCTCAACGAAATAAAAAAATTAGAAATAGATGATAACTAATTTTATAAACAGTATAAAAGAGAGAGATACGTAGGAAAATTTTTTACAAAATCACATACAATATTCAAATTGTTTCTTATTTTTTATTATAAGTTAAAAATCGTATTTTTGCACATATTTTTTTTATTGATAAGGATATGAATCAAAATACTCAATATACCGAGGATAATATCAAAACTCTCGAATGGCAGGAGCATATACGTATCCGTCCTGGAATGTATATTGGGAAATTAGGTGACGGCTCTTCTCCGGACGATGGTATTTATATTCTCTTAAAAGAGATTATAGATAATTCCATTGATGAATATGTAATGGGAGCCGGAAAAAAAATTGATCTTCACCTTGAAAATAATATCATAAAAATAAGAGACTACGGAAGAGGAATTCCCCTGGGAAAAATGGTAGATGCTGTTTCCAAAATGAATACAGGAGGAAAATATGATTCCAGAGCATTTAAAAAATCTGTAGGATTAAACGGTGTGGGGACAAAGGCCGTGAATGCATTGTCTTCTTATTTCAAAGTAAAATCCGTTCGTGATGGATTTTCAAGATATGCAGAATTTTCACAAGGAGTTATTACGATCGAAAGTCCTGAAACTGAATCTAAAGAAAGAAAAGGTACGGAAATTTCTTTTGAACCTGATTCTACCATATTTGGGAATTTTAAGTTTAGAAAAGAATACATAGACAAAATGCTTAAAAATTATGTCTATCTCAATCCTGGACTAAAAATTTTCTTTAATGGAGAAGAATATTATTCGGAAAATGGTTTACAAGACCTTCTTCAAGACAACATAGAAGGAGAAACTATTTATCCCATTATACATTTAAAAGATGAGGATATAGAAATAGCTTGCACGCATAGCGAACGTTCACAATCCGAAGCTTATTTTTCATTCGTAAATGGGCAACATACAACTCAAGGAGGAACTCATTTAAATGCATTTAAAGAAGCTTTTGTAAAAACTATACGCGAATTCTATAATAAAAATTATGATGCTTCCGATATTAGAAAATCTATAATAGCCGCAGTTTCAATTAAAATTATTGAACCGGTTTTCGAATCACAAACCAAAACTAAATTAGGAAGTAGTGAAATGGGGCCTGATTTACCTACGATTCGTACATTTATGAATGATTTTTTAAAAAAGCACTTAGATAATTTCTTACATAAAAATCCTGAGGTAGCAGAAGTATTACAAAAAAAAATAATAATTTCCGAAAAAGAACGAAAAGAGCTTTCAGGAATTCAAAAACTAGCAAGAGAAAGAGCAAAAAAAGTAAGTTTACACAACAAAAAATTAAGAGATTGTCGCCAACATTATAATGATCAAAAATCTCAACGGAAACTTGAAACCACTATATTTATTACAGAGGGTGATTCAGCCTCTGGGTCTATAACAAAAAGTAGAGATGTTGAAACGCAAGCCGTATTCAGCTTACGTGGAAAGCCATTAAACAGTTACGGACTTACTAAAAAAATTGTATATGAAAACGAAGAATTCAATCTTTTACAATCAGCCTTAAATATTGAAATTAGTTTAGAAGACTTACGATATAATAATGTTGTCATAGCAACCGATGCTGATGTTGATGGAATGCATATCAGGCTTCTTATGATTACATTTTTCTTACAATTTTTCCCTGATTTAATTAAGAATGGACATTTGTATATTCTTCAAACTCCTTTATTCAGAGTTAGAAATAAAAAAGAAACACGATATTGCTATACAGAAGAAGAACGCTTAAAAGCCATTGATGAATTGGGGAAAAATCCCGAAATAACCCGCTTTAAAGGTTTAGGAGAAATCTCTCCTGATGAATTTAAAAATTTCATCGGTAAAGATATTAAATTAGAACCTGTCATGTTAAGCAAGAATACTTCCATAGAGGAACTATTAGATTTTTACATGGGAAAAAATACGCAAACGAGGCAAGAATTTATAATTAATAATTTAGTAATTGATACTTTTTAGTGCAATTAAACTACAAAAACAGTATATGAATAATGACTTAAAAGCTACTTTCTTATGAAATTTCAAAACCCAAAAACTAAGAATAAAGTTGCAATCATTAACATTGTTATACTGATTATCTTTATTACCAGCTTTATATTTATATATTTGAACATTCCAGCTTTTGGTAAGAGTGATGAGTTTATTTTACTATTTAGTTTAATTATACTCCTTTATTTGGCTTATTTAGGATGTCCATTCTTTAGATATGATAGCGATGGAGAAACTTTAATTTTTGAAAATGAAAAATCTCTTCCAATTTCTTTTTTAGTGAAAGAATCTCTTTCAGATTTTCCTAAAAGAAAATTAATAAAATTTACTATAAAAAATAAACCTCTATTTAAAAAGGTTTTGGAAATTTACATATCCAGTAGACGAGTAAACACTGGATTATCTAAAGTTAATTTTGATATCTCATATTTAAATTCCCAACAGATAAGAGATATTAGAATTTCTCTGAATAAGGTAATTAATGAAAATAAAAAATAAATATTTCAATAACTTTAAAACCTTAAACAAATAGCCTTAAACAAATAATGAACGAAAACAGCCAAGAAAACGTAAAGAAAGAAAACCGAAACACTGAAACTATACAAAAAATATCTGGTATGTACCAGAATTGGTTTTTAGATTATGCTTCTTATGTTATTCTTGAAAGAGCCATTCCTTCTATATATGACGGTTTAAAGCCCGTTCAAAAAAGAATTCTCCATTCAATGAAAGAATTAGAGGATGGACGATATAATAAAGTAGCTAATGTGGTGGGAAATACTATGAAATATCATCCACATGGAGATGCAGCTATTACCGATGCAATTGTTCAAATAGGTCAAAAAGAGCTTTTAATTGATACGCAAGGAAATTGGGGTAATATTTATACAGGAGACGGTGCTGCAGCTGCACGTTATATTGAATCACGTTTAACTCCTTTCGCTTTAGAAGTTGTTTTTAATCCTAAAACGACTGTATGGAAACCTTCCTACGATGGAAGAAATAAAGAACCGGAAAACCTACCTATAAAATTCCCTTTACTTTTATCACAAGGAGTTGAAGGAATTGCAGTTGGCTTATCTACAAAAATATTGCCTCATAACTTTTTAGAATTAATTGATGCATCCATTGCAATTTTAAAAGGAAAACCTTTTACCCTTTATCCCGATTTTCAAACAGGTGGATTAATTGATGTTGCTAATTATAATGATGGAGAAAGAGGAGGCAAAGTTAGAGCCAGGGCAAGAATATCAAATCCAGAAAAAGGACTGCTTCTCATCAATGAAATACCTTATGGTACCAATACCGGATCCCTTATAGATAGCATTCTTAAAGCAAATGAGAAGGGAAAAATAAAAATAAAAAAGGTTGAAGATAATACCGCTTCCGAAGTTGAAATATTAATTCACTTACCCAACGATGTTTCCCCGGATAAAATGATTGATGCTTTATATGCGTTCACAGATTGTGAAATTTCAATTTCACCAAATGCTTGTGTGATTAATGTAGATAGACCTGAATTCTTGACTGTTTCGGAAATATTAAAAAGAAACACTGATAATACTGTAAACCTGCTTAAACAAGAACTAGATATTGAGCTCACTGAACTTCAAGAACAATGGCATTTTGCTTCCTTGGAAAAAATATTCATTGAGAACAGAATCTATCATAAAATTGAAGAACTTGACAAATGGGAAGAGGTAATTTCAACTATTGATAAAGAGCTTAAACCTTTTACAACTCATTTAATAAGAAAAGTTACTGAGGAAGATATTAATAAGTTAACGGAAATCAGGATAAAAAGAATTACTCGTTTTGATTTAGATAAAGCTGAAGAAAACCTTTTGGCTTTGGAAGGTAAAATAAAAGAAGTACAACATCATTTAGACAACCTAATACAATATGCCATTGATTACTTCACCAATATAAAGAAGAAATACGGCAAAAACAAAGAAAGAAAAACTGAAATACGCACTTTTGATACGATCGATGCAGCTAAAGTAGCAGTAGCTAATATTAAATTTTACGTTAATCGTGAAGAAGGCTTTATTGGTTATTCCCTTAAAAAAGATGAATATCTTTTTGATTGCTCAGATATTGACGACATAATTGTTTTTCGAAAGGATGGTGTTATGCTAGTTACTAAAGCAGATGCAAAGACATTTGTAGGCAAAAATATTATTCATGTCGGTATATGGAAAAAAAATGATACTCGTACCATCTATAATATGATCTATCGAGAAGGGAAATTAGGTCCTTGGTATATGAAAAGATTTCCTGTTACTTCCATAACACGTGATAAAGAATACAATTTAGCATCCTCTACTAAAGACTCGGAAATTCAATATTTAACTACTAATCCAAATGGAGAAGCAGAATCGGTAACCATTTTCCTAAAACCTAGTCAAAGACTGAAAAAATTAAAATTTGATATCGATTTTTCAGAATTAGCTATAAAAGGAAGAAGTTCCAAAGGAAACCTTGTTTCAAAAAATTACATTAAAAAAATAGAATTAAAAGAGTCCGGTATCTCAACATTGGCACCGAGAAAAATATGGTTTGATGAAACCATACAACGCTTAAATGTGGATGGTAGAGGAAGATATTTGGGTGCATTTAAAGGAGCAGATAAAATTTTAACCCTTTCACCTATAGGGATTGCCAAACTTCACACTTTCGATCTATTAAATCATTTTGATGATGAATACTTAGTTCTTGAAAAATGGAATCCTGAAAAGCCTATTTGTTGTATCTATTATGATGGCGATAAATCCATATATTACATCAAGCGTTTTTTATTAGATGATACGTTAAATCCACAAGTATTTTTCATTTCTGAAAATCCAAGATCTTTCATAGAATGGGCTGGAACAGGATGGAAATTAATTGCAGAATTAAATTTTGGAAAAGATAAAAATCCTGAAATCATCAATCTGGAAGACTTTATAGCGATAAAAGGAATTAAAGCTCAAGGTAATCAAATTTCTAAAGAAAAAATTAAAAAAATTGTAATTACTGAAGAACCTTCAGAAAATGAGGCAGAAACCGATTCATCAGAAGAACCTAATGATTCTCAGGAAAATGACTCGGATACAAACGGTGAACAAATTAATCTTTTTTAAATAATTTAAATTGTTATTTCAATACTTTAAGATAATCATTATTATTTATTGTATTTTTTAATAACATCATCAAATAAATTAATGCCTTTGGCACGTTTTTATAACTAATTTTACTAGTTTTGTTTAACACAAATAAGTTAAGTTAAATATTATTAATTAAAAACAAGAATATGGCATTTGAATTACCAAAATTACCTTATGCATATGATGCATTAGAACCTTATATTGATGCAAAAACAATGGAAATCCATTATACTAAGCATCATGGTACTTACACTACTAATTTAAATAATGCTATTGCCGGTACTGAACTTGAAAATCTACCTATAGAGGAAATTATAGTTAAAGGGTTTGATAAAACTCCAATAAGAAATAACGGAGGAGGATACTTAAATCATTGTTTATTTTGGGAATGGTTAACTCCTACGAGTAAAGGAAAGCCTGAAGGTAATTTAGCTTCTGCTATTAATGACTCATTCGGTTCATTTGATGCTTTTAAGGATGAATTTTCTAAGGCTGCTGCCGGAAGATTTGGTTCAGGATGGGCTTGGCTATTAGCAAATAATGGTAAATTAAGCATTGGTTCCACCGCTAACCAAGATAATCCTTTAATGCCTGGAGTGGGTGCATCCGGTACTCCGATTTTAGGATTAGATGTTTGGGAACATGCTTACTATTTAAATTATCAAAATAGAAGAGCTGATTACATAAACGCTTTTTTCAATATTATAAATTGGGACAAAGTTGAGGAACTTTACAATTCAAGTAAATAAATAATATAAAATATATAGATAAAAAGTCATCTCTTTTATAGATGACTTTTATTTTTTATTAAAAATTGATACAATTATTAAAAGCATTATTGATCCGACTGTAGACATAGCCAGCATAGCTGTTTTACTTTCCTCAATAACTGCAATATGAAGAAGATCGAAAATCCACTTTCCTAAATAGCTTCCCACTATACCTATTAATAAATTTAAAAAACAACCTAATCCACGACCTTTAATTAAAGTAGATGCAAGAAAACCAGATAATATACCTATAATTATTGTCCACATTTTACGAAATGTATTGTATTAATTAGTGTTATGTTTCAGATTTTGGTAATAAATTATCTTTTTCCAATCTAAATAACCGAAAATAGCTATTATAAAGAGGATAAGTGTTAATAAAGAATATAATATCAATCCTTTATGTATTAATAATGGAATGGCAACCAAATTACTTATGTTTAAAAAAATCCAATTATTCAATTTCCTTTTAGTTAAAAGCCACATACCCGCCCAGGCAAAGGCACTCACTAAAGAATCCCATATAGGAACATCTGAATTAGTATAATTTTTAAGGAAAACATATAAAAATATCCAGGAAAGAATTACAATACCTCCTGCAATTATATTATCTTTTCCGGTGCATAAACTTATTTTCAATAAATTCCCTTTTCCCCTCGACCATAAAAACCATCCGTAAATGCTTAATAATAAATAATATCCTTGTAATAAAATCTCCGCATACAAACGTATGTCTAAATAAAGATAAATTGTAATAATAATGTTGATTAATCCACAAGGATATAGCCATACCTTATTATATTTTGCAAATAAGGCTTCTGCTATACCGAAAATTACCCCAATGGCTTCTAAATAGGAAATATGATGCCATTGTTCTTTGATAGTCTGCAAGCATTCATGAAATGAAATCATGTAAAAATTATTTAATTAAAAAATTAATAATCAATAATTCTACCTCCATTTAATTTTTTAGTAAAGTAGGATATTTATTGACACATCATCTATTACATATCTAAAAACCAAAGAGATTTCGAATAAATTAGTATTTCGAAATTAATATATTAATGTAATTTTTTAAATACAAATGTACTAAAAACGTTTACTTTTCATTTAAATATTCTCTATGAATTAAAATATAGATTATTTTTAATGATTTTTATGGCAATAAATTTGTGGTATTTTAAGTTTTCATTAACTACATAAATTAATATGATTATAAAAGATATGACCATAAAAAAAGAAAATAAATATAATAATCAAACAAAAATTCTTAAAAATTGCAAAATAATCCGAGATAAACATACTAAATCAGCCTATTTAAGTATAAATATTTCAGGAGAATGGAATTTATATGCAGGTGATACCGTAGAAACTATCGATATTAAAAAGCCTATTGCTCAAGGTAAAGATTACGGAACCTATCCCCTATATGTACTTCCCTCAAAAAGAAGTTACTTTAAATTAGAGACCGCATTAGGTTCAGTCATATTTGCTGAAACTCATCTTCCAATGGAAGGCGGTTATAATTTTAGAGACTTGGGAGGATTGGAATCTAAAAATGGTAAACATATAAAATGGGGAAAATTATTCAGAACCGACGACCTCTATAATCTAACAAATGCAGATTTAACTTATTTATCCAGCATACCGATATCCACCATTATAGATTTCAGGTGTAAAGATGAATATAGTATACTACCCGACAGAATTCCTGAGCAGGTTAAAAATCATTATTACATAAGCATTGAGCCCGGACGTTTAAAGGCTTATGCAAAAAGTAAACAAACCAGTAAAGAAAATGTTATCGATGCTATGAAACATTTGTATAAGTTATTGGTAACTGAAGATGAATATATAAATGCTTACGAAAAATTCTTTACACATTTGCAAGACCATGAACAATTGCCTATTCTCTTTCATTGTTCGGCAGGTAAAGATCGAACTGGATTAGCTACGGCTCTACTTCTTTATGCTCTTGATATTCCTAAAGAAACAATTATAGAAGACTATTTAGTTTCGAACATATATCTTGCGGATAAATATCAACCCTTAATTGAAGAAAATCCTTCTAATGAATTTCTATATACCGTTATACCGGAATATTTAGAAAATGCTTTGAGCGAAATTGAAAAAAATTACGGTACGATTACTAATTTCTTAGTTAAGAGAATAAATGCAGATATAGATAAGCTTAGAGAAATGTTTTTATATAAAAAGAGTTAGAAATACTAATTACAATAACCATTTGTATTTAAATCTGACGAACATATACCAGAATATCAATGTATCACTTTTAAATGGTTCAAATTATATAAATTGATTAACAATTTATATAATTTGAACTATTTTCTAATTTGATAAGTTTGTTTTTTGTAAACGAACAGCGTTTAATATAGCCAATAATGCTACGCCCACATCTGCAAAAACTGCTTCTAATAAATGAATATCTCCAAAAACTCCTAAGATCATTACTATAATTTTTATACCAAAAGCTAATATTACATTTTGCCATACCACATGTTTAGTTGCTCTTCCTATTTTAACAGCTATAGGAATTTTAGAAGTTTTATCATCTTGTATAATCACATCCGCTACCTCTATAGTTGCGTCACTACCCAGACCGCCCATAGCTATTCCCACATCACTTAATGCAATAACAGGAGCATCGTTAAAACCATCTCCTACAAAAGCTACTTTACCTTTACTAGCAGCCTTTATTTCTTTCATCTTAGAAACTTTATCCTCTGGAAGCAAATCACCATACGCTCGATCAATACCTACTTCTTTTGCTACCTTTTGAACAATTGAATTTTTATCACCACTAAGAATGGTGGTATCAATACCTAAAGTATGAATATTTTTAATATCCTTCGAAGCTCCGGGCTTCAATTGATCTGCTATTTCCAAATAACCGGCAAATACCTTGTTGACTGCTACCAAAACAACAGTATTGACAACCTCCTTTATTTCAGACCCATAGGAAATATTATAGGCATCCATTAATTTAAAATTACCTACCAAAATATCCTTACCTTCGATTTCAACTTTAATTCCTTTGCCCGGAATATCTTCCATAGATGTTATTTGAGAAATATCCGGTTTTACCCCAACATATTCAAGTACAGCTGCAGCTATGGGATGGTTACTGTGAGATTCAGCTAAATTTATCCAATGTAAAAGTTGAGTTTGATCAAATCCCGGTTCTATATGCATCCTCTCTACTGAAAAATTTCCCTGAGTTAATGTCCCGGTCTTATCAAACACAACCTGCTTAATTTCCGCCAAAATATCTAAAAAATTAGATCCTTTTACCAATATTCCGTTTCTCGATGCTAATCCAATTCCTCCGAAATATCCTAAAGGTATTGAAATAACCAAAGCACAAGGACAGGAAATAACTAAAAAGATAAGTGAACGATATAACCAAGTTTCATAATCATAGTTTTTGGTAAAAAAATAAGGAAGCACAAATACCATCAGGGCTATAAAAAAAACAACAGGTGTATAAATTTTAGCAAACTTCCTAATAAACAATTCCGTTTTTGCTTTTTGACCTGTCGCATTTTGTACTAAATCCAATATTTTAGATAACTTGCTATCGAAATAAGGAGTAGTAACTTTGATTTGTGAAGAAGAAGTCAAATTTATCATTCCTGCTAAAATAACATCTCCTTTTTCTTTAACTTGTGGAGCACTCTCTCCGGTTAGTGCAGACGTATTAAAAGTCGATGACGAAGAAAGTAATTCACCATCTAACGCTACTTTTTCTCCAGGTTTTAATTGAATAATTTCGCCTACGTGTACTTCCGTTGCTTTAACAACTTTGGTATTATTATTTTCTATCACTGTTGCTACATCAGGTCTTTGATCCAATAAGGAATTTATATTCCTTTTTGCTTTAGCCACAGCTAGAGATTGGAAATTTTCTCCTATTGAATAAAATAACATGACCGCTACAGCTTCCGGATATTCACCAATATAAAATGCACCTACAGAAGCTAAAAACATTAAAGATAATTCATTAAAAAAATCTTTATGTTTAAATTCCTCTAGCATTTCTTTGCACACAGGATACCCCACAGGAAGGTATGCTACTATATACCATCCGAGCCTGAACCAAGATTTAAAAAAAGAAAAATGCAATGAATCAAAAATAAGAGCAGTAATTAAGAAAACAGCACAAATAATCGCGGGTAAAAATAATTGGTAAATATTTGTATCGTAATTGATATCATGGTCGTGATTATGGTCGTGATTATGGTCGTGATTATGGTCATGGTTATTTTCTCCTTGCCCATGAGAATTTTTATTATTCTTATCATCTGAATGACAAGCACAACTAGGCTTATTGGTAGTCATAATTATCTTTTTTAGATTATACTACAAAAATAATTTCTCTTATTTGCAATCAGATTGCAAAGTAATATTTATAAATGATAAAAATAAAATATTATTCATATAATTTTATCTGAATAAATTTTATTTTGATGTCATATTAGCAACTAATAAATGATTTTTTTCTTATATCTATTTATATAATGCCTGTTACCCAAAGATCATTACACGGGAAATAAATTTACATTTTCAAAGAGAACCTATGTTAATAAAATCTAAAATTAGATTCTTTTAATTTATATATTACCCTAAACTATATCTATAATTTTTAAATTTGCAGAAATCAAAATCATTCGAAAATGAATAAAGAAGAAATTTTATTTCAATTAAATGCATCTTCTTCTGATACCTTAATGCAAACATTAGGTATCGTTTATACAGATTTTACAGGAGACACTCTTACCGCTGAAATGGACGTAACTTCTACAGTACATCAACCGATGAGGTTTTTACATGGAGGAGCTTCTTTAGCTATGGCTGAAACCGTAGGTTCTTTTTTATCGATAACTACCGTAAATATTTCGGAATACCATGTTTTTGGTACCCAAGTTAACGGATACCATCTAAAATCTGTAAAAAATGGTAAATTAACTGCAACTGCAAAATTTATTAATAAAGGTAAAACCTCACATATAGTTGAAATTTCCATCTATTGTACTGATGAGAATGGAATTACTTTTAAAAACTGTCATGTAACAATGACTAACCGAATTATTCCCAAAAATAATTTTGCGTAATGTTATTTGAAATGGTAATTAATTGCATTGAAAAGAATATTCCTTTTGCCTTTATACGATTACCCAATAATAAACATATATATTTTATTAAAGAGGATAATAAAGGAATACGCAGCTATTCCTTTGTATCTTTCGATACTACAAAAAAATATTCTTTTCAATTTACTGAATTTATAGAATTAAAAGACCTTAGGATTAATAATAAATATGTACTGCCTTTAACTAGAAAAGAAAATACAAAAGTTATTTCTGAGAACAATTATTTAAAACTGCTTCGAAAAACAATTAATTATATTGAAAACAAACAGACGGAAAAAATAGTTATTTCTAGGGAAAAATGGATTGATAAAGACTCTATAGACCCAATTAATTCCTTTTCATATTTATGTGAAAAGTATCCCAATTCTTTTTGTCATTTAAGTTATTGGAATGAAAAAGAAATATGGTTGGGTGCCACTCCTGAGGTTTTAGGATCTTATGAAAATTCTCAATTTACTACCATGGCATTAGCTGGTACCCTGCCCGATAATAATTCTGCTCAATGGGAACAAAAAGAAATTAACGAACAAAAATATGTGACAGATTACATTTATGAAAAAATAAAAAAATATGTTCCCAGCCTTTCATTAAAAGGTCCTGAAACATTGCATTTGGGACATGTAAAACATTTAATAACTTACTTATCTGTACATTTAAAAAATACTACTCAATTATCTGAATTAATTCATTCCTTACATCCTACTCCAGCAGTTTGTGGAATTCCATTGGAGAGTAGTAGGAATTACATTTTAAAAAATGAAGGATACAATCGTGATTTTTATGCCGGCTATATAGGTTTGGAAACCCCTGATTTCGACAAGTATTTTGTAAATTTGCGCTGTGCAAGGCTTTATAATAACGGGGCTTTACTTTTTGTGGGAGGAGGGATAACCGCCCAAAGCAATCCTCAAAAAGAATGGACTGAAACAGAATTAAAAGCTAAATTTATTGGTGAAAGTCTATAAACAAATATAAATTATTTTATTAAAATAAACTTAATTGGTTTATATCAATTTTATTTGTTTTAGATTTCGTTTCTTTTTTAATATTTTTTGTAATACTTGACCCATTTTCAACGGCATCTCCATAGATGGTTTTGCCACCGTATTTCCAGGAATTATTCCTTTCATTTTCAATCCATTCCTCAAAATTATTATTAGGAATAAAATCTTTTTCTATCTCCATAGCAACTTTCGATAGATTTTTCAGTACTTGTAATTTATCATTTTCACCCAATTTAGATTGATTAATAGCCTTGTTGAATATTTCTATAGTTTCATCATATATTTTCGTAGGAACCGGAAAAGGATGACCATCTTTTCCTCCATGGGCAAAAGAAAATCGTGCCGGGTCAGAAAATCTTGAAGGAGTACCATGTATAACTTCGCTAACCAATGTCAAAGATTGCAAAGTTCTCGGCCCCACTCCTTGCAAGAGTAATAGAGATTCAACATCCTTTACTTCCGTTTCATGAGCAAGTACTAAAGCTGCTCCGAGTCTTTTCAAATTAATATCGCTTGCACAAACTTCATGATGATTGGGCATAATTAAATTAATTTCTTTCATGACCTTATCCGGATTTTCTTTAGTTAATCCTATAATGCCCTGCTTAGTCGCTTGTGCTTGTTGATCGGTTAAATTTAAAATTTCTCCTTTATTTTTTCCGTAAATAAACGAATGAGGAGTTTCTGTAAAGGATTTCACGGAGGACGACAACCAATGGTATCTTCTTGCCATCTTTTCATTACTATTCATTCCTTGTTGAATGACGGCCCAATCCCCTTCATCGGTAACAATAAAAGAATGTAAATATAGCTGGAAACCGTCTTGTACGGCACAATTATCAACCTTAGCCACCAACTTGCTTTTCTTAACAAGATCGTTACCATCTAATCCTGTTTTATTTGCGATTTGTAACAATTCTATAGGAGTATTACGAGATGATTTTCCTCTTCCTCCACAAACATAAATCCCTAGTTCAAGGGATCTTTGATTGATTGCTTTCTTTAGAGCATTCATTACTGATGTTGTTATCCCCGAAGAATGCCAATCCATTCCTAATACGCAACCTAGAGATTGAAACCAAAATGGATCACTAATTTTTTGCAACAACATCTTCTTACCGTATTCTTGAACAATTGCCTCTACAATTGCACCTCCTAATAAACTCATCCTTTTAGCTAACCAGGCAGGTACTGTACCGTAATGTAAAGGCAAATCTGCATATCCCTTCTTCATAGAATAAAGATAGTGAAAAATAATTATTTCCCTGAAAATAGTTTATATCTAAAAATTGTGGTACAATTAAATAAATTAATTTTTAACTGGAACACATTTTAACTAAGAGTTTTTCTGCAATAATATTACTTAAAACTTCTTCCCTATTTTGTCCAACAACAGATATGGTAATGCTTCCGTCAAATTCTTCAATCGACTTAATTTTAAATTTAATACCTAAATTAAAATTTTTAGAATTCAAATATTTTAAAAAATCTTTTGAACTATGGATAATAGCCGACAATTCTACCGTGTCTCCAATATTATATTCGCTTAGCTTTTTAAAGCTTACCCATTCTATATTTCCTTCCTTATCCGGTATAGGTGAACCATGAGGATCAAATTTAGGATAATCTAAAAGTTCGTCCATTTTATTAAAAAACTTTTCGGAATGTATATGCTCTACTTGTTCGGCTATTTCATGAACATCTTCCCAGCTAAATCCCATTTTGTCTACCAAATACATTTCTGTTAATCGGTGTTTTCTCAAAATAAGTGCAGCCTCTTTTTTTCCTTTTTCTGTAAGCCTAATCGGTTTATAGCTCTGATAATATACCAATCCTTTAGTATAAAATTTTTTCATCATGCTATTCACGGTAGGCATTTTTATCTCTAAGGATTGACTTAATGCCAAAGTAGATACCTCTCCCTCTTCATCAGACAGGTTATATAAAGCCTTTAGATAATTTTCTTCGATAGATGAAAACATATACAAATATATTAAAATATTCATTTCTTGAAATTAAATAATCTAATTGCTAAAAATATAATAGTGAAATAAATTTGTTAGACTAGTCTAATTTTTTATATTTGCTGATCTAAAAATTAAATATTATGAAAAGAGGTTTAACTATATTGCTTATATTATCCATAGGATCTTTATATTCTCAAGGGGTTAAAGACTCACTTAATAACAATAAAGAAAAAACAGTTGGAGAAGTAGTAATTACTGGAACAATGAAAGAGGTGAGAAAATCTGACAGTCCTGTTCCAGTTGAAATTATTACGCCAAAATTATTTCAAAAAAACCCTACTCCTAGCCTTTTTGATGCTGTCGGAATGGTTAACGGGGTTAAGCCTCAAATCAATTGTAGTGTATGTAATACGGGAGATATCCATATAAATGGTATGGAAGGACCTTATACCATGATTTTAATTGATGGTATGCCAATAGTAAGCGGTCTATCTACAGTATATGGTCTCAGCGGGATACCGAATAGTCTAGTAGAAAGAATAGAAATTGTTAAAGGTCCGGCTTCTTCTTTATACGGATCCGAAGCAATGGGAGGTATTATAAATGTAATTACTAAAAATCCTCAAAGAGCGCCCAAATTTGCAGCAGATATTTTCAGTACTAGCTGGGGAGAACTTAGTACCGATTTATCATTAAAATTCAATGCCGGTAAAAAAATAACTAGCTTATTAGGAGTAAATCATTTTTATTACGATAACCCTATTGATGACAATCACGATGGTTTTACCGATTTAACGGTGCAAAATAGAATTTCGGTATTTAATAAATGGAATTTCAAAAGAGATCAAAACAGAGTAGCCAGTATAGGTTTACGCTGGGTTAATGAAGATCGATGGGGAGGCGAAATGAATTGGAGCAAAAAATACCGTGGTAGTGATGAGGTATATGGAGAAAGCATCTATACCAAGCGAGCAGAAGTAATCGGATTATACCAATTACCTTTCGAGGAAAAGATATATACACAATTTTCTTACAATTGGCACGATCAAAATTCATGGTATGGAGATACTCCTTACATGGCCACCCAACAAGTTGGATTTATTCAAAGCTACTGGGACAAGTCCATAAAAAATCATAATATCTTAATGGGAGCCTCTTTTCGATATACTTATTATGATGACAATACACCTGCTACCGCTTCTGCAGACGGTTTAAAAAATAAACCTTCAAAAACCCCGCTACCTGGAGTATTTTTACAGGATGAATGGAAAATTAACGAGATGAATAAGTTGTTGTTGGGATATAGATACGACAATGACAAGCATCACGGAAATGTCCATTCTCCAAGAGTTGCTTACAAATTTTCTCCTAACTCAACGAATACTTTGAGAGCCAGTTTCGGTACTGGGTTTAGAGTGGTAAATATATTTACAGAAGATCACTCCGCTCTGACCGGAGCCAGAGAGGTTATTATTTTAAATTCTTTAAAACCAGAAAGATCGTATAATGGGAATTTAAATTATGTTAAAAAAATAATGTCAACAGATTTAAATTTAAATCTCGATATTACCGGATTTTATTCATATTTTACTAATAAAATAATTGGTGATTTTGATACCGATCCTACTAAAATTATCTACGATAATTTAGATGGTCATGCGGTGTCCCAAGGAATTTCTCTAAATACAGAATGGTCTTTCCTAGCTCCAATTAAAATTATGGCTGGAGTAACTTATATGGATGTTTACACTAAGGAAAAAGATAATGACGGTAGTTATATAAGAACTGATCAATTATATGCCCCTAAATGGTCCGGTACATTTGTTATGACCTATACTTTTCCTAAAAAAATTGCTTTGGATTTTTCTGGTCAATGGAATGGAAAAATGCGATTGCCTATTGAGCCTAACGATTTCAGAAGTGAATATTCTCCTTGGTATTGTATCGCAAATATTCAATTATCTAAAAAGTTCGATAACGGTATTGAAATTTACGGAGGAATAAAAAATTTATTCAATTTTACTCCTAAAAATCCTATCATGCGTCCATTTGATCCTTTTAATAAAGACGTGAATAATCCAGTAACCAATCCTAATGGTTACACTTTTGACACATCCTACAATTATGCATCATTACAAAAAATGCGAGGATTTTTAGGGGTTAGATATAATTTTTTCTAGTTATTTTAATGATTTTAAAAAAGATAAACTTTACATAAAAAGATTGCACCTATAATTAAGTGAAATAATAAGAAGATCATATTTATTTTTATGGTAAATTAGCGCTTTATAAAAGATAACTATGATACTTTTACCTTGTTTCTATTTTCCACCGATCTCATATTTCGAAATTTGGACAAAATCAGATAAAAGATATTTAGAACAATGGGAAAATTTTCCAAAACAAACCTATCGAAATCGTTGTCTCGTACAAGGAGCAAATGGTAAGCTGCCTTTGATTATTCCTATAGACCATTCGGGAGCTCGAATCATGAAAGATATTAAAATATCTTATACTTCATCATGGCAAAAATTACATATAAAATCTTTGCAATCTGCCTACCAAAGTTCTCCATATTTTGAATACTATGAAGATAAATTAGTCAATCTATTGGAAAAAAAAGAGACTTTTTTATTGGATTTAAATGTAAAAACATTGGAATGGGCCTTTTCTATTTTAAAAATAGACGATACTTATATCCGTACCAATGAATATGTAAAATTTCCTGAATGTACAGATGCCCGCGAGGCATTCAATGCAAAAAAAGAAAGTTCTTATTATAATAAAAAATATATTCAAGTATTTTCAGACCGTTTCCAATTTATGAATGATCTTTCGATCATTGATCTTATTTGCAATCTTGGCCCGAAATCTGCTAATTATCTTACTAATGTCGAATAAAAATAACAATTAAATGAAGATAAAACTATTAAGCTTAAGCATCGCTTTTACTTTAATTACTGCTACAGCATTTTCACAAGATACTAATCAGGCAGTCGATTCGATTGCTTTAAAGAATTGGTATCATCAAAGCTATGAGAAAACCGGTATCTATGGCGTTGGAACCAATGATGCTATCAATTTTTTAAAATCTAAAGGTCTAAAGCCCTCCCCTATTATTGTTGGAGTTATCGATAGTGGAGTTCAAATCGATCATCCCGATTTAAAAAACAATATATGGGTTAACTCGAAAGAGATTGCCAATAACGGTAAAGATGATGACGGTAATGGATATACTGATGATATACACGGATGGGATTTTATTGGTGGAAAAGATGGAAAAGACGTTGATCATGATACCATGGAATCAACTCGTATTGTTTCCTTATACGAAAAATTATTTGGAAAAGATTACTTTGAAGTTGATGATATTCATGAAAAGAACAGAAAAAAATTTCCGAATGAATTCAAAGAATATGTAAGAGCAGTACTTGTTTATGAAAAAGAATTAAAAGAGGCTAAAATGTCATTATCCCAAATCGATGAGCAAAAAGAGATGATTAGACAAATGACTGATATATTGCAAAAAGCGTTGGGCGATAAACCTATGACTATTGAAAATATTAATGCAGCAGAATTTACAATACCTCAATATAAAACAGCTTTTCTTCAAATGCTCGAAAATAATAGCGATCTTGAAGGAAAAAATGCTACACAAATTAAGATGCTAGCCGACAGTGAAATGGGGGAAGCTGTACAATACTATTCAGGAAAAGTAGATTACATGCTAAATAAAAATTATGACCCTCGAAGTATTGTTGGTGATAATTATGCTGATATTAAAGAAAAATACTACGGCAATAATGAAGTAGAAGGCCCTGATGCTTTACATGGAACTCACGTATCCGGCATTATTGCTGCAGAAAGAAATAACAAAATCGGCATGGACGGTATAGCCGGAGATGTTGCTAAAATTTTGGTTGTTAGAGCAGTTCCGGATGGAGATGAAAGAGATAAGGATATCGCAAATGCTATTCATTATGCCGTTGATAATGGAGCTAAAATCATTAATATGAGCTTTGGAAAACCATTTTCTCCAAATAAAGAAAGAGTTTGGGAAGCTATGAAATATGCAGAGAAAAAAGGTGTTTTAATGGTACATGCTGCAGGTAACGATAACAAAAATGTGGATACGGAATATAATTATCCAACTAATTTTAAGGATAATGAAAATAAATCTTTCGTAAATAATTGGATTACGGTAGGTGCTAGTACTCGTTACAACAATTCTTTAAAAGCGTCTTTCTCAAATTACGGAAAAGAAAAAGTTGATATTTTCGCACCTGGTTTAGAAATTTATTCTACAATTACGAAAGGTAAATATAAATTTTTACAAGGAACTAGTATGGCTTCTCCGGTGGTTGCAGGTTGTGCGGCTTTATTGTGGGCTTATTTCCCTCAATTATCCGCAGAACAAGTTAAAGAAATATTATTTATTACCGCAAACAAATCAACTACAGCTGTTGAAGCTGGTGGAGAAAGTGATAATAGTCCTGCCATTACAACTACCTTTGACCAGCTATCCTCAACCGGAGGAGTAGTAGATGTATATAGAGCAGTAAAATATGCTTACGACAATTTTAATCCAAATAAAAAATCAAAAAAATAATTCTAAATTAATTAATAAAAAAAAGCTATTTTATATAAAATAGCTTTTTTTTATTGTAATAATTTTATTTTAATTAAGAAATTTTGCTTACACCTTCAGTCAAAGCTTCAATAAAGTTTTTTAATGGCTTTTCAACCATAGTTGAAATAAACATATTAAATTTTCCATCGAAGGTAAATTGTACTTCACTTGAATTTTCTGATACTTCATTAAGAAGAAGGCTTAAGTCAAAATTTAAGGTTTCTTTAGCTGAACTTAGTACAATTTTGGAATACGGAATTCTTTCTTTCATTTTCAAGGCTATTTCAGGCATTCCTTTTAATGCAAAAACAAAACCATCTTCATCTGCCTCAAACTTATCAATGTTTTCAGGCATGAATTTTTTAAATTCAGAAGGCTGAGAAGCTAACGAATATATTTCTTCTGCCGATTTATTAACCAGTATTTTTTCTCCTTTAATATTCATTTTTGTACATTTGATAAAAACAATTACAAATGTACAAAATTTCTGTAAACGAAAGATTTCTTACCATAGGTAAAGGAAAAAGAAAACAGGCAATTAACCTTCCATATGAAAGTTTGGAAACTCTTAGATATGCCTTGGATATTTTGTACCATACCCAGGTAAAATCTGTTCATATTTTTACCGATGAGAAGAAAAAGGTTTGGAAAAAATTAAAAAAAATAGCTACCCCGGTCTATGCCGCCGGAGGTCTTGTCAAAAAAAATAATGACAACTATTTATTTATAAAGAGAAACGGTCTATGGGATCTACCTAAAGGACATGTTGAAAAAAATGAAACATTTAAAAAGGCTGCCGTTCGTGAAGTAGAGGAAGAATGTTCACTATCAAACGTGAAACTTAAAAAATATATTACAACTACCTACCATGTTTACATTTCAGAAAAAAAATATTATCTGAAAATAGTAAAATGGTATAATATGGAATACAAAGGCAAAGAAAAGCCTAAGCCGCAAAAAAATGAAGGAATTGAAAAAGCGCAGTGGTTTACCATGAAAAAGATTCCTATGCTTATGAAGAAAACTTATATTAATATCAAAGAATTGGTGACCACAAATGTTTTAGATGAATCTTGAGACAAATGATATACCTATAAATTAAAAAAGGAGTAATAAATATTACTCCTTTTTATTTCTTATATTTTTTTGCTTAGAATTCAAATTGCATTCCAAATTTAACTCCAAACTTATTTACGTCCCTCATATTTAGATAATTACCTCTCCAGTTAAAATCGACCCTGAAAATTCTTAAATTACCCAAACCTATATTTTCGATTCCAAATCCATATTCATAGTAAATATCTTTACTCGGAGCTATATAGTATATATTTGAAGCATTCATATTTTTAGATCCATCTGATATATCTCCCCAAGCTCCTCTAAAAATCAAGACCTCTCTAAGTTGTAACTTTTTCAACAAAGGTATATAAGAAAATATTCTTCCATTAAAATGATGCTCAACATGTAAAGCTGAATAAACATCCGTTACAAAATCATAATAGTCTAGTAGAGAAAATGTATTATTTACAATTCCATAGGATTGATTTCCCGGAATGACACTTAATAAAGATAAAGGAAGTTTATTAAATGATTTTCCGAATTCAAAAGTAACGTCGGTTTTACCAATCGGTCCCCAAAGTATAGGATGGTTGTACAGAAATTGAATTTTATCATAGTCAAAATCTCCGTCCAATACACCTTTTAATCCTTTAATATATTTTAAAATAAGTGTCGGAGATAAGGTAGTATGTTCATACCTATCCAACCCAAAACGAGAATATTTTGCTCCAGGTCTTGCCTGTATGCTGAAAGTAAGATGAGAATCGTATAAATCCTTTTTAATATTACCTTGCTTATCGTAATATCCGATATCAAATTTATAAGGATTACCTGATTTTATATATTGATAAGTTCCATCCAATCTTAATTGCACATTTTTCCAAGGTTCAATGGATAAAAAAGCATTGGTTTGATTTACGGAACTTAAATATTTGTTACTTCCTCTGGAAATAATAGATGAAGAAGCGAATGAACGAGTCATAATACCTTCATTTTCAGTAAGGGAAGTTCCCAATTGGGTAATATCCCTTTTCGTACCTACTCCCATAGTCAATCGATTAAATTTATTTAACATTAATCGACCTTCAAATCCATATTTAAATTGATCGTCTTTAAAACCGTATGCAGTATATCCTTCTACCCTCCACATGTCATTAGGTGAGAAAAAGGTTCTAGCCCCCAATCGTATTCTAGTTCCTTCCACATCATTATATCCTAATGTTTGATAAAGGTTACCTATATCGATGGCATTGCCTATATTCACATAACCTGAAGAAAGGATTTGTACTGCATCGACAATATTTCGGAATAATCGTGTTCTAGAAACCTTTTCAACCATTGCATAGGCCTTTTTATCATCTTCATTTAAACGGTCGGGACGATTATTAGCCCAAAAATCGTCTTTTCTGTTGTAAGCTCCTTCGGAAATAGGTTCCCACTGCTGATCCAAAAGCTTTTCAACGATATTTTGCGGTTCATCGAATTTGTAGTCATTATATGTAAGCGTTCTTTTCGCAAACATTCCTTTACCTTCTTCTTTTTTAGTAATTAGAGACATGTCCAATACCGTGTAATTACGTAAAGGAATAAAGATTGAATCGTTGACATTGTCGTAATCTAATTCCATATAAATATCTTTCACAAAGTTTACGTTTATACCTGAGGTAGATTGCAATGTAACTTGTTTTACTGCATATGTATCCTTTGTGATATATAAGTCACCTTTGAAGGTTAACTCATTGTGTCTTCGAGGCCTGTATTTTATATAGTAGCAGTCTACACCATCTATGGAAACAGTATCGGATAATAAATAATCATAGACAGAGAACCCTATCGTTGATACGGGGCTGGTAAAACCTTTGTTAAAGAAATTTAAAACGTTATCATAAATGTTAACATCCTTATACAAATTTTTAACCGTATTGGCTACAATATCGTTATTCGGTATTCCCGATGCTTTATTTCCCCTAAGAAAAGTTTTTTCTCGTTTTGACGGAGTATTTTGTCCTACTATATCAGAAAGAGATTCGTTAAGAAACAGAGGAATATAGGTTTTACCTGAAATATCTAAAGTATCTATGTCTTTTGAAGAAATGTTTAATTTTTTAAAGATTTTCTTGCTGATAAAAGCGCTATCGACGTTATTTAAATCGAATTCAATTTTTTCGTATTCTTTATATTGATAATTCTTAAAATTGGTAAGTCCGTTAGATCTTCTTCTTTTCCATAGCTCACGCAAAATGCGATAGGCCGGATTTTCTTTTTTTGGTAAACGCTTTTTAGGAAAACCAGTAACGACCACTTCATCTATTTGTTTCTCTTTACTTACTGTTCCTTTATCCAATGATGTTAAATTTACAATCAATCCTAAATTATCTCCTCTTTGTAAGGGAATGTATTTAATGGGATATTTATCTGTGATTATTTCTAAACTGTCAATATATTTATTTGATTCTAATTCAAAATTACCATTACTGTCAGTAGATGAATATACTTGTGTATTATTCAAAAAAATATCGGCATCAGGAATAGGCTGTCCAGTTTTTTCATCTAAAAGCTGTCCAGTTACTCTAACGTAATTTACTTTTTGATCTTCTTCTGGATTATTATTTGTTTGCGGATTTATTTGTGGGGCAGTACGGATTGTATCCGGGGTAATTATAGACGAATCTATTTTATCTTCGTTAGAAAATTTTATAATCAAATTTAAATTTTGATCGCTACTTATTGGAACAATTTTTTTCTTATACGTTTCGACCTGAATAACTAATGAATCAAAATTTTGGGGAGACTCTAATAAAAAATATCCTGTATCATTAGTTAGTGTTGAGATTTCTGGAGCCTTAAGAAAAAATACTTTAGCCCCTTTTATCGGGCGTTGTATCTCTTGATCGATAATTACTCCGGTAATTTTAACCTGTGCATTCAAAAATAAACTAAATAAAAATGCAAATAAAAAAAGGAATTTATTACTCATTGAACGTTAATTAAAAATAAAAACTTTCGTTTGTAGATATCGAACAAACGAAAGTATATGTATAAATATTATATTATATGTTTATGGCGCTTAACAAAACAAAAAACTTTACCGTTTTTCAAGAACTTCATCGATAAGACCATATTTTTTAGCTTCAGAAGCAATCATCCAATAATCTCGATCGGAATCTTTTTCAATTTTTTCGAAAGTTTGTCCTGAATGTTCTGCCAATATCTCATAGAGTTCTTTTTTCAATTTTAAAATTTCCTTTAAGGTAATTTCCATATCGGACGCTTGTCCTTGCGCTCCACCTAAAGGTTGGTGAATCATAATTCGAGAATGTTTTAATGCTGATCTCTTTCCTGCCGCTCCTGCGGTTAATAAAACAGCTCCCATAGAGGCTGCCATACCAGTACAGATCGTTGCTACGTCCGGTTTTATTATTTGCATGGTGTCGTAAATGCCTAACCCTGCATATACTCCTCCACCAGGAGAATTTATATATATTTGAATATCTTTGGAAGCATCTGTACTTTCTAAGAATAGCAGCTGTGCTGTGACTATATTAGCGATCTGATCATCAATTCCCGTTCCCAAAAATATTATTCTGTCCATCATTAATCTTGAGAACACATCCATTTGGGCAACGTTTAGTTTTCGTTCTTCTGTTATATAAGGAGTCATGGAATTTACATACTGATCAACAAACAAACTATTAATTCCCTTATGTTTTACCGCATACTTATGGAACTCTTTTCCTAAATCCATATTTATTATCTTTTTACTTCTATTTTTTTATTATTTTTTCTCACTAAAATTATACCAAACCACTACAGCTAAAGATAAGACTTTATTTTGTCAGCTATTTCTACAAATTCTTCCGGGCTAAGTGTCAGCTTATTTCCAAAATTCATATCCCCAACGGAATTTAATGGAATTAAATGCACATGTACATGAGGTACTTCCAATCCTTGTACTGACATGCCAACCCGTAAGCACGGAATAGCTTTTCCTACTGCCTGAGCAATGGTATAGGTAAAATCCATTAATTCATCATATTCTTCTTTTGGCAAATCAAACAGCTTATCGGTTTCTTTTTTAGGAATAACCAATACATGTCCTTTTACCACAGGAAAAGCATCTAAAAAAGCAAGATGTGTTTCGGTTTCAGAGATCTTATAACAGGGTATTTCTCCCGCTACTATTTTTGAAAATATACTTGACATAGGTTGTAATTTTAAATATTAATCCAAAGAAATTTCAAGAATTTCAAAGTTAATACGGTTACCGTTAGGTAAATTTATTTCGGCAAGCTCTCCTACTTCTTTTCCTAAAAGACCTTTAGCAATCGGAGTATTTACAGAAATTTTACCCGCTTTTAAATCGGTTTCCGTATCCGGAACCAAGGTATACTTCATCTCTTGACTATTGGCTACATTTTTAATTCTTACGGTGCATAATATGGCTACCTTAGAGGTATCTACCTGTGATTGATCTATAATTTTAGAGTTAGAAATAACATCTTTAAGCTTTGCAATACGCATTTCCAGCAAACCTTGTGCTTCTTTAGCCGCGTCGTATTCTGCATTTTCCGATAAATCTCCCTTATCCCTAGCTTCAGCAATTTGCTGAGTTATTTTAGGTCTCTCTACTTGCTCTAACTGATCGAGTTCTTTGCGTAATTTATCTAAACCTTCTTTCGTTACATAATTCATGATACTATTTTTTGTAATTTTGCGTTGTAATTGTTGTAATTATTAAATATAAAAAAAATAACCCGATGCTTTTCAGTCGGATTATCTATATGCAAAGTTAGCAAATTTATTATGATTAAAAAATTATTTCTTTATATATTATTAATTTCACATCTATTCATCTTTATACAATGCGAAAATGGAAACAAAACAATTAGTTGTTTTCCTAATTCTTCTATAAGTTTCTCTGCCGATCTCAATTTACCTCAATTTAGAAATTTAGCAAGTATTGGAGGCTATGCCTATATTGAAGGTGGTCCATTAACAGGAACCAACGGACTTATCTTGGTTAGAATCAGTCCTAATCAGTTTAAAGCTTACGATAGAAATCCTCCGCATATTTGCCCCGGTGCTAATACAACATTGGAAGTGAAAAATGATATTTATTTGTTTTGTCCGGAAGACGGCGCCAAATGGATACTAACTACCAATCAGCCTTTAGAGGTAACTGACAGAAGTGCTAAAGAATATAATGCGCAACTTGTAGGAAATACAGTTATAATTTCTTATTAATTTACACAATAATATGCTTAGATATAAGTTGTATAACGTATAGGTTTGCTATATAAAAAATTAAGCACATTGCCTGAGCAACTGTGAATTGTTTTCAAATTTTGTTAACTAACTACTAATGCTTATTTTTTTATGATTTTTCGAAAATTATTACTTTCAAACTTTAATAGCTAAAGGATACATTATATTAAAAGTATGGAAAAGTAATTTGTATTGTTTAAAATTTATGAAAAAGCAATAAAGATCAATAAATATTTTTATATTATTTATTATTATTTTTAATTTTATTAACTTATCTTACTATATTTCAGGTAGAAACATCTTTCTTTTTTCTATTTTTTTCATTTATTTATTGAGCAACTTATATTTATTGAGCAACTTAATGTATTCCCATATGAATCATTATAAAGCTTAGATGCTTTATTATTTATGTTTAAATAACTTATTCTCATCTCGGCATCATTTTATTATTTCTATATTTCTACACTAAATTGTTTCTGTAAATATTTTAATAGCTGATCAAAATTTTCATAAGTCTGTAATGATATTATATTTAAAAATAACTATTATAAAATAATTTAATTTGCTCGAATTGAGTTTTTCACTCATCTTTTTTATTATTAAAATTATTAGTTATTTTATTCTCCATCCCTTAAAATTATTTTACGGTTATTTAGATTTTCACCTATAATCATAACATTTCCATCATATAAAAAATATACTTTTTTATTTTCGTATATTTTCAATTCATGAGTATGGGAAGCCTTATGTGTAACTGTTGCTCCTCGTTCTCTTCTTTGTATAGCCTCCAATCGATCAATCATTGTTTTATTATTTTTACATAACTCTCCCTTTTTAAAGATTTGGTTTTTCGATAAATACTCTCTTACAGCTTCAATATTTTCAGGTGTTTAAAAAGCTTCCTCGATTGGTCTTTCACCTGCTTCTATATGGTTAAGCCCCCTCTATAGCCATCTTCGGCTATAGTATCAAAAGTTTTTTTCCACCAGTATGTTCAAATGCTTCTGCCTCTCTGCTTTGGCAGGGACTTCCCTCTCCTAGCTTTTTACCTTTGCGGTTTCGTTTTCTTAATCTTTGAAGGACTAGGCGTTTTAAATATAAAAGCAGAATTTATTCTACTTTTTGTAATTATCTCATTCTGCATGATAGTATCGGATGAAGCCATAAGTGCGTCGGCTTTGAAATTGAAATGATCTTCTTTAAAACCTGGAATATTGTGTATACCGAAAATGATATCGTACGGAAATTGCTTAAATAAACCATCATCAACCGTCACTTTTCAACCTATAACAACTCTTCAACTGATTGGAAAATGACATGCAATGTGCTATCAAAGTGACGTGTTTCGGCAAGATATTTCGCTGCACACAGCCAAATAGTGGTATAACTATCATAGCCACCGCTGTGGGTTTGACTGCTCCATGGTTTTCCTGATGCTTCGACAATACGTAGTGAATCAATGTTAGCTCTAATACCAATATTTTTATCACTAGTATTATTTTTTAGAACACCAACCACAACGGTTTTTGCTAAACCTAGATGTACTTCATCGTCGCACACAGCCAATCTATTAACAATTAAATCGCTGGTATTCTGTTCTTCATAACCTAATTCAGGATATTAACAAATTTGATGACGAATATCAATACACGCTTGCTCTGTTTTTCTAATCGTTTCCATAATATACTGCATTTTAGGCTCCTAATTAATCTGAATATTGTTAGGAAAAAATAAAAAGAAGGGAACTGCACATCTAAACTAAGATCAAATTTAAAGCCTGTAAACGACTTAATCAGTAAAACAGCTTAGATAAATAAATATACAATAACCGCCATTCTTGTTAATATCGATTATTTCTATCATGTAATATTTGAAAATTATTATGTCGAACCACCATTTAGATAGGAACTGTTCGAAAAAATGAGAAAAGAATGCGTTAAATTAATTGCATTAGTATCAATTGGAAAAAATGGTTTTAGCTAACAGAGATGCTTTCATTCATTTAGTTAATTAATTAATCTAAACGTGTGCAATATCTTAATTAAATCTTTTCACACCAATAAATAGGAATTATTTTTTCAGTTATACTGATTTAAATTTAAATAACTTCTAAAAATTGGTTTGGTACATTATCCGTTAACCAAACGCCATTATCGGCTAAATAAAACTTAATACCTTGTTGATACATAGTTAAAGCACTAACTCTTAATACAACTGGTTTTCCATGACGTTTACCAACAGCTACAGCTGTTTTTTTATCAATTGAAAGATGAACATAATGACGTTCGCCTGCAATCAAACCTTGTTGAATAATCGAACCAAGAAAACGGGTTGCTGTACCATGATATAAATATTCAGGTGGAATTTTTTCTACATGTACTATGTTAACTTGATTAGTCGAATGACCTTGAGCTGCACGAATTTTTAAACCATCTTCGGACAGAGTAAAGCGTTTTTTATCACTAGTTATAACGACTTGTGTAATTAAATCTTGAGAAATTTGCTGATGATGTTTCTTCGCTTGCCGAATTAACATATCTATTCCAACCCAACCATCACTATCTAATGTGATACCAATAGACTCTGGTTTATGCCTTAAAACATAGCTTAAAAATTTACTAATCTTCTCTAAATCTTTACTCGTACGTTTAATATTTAATCTTTTACTCATGTGGTTAATATCTGAACTATTAAATTTTACTTTTTATCAAAAGTAATACAAGGTATATTTCTAATATTATAAAAATATACTAAGAATTATCAAGCATATATACCATATAAAATGCAAAAATATTAATCAAATAATAAACACTCCTAAATTATTTTTACAAAAATATTGACTAGCAAAATTTAAATGGCGACTGCTGCAACAATCAATAACTTTTCATCGATTTATTCTAAAAAGTTTTTTGCGAGATCCTTTAAATCAGCTTTTGTAATAGGTTTCCCGGTTTCTAGTTCTCGTGCTTTTATAGCCTCGTCTAAAACTCTTACTTCTGAGTGAGCAGCTAACTCCATTCCACCAGCATCAAAAATAGATTTATCCAAACCATTTCCCATTTCAAACGCCTCTGCATCTCTGCTTTGGGCAGGAGCTTCTCCCTCCTGGCTTTTTACCTTTGCAGTTTCACTATCTCCGTCTTTGGAGGACTAGACGCCTTAAATAAAAAAACAGAATAAATTTTGCTTGTTGTATTAGTAATTATCCCATTCTACATATAGATATAAACTTCTATAAAAATAGCTTATTTCAAAGATTTGCTATTTTTATTTTTTTTCGTTTCCTGATCTAACAGACTAAATAAATAGGGTATTCTATATTTACCGAACATATTTCTAATGTTTTTGGCAGAAATTTCTAAATCTAATCCTGCTGAAGTTACATATAAAGGTTTTATACTTTCTCCCCTATATATTTCTTTTACATAATTATTTGAATTTTTATGGAAAGCATTTTTTGCAACTCCTATAACTGGTTTTTCTTGTAATAAGTACTCATATAAATAATATCCTAAACCAGGTTTTCCTTTATCATCCAGATAAACATATCCATCTATAATTATTTCTTTAATACGATTTAAATCAATATTATTTAAAAGATCTATAATACAAGGCAATTCTCGTTTATAAAAATTACCTGGTTCATAGGGTAATATTTCATGAGAATATGAAACTAGTATTTGCTCTTCTTTTTCACTTCTCCAATCTTTGAAAAGTATTCCTACGGTTTTGGCTTGGTTCTCACAATAATATACATCAATAGCTAATTTCATTCGAATTTATAATTAATTAATTCTTCATTGGATAAGGTGAAAAGATAAGAAATTTTTTCGGGTAATCGATTTATTATTGGTTTATGATTGTCTATTTTTTCAATTTTATTGTTATTTATATGGATATTTTTAAATAATCATTATTCCATACAATATTTACTGATCTTAAGTTACCTTTCTCCTCAAATTCTTTGGAAACTCCAAAAGTTACATTTCCTCTACATTCATTAATTTGCTCTATTTTTCCATTATGAATAATAAATATATTCTAAACCTGTTTTTTTTCCATTTCTTACCTCAAATTTCCAAATAATAATATCTCCATCTTTATCTATAACAGTACTATTATAAGGTATAGTTAAATTATTATCTATATAATAATCCGATTCTCCTGAAATAGGATCATCTTTTAAATAAAGCTCTTTAAAATATTTTTCCATTATATATTTAATTATGACCATGAGTGTTAATACCATCTGTTAAAATGCCGCAATGAAGGTATTGTATTTTAGGTTTAAAATAATAACAATCATAATTAGAAAACAGCAAATATTTATTCAAATTTATAACAAATTAAATCTTCATTATTTAATAAAAGCAAATATTTGATTCTATCGGGTAAACTTAGATTTGAAATTCGTTTCTCATCTATCTCTATTTCTGCAATTTTATTATTTACAATATAAATTGTTTTAAGATAACCATTATTCCATACTACAGCAACAGAGGTTAAATTTCCATCTTCATCATACTCTTTGGATAATCCAAATTGTAAATTATTTTTATATTCAGATATTTGTTCTAAATTCCCATTAGAATTAAAAACTTTCTCTATTCCATTTTGTTTTCCATCTACAACTTTAAATTCCCAATTAACAACTCCTTGGTCTTCATCAATCACTAAACCTGAATAAGAATAGATCAGATCTTTATCTAAATAATAAATGGTTTCACTTGTATCTATATCTCCTTTTGTATATAATTCTTTTATATTTTTTTTCTTCATGATTTAATTTTAATTGTGTCCCCCTACAGTTTCTACACCGTTTGTAATATATGAACAATTTGGGCATCTGTGAAAAGGTGTATTACTTGGCATATGCCTATTATGTAATTTGAAATCATTTAAATCAGCTTCTGTAATAGGTTTACCCGTTTCTAGTTCTCGTGCTTTTATAGCCTCGTCTAAAGCTCTTACTTCTGCATGAGCTCCAGCCCTAGTATCTATATCTAAAGGCATTTTACCTTCATCAATTAGTTTTTGTTATGCCTTAATTCTTTCTTTTATAATTGGATGTGCATCCTCTACAAAATTAGTATATCCATCTTTACCCATTTCATTCTTAAAAAAATTTTGTCCATAAAATGTTTTCACTGTCGTTAGATCATATATACCTGATAGGCATGGACCATTTGATTTATTACTAAAACAAGGAACTTTATCTTTTGCTTTTTGTATTAATTCCTCAGCTTTTTTAGTAACCTCTTCAATAAATTTTTGTGCATTAAAAGTTTTAGGCACAGGTTCTGCTTCAAACGCCTCTGCATCTCTACTTTGGGCAGGGGCTTCTCCCTCCTGGCTTTTTACTTTTGCGGTTTCACTATCTCCGTCTTTGGAGGACTAGGCATCTTAAATAAAAAAGCACAATAAGTTCTGCTTTTTATAATAATAGTATTTTAGTAATTATCCCATTTATCAATCCATTCTATATCTTCATCGGTAAATTTATCCCATTTTCCGTCCGATTGTGGAATATGTGGATTTTAAGTTCCCAATTCATTCATTATATATTCTACTACTCCTTTTTCATCCGAAATAACATATATAAATTCATGTATTTCACCAAATAGTTCATTATCTTCTGTAACAAACCATATATTATTTTTTTGATTATCTTCTTTTGCTAAGAATGATTGAATCTTAAAATTTCCATTTCCTTTAATATTCGAATATCTATCTTGATAATCTTTAGCAATCTGTAGAACTGTTTCTTTATTCAATTTCATTATAAAAAATTTTAAAATTCGTATAAATTAGTTTTCTTATTAAAATAAGGCTAATAACCATTCTCTACATATATAAGATATAAGCTTATGTAAAACTAATTTATTTCAAAGATTTCAATTACTTGATTATCTGTCAATTTCATTTATATTATTAAGTTCATCTTTTCCAGTTGACCTAATTATACACCTACTTTATTTATTTGGTATTATCAAGAAAATAGAATTACTTCAAATCAATATTTAAAGTTATTTATTTTTAAGTGAGTTGATTGCTTCTATTTTATAAAAATTCATAAAACATAATTGTTTTTTTATCTAAAATTTCACCAGATAATTTATCTATATAACAACCCCAGTATCCAGGAGTATATCCTTCTTCTTGTAATATATAATCATCTGCTAAAAAAGGATACCAAATGGGAGATTCTATACCATCTTTTATTTCTCCAAATCTATTTTCTCCAAATTCTAATTTTGTTTTAAAAAATTCTTTATTAGCTATTCTTTGAGCATCTGTATAGGATATATTTTTACTATCTCTATAATTAATGGGAGCAATTAATATTTGAATTTTATTTTGTATAAATATTTTTTTTAAATCTCTGATTTTTTTTAAATCCAAATTTAATCCAATAAACCCTTTATTTTTCCACCAATTTATATTATTATTTTCATTTAATATTTGAGGATCTTTATCTAAAGCTTTTTTTAAAAATATATCATATAATTTTTTCATCATTTTATTTGTTTGTTAAAATTACTACTTTACCTTGTCCATTAAAACGCCCCATGCTGTCTCAAATTCAGATGTAGAAATAGTATAACTTGAACCCTTACCTATTGGTAAAGGATCTCTAATAGTTACTTGTCCATTGTTTATTCCATCAACAATAATAGCATGTCCACCATTACCATTATTAACACTAACTATAGCAGACCTACCATCAGATAGAGCACTTTCTAATTGATCAATAGTCATAGCCGATTTATTTGCCTCTATATTTTCTATTCCCATTTTATTTAATGCTTCAGGAATATTAAAAATGTTAGATCCTTGAAAAGGATCATAATTCATAGCTTCTGCAATTTCTGAGATAGGTTTTTCTATTCCAAGATCCTTTAATAAAATATCTAAAGATGTTATAGCACAATCAGCTGGGCCTAATTGTCCTTGTTGGGTTTTAGAAGTTTCAACTTTCTCTCCATCAAAATACAAATCTGTATCTAAATTCTTACCCATTTCAAACGCTTCAGCATCTCTGCTTGGGGCAGGAGCTTCTCCCTCCTGGCTTTTTACTTTTGCAGTTTCACTATCTCCGTCTTTGGTGGTTTCAATGTCTAGATTAAAGTTAAAAAAGAGAGTATTTAATCCTCTTCCTTAATTATTATTATATTAAAATTTTATCTTATATTTTAATACATTAACTAAAAATCTTATTAATTACTAATTGATAATCTTTTACCTCATTCATAGTTAAAAAATGACCATCTAATTTATCAATATAAAAGAATTCAAAATTTGGTTCAATATCTAATAAATAGTTTTCAACTTTAAAACAATAATAAATAGGTGTATCAAGCCCTTTTAAAATTGTTTTTGAATAATTTCCCTTATTCTCTATGAAATTAAATACTTTATGCTCAGCTTCTTGATAAGAGATATTAACTTTATCATATTTATTATCATATATCCAAGAAACCCCCCCCTTTTTTCTAATTTCTTTTGATATTGTTTGCGCTTGTCCTAAATCATATAATTGATTAGAGTTTATTTCTTTTAGTACATTAATATCTAATTGATCTTTTACGTCTTTATAAATAGCTATTTTATACATAATGTTTATTTTTAAAATATGACAACTTTACCTGTTTGATTTTCAAATCTTCCCCACGCATCTTGAAATGTATTTTCAGGAATTGTATATGAAGAGCCTCCATTTATTGGAAGAGGATCTCTAACAGTTACTTGTCCATTTTCAATTCTATCAATAATAACTGAATGTGCACCTTGTCCATCATTTACACTAACTATAGCTAAATTTCCATTTTCTAGACCTGTTTTTAACTGTTCATATGATACTTTACCAGATGTAGTAGTAATATCTAAACCTAAATTTTCAATAGCTTTTGGTATATTTAACATATCCACACCACTTCCAAAATTTTGTTCTAAGGCATGAATTAAGTCTATTCTTTCAATATTGCTATATCCCATATCTTTAAGAATCATATCCAATGTCGTAGCAGTACAGTCATAATCCGTAAATTGCCCTTCAAGTGTTTTTTGTGTTTCTACATTGACTTTTCCCTTATCAAAATATGGGTCTACATAAGCATCTTTTCCCATTTCAAACGCCTCTGCATCTCTGCTTTGGGCAGGAGCTTCTCCCTCCTGGCTTTTTACCTTTGCAGTTTCACTATCTCTGTTTTTGGAGGACTAGGCATCTTAAATAAAAAAGCAGAATAAGTTCTGCTTTTTATAATAATAGTATTTTAGTAATTATCCCATTTATCATCCCATTCTCCATTATTCATCCGTTCTATATCTTCATCGGTAAATTTATCCCATGTTTCGTCCGATTCTGGAATATGTGGATTTTTAGTTCCCAATTCATTCATTGTATATTCTACTTCTCCTTTTTCATCCGAAATAACATATATAAATTCATGTATTTCACCAAATAGTTCATTATCTTCAGTAACAAACCATATATTATTTTTTTGATTATCTTTTTTTGCTAAGAATGATTGAATCTTAAAATTTCCATTTCCTTTAATATTCGGGTATCTATCTTGATAATCTTTAACAATCTGTAAAACTGTTTCTTTTTTCAATTTCATTACAAAAAATTTTAAAATTCATATAAATTAATTTTCTTATTAAAATAAGGCCAATAACCGTTCTCTACATAATAAATATAAGCTTCTGCATGATTAATTTGTTGAGGAGTTAAAATCTCTTTATTTTTCATCAATTGCTCATAAACATACGTTTCTTTTTCCAATCTTGTTTGCTTATTATAAGCTTCATCTCCTAATTTAGACCATTGTTCGGCATGAAATCCTTCGTGCATGGCATCATAAGTTTTAGGTGGTTTCTTTAAATACAAAGTTTTTTTACTAGAATCAAATCCAGCTACATGTTTATCTCCTAATATTTTACCTTTTGTATCTAGTTCTATTTTTATTCCCAAATCAGCCATTTTCTTTCTAAAATCTTTAAATTCACGCGAAGTCATCATTCTTTCGCCTTCTGCATTATATCTGGCTTCCCTTTTCATGGAATCACCTTCAAACGCTTCTGCCTCTCTGGTTTGGGCAGGGGCTTCTCCCTCCTGGCTTTTTACTTTTGCGGTTTCATTATCTCCGTCTTTGGTGGTTTCAGTGTCTTTAGCTTTTGCTTCTTTTTCTTTATTAAACAACGAATCTTCCAGTTCCCTTTTTCCTTGTCCTACCGGAGCTATCATCATAGCCATTCCTGCCCAATCTTGCCAGGTACCCTGTCCGGTTACAATATTTTTAACCGAGCCGTAAGCACCGGTTTCCAAACCTACGGTTCCTTTGGCAAAATCGGTAACGCTGGCTTCTCCTGTATTTCCGTAGGTAGCAGCTGTATTTTGCACTCCCATAACTCCCCGCAATCCTAATCCAAATTTACTAAAACTTTCTATAAAATTTACCTTTAAATTAGTAGGAATAGATTTTCCAAAATTCAGGGCAGCACGTCCCAATCCTTTCCATCCGGCAGAAACAAAAGCACTGGCACCTCCGCTCAGGGCAGCACCTCCCATTCCTACGACAGCACCTCCCATCATTCCTTCCATTAATCCGCCAATGTAATTAGCCACACCTAAGCTTATTGCCTGAGACCAATTCTTGATATGCGGTGCAAAGGTTATGACTCCTCCGGCTTTGCATTTCATCTGATGCCCACCGGTAATTCCGGGAGAACCCTGAATAATCAAATCTTTTTTACTTCCCAGCCATTTTCTTCGACCTCCCATTTTCTGACCGCAAAGTAAACCTCCCATTACTGCACCAATGGTTGCCCCTCCTAATCCTGCCAGTGCGCCTATTGCGATAAGGGCAGCCCCTCCGGTAGCCACGGTAACCACCCCTATAACCACAGCTCCTACCACTAAAACGGCAGCTACTATAGCCATCAATAACATATACTTTTTACAACCGAAGTCTATCCAGCTGCTGGTTGCTTTGTCTTCAACCGTTATATATTTTTCTCCGGATTTTTTTTTGCTTCCCTCACGAGTTCCCTGCAATTGTGCCGGTACATTCCCCTGGGTGCATATCCAAAAGTCTTTTTCTGTTATTATTTTATTTCCCATGATTTATTATGCTTTTAGTAGAACCTGTTTTCGTTTGAGAAAATATATTCGCATTCTGGTATCATACTTTAGACACTGTATTCCCCAGGTTTTTATCTCTATATACTCATTTTGTTTATCGGGGGTTATTTTCTGCATGGCTAGTGTATGACATACGACATGAGAGTCTATAAAAGTCTTATTTTTTATAAAATGTATGGTAATTCTCCCTATTTGCATTGCTTCAATTATAGTTAATCATCTACCAGAAATCTGCTGGACGGAAAATTTTTCTGATTCTTGTCATCAGAAACCGAGATATTATGCTTTTTTGCATAAATTTCCCATTGTTTGCTTTCATAAATTTCCCATTGCTCTTTCGTATATTTTTTTCCATTTATTTCTTTATACACTTCTTTTTCTTTTTGGGTAGGAAAATGATCTTGTATTGCCTTACTTTTTTCAGTATATTTTGGAGATTGATTCTTCAATTTTTCTTTATACTTTTCTTCACTCATAAAGTGATAGGATACTTTTGTATAAAGATTAGCAGCGGCTTTTTCTTTTCTATGGATAATTGCTTGTGCCAGTCGTCCGCTTCCAGGTTCTATTTGATAATTTCCTGTTTCTTTCATTTGAGTAAACAGTTTAGATATATCTATTTTTTCAGCAAATTGGCTATAAGCTTTGTTATAAAATCCGGATGATAATAAAAATGAAGGCTTCATTTCTAAGTAAATGTGTTGCGAATCAACAGATGTTATTGATATATCCCACTGCACATTGGCTGAATTAAAAAAATTAGGCTTAACTATTCCTTTTTCTATATAAGGAAGTTCTTTTCCATATACATAAGAAAAATATGTGGTGAAAAATTCGTTGGCTTGTATTGCTTTCTTTATCTTATCAGGGGTAGAAAATAATTCGTCATTTATCTGAATAATACCTTTAATATCGGGGGTATGCTCTACAGATTTCAGTAATTCTTTCTTAGTTTGTTCCCACTTTTGCTGTATTACATCCAGATTATGTATCTGTCTTATCATCCCTTTTTTGTCTATTGTTACATGCAGTTCATTATACATGCGTGAGAAGACCTGAGAAACCTGGGAAACTTCTTTTACCATAGGATTATTAGTCTCTAATAAAATATGATCTAGTAAAACTAGGCGAATTTCCAATGAATGATCTGCAACCTTTATTACCGTAAAATCCCAACGCATCTGTGTAGTTGTAGTAATGTGCATGTCTACCGCCTGCATATCCGAATCTATAATGAGCGTATATTGTTCATTAAACGGTTTTTTTATTTGTACTGTCATAATATTTTATTCGTTATATGATTAATTAACAAATACATCTCCTCCGTCCAATTTAGTAGGTCCCCCGGTAATATGATTGGCTTTGGAAGCTATTAAAACGGCATTTCCCCCGTTAACACCAAATCCGGTTTTGGCAGTTGATAGAATTTTATCTCCATTAATTGTTATAGTTCCGTCATTATTAATTGAAATTATATTACTGCCCACTTCTAAAGTAATATTGGTATTCGCTTTCAAGGTAATATTTCCTCCAGCATCCATAAGAAGTTTAGCTTCTCCATCCGGGCTTCCTTCTTTAGCTCCTACGGTAATAGCTTGAGTAGAAGCAGCTCCTATAGAGGAGTTTCCCGCCCCATCAAACTTCATATTTACCCCTCCATTGTCTGTTAGCAAAGCACTCCCATCTTTATCGTTAAACCGAAGCTTATTTCCGGTAGGGGTTTGCAATCCTTTGATATAATTTCCTGCCCCTCCATGTCCGGATTTTCCTCCTCCGTTGAACATTGCCCCTAAACTTACCGGCTTCTCTGCATTTCCGTTTTCAAA
>NZ_CAMLFD010000011.1:0-80699 GCF_946479295.1 uncultured Apibacter sp.
AAATTTTGGTAAACCATAATAATTATTTTTAATAAACTCTTTTTCGTAAGAGTCTTTTTGATAATTATAATCATAATGTTTGTCATATTTATATTGTTCTCCAAAGTATATATTCCATAAAGTAGATTCTACCTTATTTTTCTTAATTTTTTAATTCTAGAAGACCACAATTTGGATAGACAGTCTTTGAAAAATTCTATTTATATCCATTTATAATATGTTAAAAGGAATTTTTATATTTTGGATCTGTAGGATCTGGCCCTGGGTTATCTCTCCCACATATACCTCCATATTCACATTCTATAACAAAATCCTTATCATACAAAGCTTTATTCCACCATTCTTTGAATTTAGGTAAATTATAGTAATTATTCTTTTTTAAAATTCCTTTTAAATCATCTATTATAAAATACCTTAATCTTCCCATCATTCTCTCACTATCTTTAAAATCAGAATTATATTTATATTGCTCTGCAAAATAAACTAAATTAGCGCCTATTTCAATTTTATCATCTTCTGTTAGAATACCTCTATAATTATTTTCATCGAAAAGATATTGTAAGTATTCTTTTATATCATCTAATAAAAATCGTATAGTTGAATTATCATTAGGTTTATACAATTCTTGGTATATTTTAAACGTATTAGAATGTAACTTTAATTTCCCATCACAGCTTTTACTCCAAAATAAACTTCCAAATTCATTAAAATCAAGATTATTCTCATTTTTAAGCTTATAAAAATCTAAATTTGTATTTTCTAATACCCATTCTAACAATTTTTTATCTTCTGTATAACCATAAGTTGTCACCAAACTTCGCATAAAATTTTCATCATTATTGATTAGCCAGGAAAATTGACTCTTATCGTCATTGAATAAATATTTATTTCGGGAGATCATTTCCTGAGGTATTTTGACTTTATAAGAAGTACTATCAAGTGGAAAATCTACAATCCTTACTGGAAATATTATAAAACTCATAAAATGATTATCTAACATAAAAAAAATATTCCCGGTATAATTAAATTCATAGAATTCTGGTCTTGGAATATTTTTATATGATCCTGACTTTTTATCTTCAATAAATGTTTTACCATATAAGGTTATATATTCATTATCTTTTTTATCCCATTTACATCGTTGTTTAATTTTTAAATTTATTCCGAAAATAGTTTGCATTTTTAACTGAAAATCTTCTAAGGAAGGTGTTTTATATCCATTCTTAAGTAAAGATTTATAGATTTCTGAATTTAGCCACTTAATACAGGTTTCTTCAGAAGGTGTGTCTGCATCTATATTATCGTATTCTTTATCTAACATTTCTTTCATAGATTTAATATCTAAATCTTTCATAGTATCTTTTTTTATTTCTATTTTTTCTTCTTCATTAACTTGATGGGGCTCATTTTCTATTCTCATTTTTCCCTGACAACTTAAAATCAGAAAAAATAGATAAAATTGTAATAATAATATCTTTTTCATTTTATAATTTTTTTGTATAGTTTTTAGGCCTGTAATATCCAAACCAACCTTTATGATTTACTAATGCTTTACTTGTACGTTTAAATACGGCTGTTCGAGTTTGTCTTGTTCCTGGAAATCCTCCATTAGAAACTGTATTTTGAGATTCATCAGCACTTCCTTTCTTCCCTATTGCTTCCAATATGGTAACCAAATCTTTTTTCTCATCGTATTTATAAACAATGCCTGTATGACCACTCCATCCGCTTCCAGTAGAATATCCCCAAGCAAATATATCTCCTCTTTGGGGTTTGAAACTTTCTTCTTTTCCTACTAAATCTATATTTTCGTTTCCTAATTTATTCCTGAAGGCTTTTTCTGTTGTCATATCAGCTGTTGTCATATAAATAGGTTCATTCTTTGTTTTATTTATACCTATCCCTAATTCATATAAATATCGACTAACTAATTCCGAACAATCCATAAATTCCAATCCTTTATCACTTACTTCTGTCCTATATTTATTGGTCTCCTGTTTATATTTATAATGTTTGTCTACTATTTTCTTCATTTTTGCTAAAACTCCATCTTCATCTTCTTCTTCTTCATATTCCAACTCTTTTTCTCCATTACAAATATTCTTATCATACTTAAACCACTGTTTCAACTTTCGTAGACCTTCTTTTCGTTTAGACCATCCATGAGGATCTGGTGAATCTGTATCTTTTAACAAATAACCATTTAACATTTTAGATTGTAACCAAAAATATTTTTCTTCTCCTGTTTCTTCTAAAACTAAAGCTAATTGATTTAAGCTTTTGCCTAAGCCTTTAGCAAATTTTTCTACTTTCCATTTAACCGCATCTTTAGTTTTTTGTTGATTATATATGTTGGGATTCCAAACGGGAACTTTTTTCTCTATTTCCCATTCCCATCCGGAACTATCTACAGTATAATGCAAATTGGTTGCGATCAAATTAGGATTGTTTATAAACTTGTTTTCATCCCCTATAGATTTTCCATATTCCTTATAAGGGCCGGGGTCATCGTAGGATGTTTTTGCCTTATTTAGATTTCCGGTTAATTGAATTAACCCTCTTCCTTTATATTTTGATTTACTGGATAAATATTTGCTCAATTCTTCATGTGAAATTGAAAAAAAGCCTGTCTCAGCGTTTACCTGTGCTAAAAAAGTTATCTTTTGTATACATTTATTTATATTGTATTTGCGAAACATTTTGTTTAACTCAAAAGTTAGGCTTTTAAAGGTTTTATCCTCCACCTGACATGATTCTTTTAATCCTTCCCAAATTACTTCTCTTCCTTTTATTGTTTTTACCAAAGACCTTACTTCTTCTTCTGTAAAATCACGATCGCAATAACATGTTCTTGTCTTCTTACCATTACCCCTTTCGACTAGAACCGGGGAAATAACCTGCTGATCCTCAATAGTCCCTGTTTCAGATACATACAGCGGATTATAAAAATGGAAAAACTTAGATACAATATCATTTAGCTGTTCAGCTGTCGGGCTTTGGCCTTCTTCCAAGGTAGGCATTGCAATACCTACCTGTGAGGCATATTCATTCAGTTCCTTGTCAAAAGGTAAACTATCTAATGTTTTAAGCTGAGAACCTACCTCTACCAGTATGGTTTCGTCCTTTTCATTCTTTTGTTCTTTAAATACGGCAATGTAAAACAATTGCGGATCGCCCTCTCCATCTTTTTTCTCAGGGATAAAGTCCAGTTCCAACAAACCATCCGTTCCCACTTCCTGCTCTTCATATTTCTTTACCTGCGCGGTAACTGCAAATGCTTTATCTTTATTGTTGTAGGTTTCTATCATGTCATCCTTCAACAACTTTTTATAAACTATAACCACCAGCTTTTCCTTAGTCATTCCTACGGTATTTACCCAAATGGTGTGTTTTTTACCATATTGGGTAACTCCTACCTGTATATCGTCGCCTGCTTCATTTGAAAAGTTAATAGCCGTAATGCGTGGCCTTGCAGGGATTTTTAAATCCTCATCTGCATCTAATACAAAGTATAGGTTTTTCCCTTGTTTTTCCACAAAGGGTATTTCTTCGGAGCTTCCTTTATCAATCAGCCTCACTTTTGATAAATCCAGTATTTCCCCTACTGTAAATTCCAGCGTAAAAAACAACTTGGCTTGGGGCGATTCTTCTGGATATATTTTTTGTAGTTTCTCTTTGAGTTCCTTATCTACTATAAAAGATGTTTGAAGGCTTCCGTTCCCGTTCAGCGAGGAATCTATTTCTTTTAACAGGCAATTTTCGTAAGACAAACTTCCAACCTTTCCCTCATCGGGGTGCTTTACCCATACTTTAAGTTTTACCGGGATACTGCTGAGGCCTTCTAGTGAGACATGAATATAATTTTCTTCTTCCCATCCGGTTTCAGCCCTTCGTTTACCATTTGCATAACACCACAGGGCTTTTTCCAGGTAAATATATGTTGCCTCTACGGTTTTCTTCACCTCTTTGGTACTTGCATCCTCTCCTTCAAGGTAGGCAGAAAAATAGGCTTTCCCCGGTTTATTAAGCTGTAAGGTGGCTTGTTTATGATCTGAAGAAAGGTTAAACTTTATAAAAGGGGCAGCAGGCTGTATCCACCGGATATGCTCCGAGCCCACCAAAGACATTAAGACTTTTGTTTTATATGTAACCACTGCTCCTACCGGTATTTTATCAGGGCCGCTGATACTTTCTATACGGTTTTTCGCTACCTCTATTACCGCTGTATCCGAACTGGTGCCTATCGAAATAACATCCTTTTCTTCCCCATCAATCCGAAATTTATATTCCCCGTAAGGGTTCGATATTATTACCTGTTTTTTCCTGAATTCTTCTATAAGCTCGGGAACGTTCATCTTTACTTCTGCACGAAGACCTAAACTAATCGTTTTTCCACTGTCTTTTTGTATATGCCAGAATGCTCGATTGCCGAGTTGATTTATTCCATAATCAAATTCAATCCCGGAGGCCAACAAATGAATGGAATCTTCTTTACGTATTTTTGGCAAACCCTTATTTATAATTGTTCTGGCCGAACGGTTTACTATTCGAAGCGAAAGGGTCTTTATATCTGGCAACATTCCCAACGATGTCCGTGAAAAATCCTGTAGCTCTATCTGGTAATTACCGTTGTTCTTAAATATAGCGGTTAAATAATTGTTTGAGTAGAAAGTAGATATTACTCCCTGGTTACGGTTGGCGGAAAAACCGGGAGCAGTGGTATACAAAATGTTCCCTTTCTCGTCTTTGATATTCCATTTAGTCTTTTGCTGCCAACCGACCTGATTCAAGGATAATTTGGGAGAATTCGCAAAGGTATATTTAGGACTAAAAACTATCTGGGTATTCTTAGGAGCCTTGCCCACAGATTCCAGCTTTACGTTCAACAACTTCATTGAAATGCCCTCAAGCTTATTATGTTTTCGGTTGATAATTATCTTGGTAGAATTTCCCACGGGTGTTTCGCCATATCCGAAAATAGTAGTTTTACCCTCAGGAAGGGCCTCCAGATTCTCAATAAGTTCACTTCCGTATTCCAGATAGGTCTTGAACCTGTTTTTTTGATTATCACCTTTATAAAACGCCCAGCTTACCAGGCTTTTATCATCTTTTGCACCTACAGTGGCTACTAACTTGATGCTTTTAATACTACCTCCTATTTCAAACGATACTTCCCGGTTGGATGAAATACGTTGTGCCGGGGAAACAACCAAGTCTATTTTACTTACTGAAGGTAGTTTTTTTCCATTAGAGGCTGCTACCTTAGGACTGAGCATATAGATTTCATAGGAATCCTTCTTATTTTTTTTATATATACGGGAAGAAGGTTGGGCGCTTTGTCCGTGTTCTTTTATAATCACGGTACCTCCCCCTATTTTACATGTTCCTTTTGACTGGTCTATAAGAATTTTCTTTTTTCCAAACTCCGCATTCTCATAATAATCACTCCAGCTGATATTCGGGGTACATTTGGGTTTTGAGCTACTTCTGTTACATACACCAAAATCCATATGATCTTTATTATCTTCCAGCCAAGTCGCTATCTTTTTTTCATTAATGTAATATTTATCATCATCTTTGTGTTTTACCTTAAGGGATACCGTCGGCAATGATCCCAATGAACAGTTTAAACGGGCTCCTTCTACTACTACTACTCGCTTTTTTGTCGTTTCTGCCATATCTTTTTAATTTTCTTTCTCTTTTCTTTATTTGTTTCTTGAAACAATAAAAGATTTAGGGTTAGTTTCTTTTCTTATACTTATTCCTTGATATTTCATCTCTATTTTTTCTGAATAAAGATAGTTTTTATCTTCTGAATTTACTTCAATTTCTGATGCCTTATAAAGCAGTTTTCCGATGTCTTTCTCCCAAACGGATTTTACCATACCGCTTGCCTCTATATTATCCGGCATTAGGTAATGTTTAGAATTTTTTTTCTTTCGTAAGAGGATGTTAAGGTTTTCAGTGAAACTTTCTTCCGGTTTCTCCGATTTTCCCCCGTAAACAGATATCAGTTTATTTTCTTCAATGTTTGTCTGTACATCTCCCGTAAAATAAAGAGTACCTGCTTTTAAGACATTCCAACGCAAGGTCTTATCATTCTGGACATTTTGCATCCCAAAAAAGTATAATCTCCAGAAGGCTTCTTCCTGTATTTTTTGTTTGAGCTTTTCTTCGGTCTCCAAATTTTCCTGTAACTGGTTTTTCAAGCTTTCAGCAAATTCTCCCCGGTAGTTCTTTTTCAATATTTTTTCTGCTTTATTTTGCCAGTTGGAAAACCATAAAGCATAACCTGGTATTTTTTCATAATTCCCATACCGGTTTACCTCTATTTCCAGCGGATAAATAGCCTGTTCCAATTCATATAACAAACGGATATGATGTTCTTTAGGTATTTTAGAATTAATCAGGCAGTTCTCTCGGGTAAATAACTTTCGTATGCTACCATTCTTTATATTGCAACTGATTCCCATGTCAAAAGTTATCCTACTCTCCTTAACCTGTAGGCCTTCTTTTACTTTCAAAGTATGTTCTACTTTATATATACGGATATTATCCCAAGGTTTAATTTGCATTATTTCCGTCTTAGTTTTCTGTATCTAAATTATTATAACCATTGATTATTTTTTTATCAATGAATTTTATTAAACTTAAACCGATTATAGGCTGTGTACTTGTTAAAAGGATTTTATTTTAAAATTTAAATAACTTTAATAAAACAAATACTAATATAGTGCTGATCCCCAAGTACAAATAAGAATTTGACAGGACACTTAGAAGTTCTTCGGTAAAGGTGTAACTACTCCACGATGAAACCCTATCTACAAAAATATTATAGTTGTTAAAGAAAACAAGTATTGCAAATATAATCGTGAAGAATATTGAAATACTCCATTTTTTTTTCAAGATATTTTTTAGTAGAATCAATAAAAGAAAAATTACACTTATATGAATGGAAGACAAAAAAACATCTTTCTTATATGAGCATTCAAAACATGATGATGAAATATCAGTTGAATATACATGCATGGAAAAATAAGTCGCAAAACTTGCTAAAACATATATAATAAAAGCAAAAATTAGTGATTTACAGTATTTCATATTATTTTATTTTTTTCTTGCTTTTTTGCCCTTTTCAAAAATAAACATACCTTCTTCAAGAAGGCCCCCTGGTGTTTTGCCGCTTGTTGGCGCCATATATGCCCCGGAAGTATTCCACAAAGCTTGGTCCCATCCTTTTCTGTTTAACTTTCTATACCAATCCATGGGATTTAGCGGATTGCTTATATCTTCATCTTCAATGGTTATGTAATTTTTAGTGTATGATTGGTCGCCACCGTCAAGCCAGGTAGATGTATAATTACTTCGTCTTAAAAATGCATAAACTATGGCATTTAAATGATCCGCTAATTTCTGAGCTAAACTTTCTTCCGGTTTTACCTGATTCTCCCGATAAACAGATACCCATTTATTTTCTTCAATTTTTGTCTGTACATGTCCTGTAAAATAAAGGGTACCAACTTTTAAGATATTCCAACGTAAGGTATTATCATTCTGAGCATTTTGCATCCCAAAAAAGTATAATTTCCAGAAGGCTTTTTCCTGTATTTTTTGTTTAAGTTTTTCTTCGGTCTCCAAATTTCCCTGTACCTGGTTTTTCAGGCTTTCGGCAAACTCACGACTGTATTTCTCCTGTAAAATTGCATCTGCATTTTTTTGCCAGGTAGAAAACCACAGGTCATGGCCCGGGATTCTTTCAAAATTATCATACGTATTTACTTCTATTTCCAATGGGTAAACTGCTTGCTCTAATTCGTATAATAAACGGATATGATGATCTTCTGGTATCCGGGAATTAATCAGGTAATTTTCCCGGGTGAATACTTTACGTATGCTTTCATCCTTAGTATTGCAATTGATTCCCATGTCAAAAGAAACTCTGCTTTGTTTGGTTTGTGAGCGTTCCTTTACTTCTAAGTTATGCTCTGTTTTATATATACGGGTATGTTCCCAACTCTTATTTTGCACTGTTACTTTTTAAAATAGAGAATATGAAGGACTAATAAATAAATTAAGTCAAAAATAATTATATATACTCCATTATTTAGAATACTATATATTTTATTTAATACCTGAGTCATGTTTTCAGCTTCTTCTATTTGATATTTTACTGTGAGAAATGCATTTAAAATCAGTGCTATTTCTACTATAACTACAATTACAAAAAAAAGTCCTAATATTATTTTCATAAAATTATTTTTTTTCATATTAATAATTGTTTAATTGGAAGATGAACCATAAATTCCTCCACTTGAGGCAGGGCTTGATCCGCTGCTGATCGTTTCACTGTTGGAAGAATTTGCTGAACTTCCTGATGCATCCCCTGAACTTCCTGAAGTTTCACCCGAAGATCCTGTTTTATCTAATGTTTCTATAGATTGTATATTTTCATAAGTTGATTTCATGATCTCTGTAGAAACTACAATATCGGAATTAGTTTCCTTTTGTTCGTTTAGGAAATCATTCAGTGAGCTGGGAATAGTAAAATATTCTTTATAGGAATACATTTTTTTATTGAATAAATAAGCATCAAAATTAAAAATATTTGTTCCTGCTTCCTTCAAGGCATCACATGTTTTAGTAGTACAATTATTACCAGTTAAATCATAATCATCTATAACCCTACCATATTCTTTCACTGAATCTGATGTTGATTTATTGTCTGGTTTTTCTGTTGAACTATTCCATATCTTATCAAATATCTCAATCAAATCATCCTCTTTAACATCTTTAATCTGATATACTTTGCAATCAAGCCTATATAATTCTTTTTTCATGTATTCTATGGCTAACTTGTTAGTATATCTGATTAAAACTCCTTCCCCCATGGTGCCTAGCGAAATCATATAAGCATCATCATATCTTCCATAAGTATATAAATATATGTTATTCTCCTTATGAACAGTTAGAAATACATGCCCAGTACCCTTGGTCTCTGCCCAGACAAAAACTCCTGATGGAAGTTCCAAATGAGATATAACACAAACATTTTCTGAAGGAGAATTAAAAAAGGGATATATTTTGATTTTTTTCTTTCCTATTACATTTTCAGATAAAACATGAATTCTTTTTACTCCAATCTTCTTATCTGAAATAATATATGAATTTTTATTTTTTTCATCTTCAAATCCTAAAAATTCTGCGGAATCATCATATTTTACATTCCATATAAGCTTGTTCAGCTCTACTAATGAAAAATTTTTTCTATTAAATTCTACTGCTTGATAATCATAGACACCTCCGCCTTTAATAATATCAGGCCCTATAACTTTAGTAACTCTTAAAGTAGTAGGTATTTCCTCTGGAGGTTTATAATCATTTAGATATTTTACTCCATTTTGTTTGCCCACCATTTCTACTTTAGTAGCTGCATTAAAAGTAAGATTACCCTCTGTAGCAGTTAAAGTAATGGACTTTTTTGCAATTTTTATACTTTCCCCTCCTATAGTTCGTATTATTTTTCCGCCTTCTATAACTCCCATATTACTATAGTTTAATGTAAACTGGTTTGTTGTGCACTATTGGATTTAACTTCCAAAGCACTTTCCAAGTTTATTTTATCTTCATTACTTGTATAAGTACTTTTTTTAGAAATTTCTATAAAATCATTAGCATTAGATACTCTACCTTCTCCGGCACTTTCATATATATTGCTTGCTGCCAGATTATAGTCTTCTGCTGCCATAATAGAAATATTTTCCCCTGCACTCATACTTATATTCTGGGAAGCCGTAACCACTACATTTTTAGCATCTAAAAAGAAAGTCTCCGGTACTTCTGTCCTAATATTGCCTTTTCCATCCAAGAAGATACGGTTACCGCTTGGGTCTTCAATTAGAATAGAGCCTTGTCCTTCAGCATCATTGAAAATAATTTTGGCACCACTTCTTGTTTGTATTACCTTAATATCATTTCCTTCAGTGTAATAAGCAGCTATCTCTCCTCCATTATAAGCCGTTCCCAATACAATAGGAGCTTCTGCATTTCCTCCCTGAAAAGCTACCAATACAGTTTCTCCTATTTCCGGATTAATATATGTTCCTTTATCTCTACCTGCATGAGGTTGTATTACCTGAACCCAGGGTGTCTGGCTATTTTCAGCCTTTTGCCAGACAAACTGAAGACGTACACGTCCCATCTTTTTTGGATCTTTGTTATCTGTAACAATAGCATGTTGAATATCTGCTACCGGGGAATTGCTTCCGTCATAATCCGGAGGTGTTATTAAATCTTTAGGTACTCCTATAAATGTATTAGTATATCCTTCTCCTTCTACAAAACAATGAATGATTTCATTTATCTTATAACTTTCAATCGGAATTTTTCCGGATTTAAAAATTTTATGTTTAGGTATCCAGGCTGAAACTTTACCTATATCGCCTAGGCGTAAGCTAGGTTCATTAGTAGTTGCCTCTATATAAACTAAATTTTGTCTTTTACGTTTTTCTGCAAGAACAGCCCTTTCAATATCTAACTGCTGATTTATCAATAAGCTTTTATCAAAATGAGCGGTGGGAGAAACATTAAAAAGTCCTTCTGATGCATTAATGGCATATTGCTGAAAAGGATTCTCTGATTGTTGTAGCCTCTGACTTTCTGAATCTACCTTATAATCAGATGATTGTTTAGCATCATACGCTGTATAAGAAAATTTCTGAGGGTGCACTTCCATTTTTAATTCGAAATTAAAAATATCTTCCTCTTCAGCTAATTCTGTTATTTTCCCTCCCCAAGCAGAAAAAACCAGTTGTTCTCCGTTATAATAATAATACTCTCCAAAACGAGAGGCTAATCGCTTTATGAATTGATAATCACTCTCATTATATTGAACGATATAAGGAATTTTTTCTTTAAAATTCGGATTGATTTTAAAGTCAATTAAATTCTTTGCATATGGATAAGCTACCTCTTTTATAATCTCTTCCAAAGTTTTATTTTCAAAACTTCTTGTATGTAATCCGTTTTCCATAAGTATAGAGGGAGAATTGCCACGCAAAATAACTTTTTTTACTCCGTCTTGCTTTTGAGTGGATACTTGGGTGATCAATCCTGTAAAAATTGATTGTACAGTTCCAAACCTGTGAAATTGGAAAGTAATCCGCTTACCTAAATGAGCTCTGGAGTTTTCAAATAAATAAGCATTATCTTCATTAAATTCTCCCGGATCACACCAAATCTCAAAACTATGATGATCTCCTACTTTTTGTTTAATCTCTAATTTAGCAATGTTGGTTTCAGTAAAATAATCCTCTCCGGCAATCTTAACACTAACATAAGTGATTGAGGTTTTTCCGTATCGATTGAATTTGTTTGCAATTTTCTCTTTTACTACATCTGGACTAGAAAAGGTAAAAGGAACTTCAGATTTATCTATTTTTTCCATAAGGCCCCATATTCTTTAATAATTAGTTTCATTAAAAATAAAAAATAATAATGATTAGCAAACATACAAAATATTTTTTTTTATATCTTTGTTGCTGTAAATAATTTCTTTATTATAAAGAAACAATATAAGCTATTCCTTGCTATATTGCTTTAAATGTAAATGATTTTTACTATAGACATAGGAGGTCTCTCTGTTTTTTAAATTAATTAAGTAAGTAAATTGAAAAAAACTGCTTTATATCCATATCAAAATTTATCACTCAAAGATATTCCCGGAGAAATCTGGAAAGATTGTCCCGATTTTGAAGGTTATCTGATGATTTCCAATATGGGACGCATAAAAAATTTAAAAAGAACTATTTACCAAGGTACCAAAGGAGGATTAAAAACAATATCCTATGAACGCCCCGAACGAATTCGAAAACAATATCCCAAACCACTTTACAATAAAATACTCAAAAAATATTTTTATTCCTTAATAACTAAAATAACCATTGAAAAAATTACTTATTCATTTTATGTTTCCAGAAAGGTATATGAAGCTTTTTGCAGCAAAATAACCAAACAAGATCTAATCCTTCATAAAGATTGGGATAATTTTAATAATAAGATAGAAAACCTTTATAAGGCGGATAGTGCAGAATTAAACCGGATTACAGCAAAACAAGGAAGGACTAATGTACCTGAAATATTTGCGAGTATAAGAAATTTTTGGCCCAAAGAAAGAAGAAACAAATTACAGGAAAAAAGTAAGACTAAAATCAAAGTTAAGCAATATGACCTGCAAGGTAACTACCTACTCACTTATCCAAGCATAAGGGAAGCTTATAAACAAACTGGAATTCACGAAGCGGCTATTAGAAAATGTATTCTTGGAAAGCAAAAATATGCAGGAAATTATATTTGGAGATATGAAAATGATATTTCCGAAATTATTGCTGTAACACCAAGCATATCTTCTCAACCGCTTAGTTGTTATGATAAAGAGGGTAATTATTTAGCCGGATACAATAATATATGGGAAGCTGAGCAGCAAACTAAAATAAATAGAGGCTGTATTCGCCAGTGTATACAAGGAAGATCTCAAACTGCTGGTGGCTTGATTTGGAAAAAAGGTTATGAGCCTCAGAAAGTAGATCCCGTACCTCCCTCAATTAGCGCTAAAATAGTAAGCCAGTTTGATAAAGAAGGGAATCTTATAATGGTTTACCCCAGCATATCAAAAGCTTCCAAAAGTACAGGAATACCTGAGATGACCTTAGGAAAAATACTCAGTTCTAAGCCTCAATATTTAAGAGGTTTTATTTGGATGGAAGGAAATAAGCTAACAAAAATAACTCCCCCTAAAAAGAAAATTAAAGTAGTTTATCAATATGACCTCTCTGGAAATCATATAGCTACTTATCCTTCTGTTATTGAAGCAGGTAAATCAACCGGCGTATCTCGTAGCAGTATAAATGATGCTGTACATGGAAGGAGTAAAACCTGTGGGGGGTATATATGGAAATATGTAGAAAAAATCATATAAAAAGTTAGATTTTTTTTTAATAACCATAGTTTATATAGGCAAATTTTGTCAAATAAAAAAGGTTACAAATTTTTATATCTATAACCTTTTTATTTTCAGCTCCTTCAGCTGGGATTAAACTGGCGATCTTCTGATTCACAGAAAAGTTGCTCTTGAAATAACTACCGAAGATTTTGAGTCATTTTGCATATATTCAGGAGTTATATTTATTCAATTAAAAGTTTGTTCTATAAAAAACAAAGGAACTTTATTAGGTAAAATTTCTAAAAAATTTTAAACTTCAAAACCTATCGTAAAAAATTTATACGTTAAATGTTTTAAATAGAAAATGAATGATTATATTTAAAGCATAGTGGAATTATTATCTCACCAATCTAAAAAAATCATTAGTATTATTATCTATTGGTTTTTTTAGGATCAATCGCCCTGAATCTCTAATTAATTTACAATTTTCCCTAGGGTTAATTACGTAGGTTTTAACCGCATTTGGAGCGTATTTGATAAAATTTAATTTAGTTTCTACTTTTAAATTTGGATTAGGATAGGAAGATAATTTGGTAGGTATTAATGAATATTGATTCATAAAAGCTCCATTTTCATTTTTTTCCCGTACAAAGTTTTCGTCTATAAATGTGATATAAACTTTTGGAGAAAAATCTACATACCCCCACTTATCTTTATCTATTTTCACGTAACTTTGAACTTCATATTCAGCACCATATTCTATTCCAAGATCTTGGAGTGTAACATTTTTACTTACACTATCATCATCTGAACATGATGACAATTGTGTTAATCCAATAAACACAATGACAAACAAGAATAATTTTTTCATTTTTATAGTTATTTAATTACATTCAAATATAAAAAATATTTTAAGTTTTTTATTTTATATAAAAACAAAAATATCTCTTATATTAGTGCTTTTCAGCATTAAATAATTCTTGATATAATAATGTGGCACTTGTTTTTTACGTATTAGCTTTGCTAAATTACACAGTATTAATATTTAACTAATTTATTAACATACTGTTGACAAATACAAATAAATTTATTATGATAATTATCAGCCAAATTTAAATTATCTAAAATAATTTTTTAACTCTCTTTTTTTAATTCATTTATTGGATTACCATCAAACTTCAATTGAATAATTATTAATATTAAATCTATTAATAGAAAATCTTATTGTTTTTTCAATCCTCAGAAAATAACCTACAATCCTCATTTTCCTATTAACATAGTAACATGGAAATAGCAGAAGTCATGAAAAAAGAGTGGCTGGAATTATGGACTCCTAAATTCACCTGTTCCAAAGCCCAATTCATCAGAAAAGAGAAAAACCCGAAAGGGATTTGATTGAAGTAATCAAAAATACGGAAGCAAAATTTTCCCAGAACCGGATATAAAGAACAAATCTAAAAAAAGAAAAAAGCCATCTTCCTCCAATGATTTATGCCCAGGCCCAGTATATCATATTTACTGCAATAAAATACAAAAGGATCTTTGAGAGGTTCGGATTTAATCTTCCTAGTTATGAAAAACCTCAGCCTTCATCTAAAACAATTTATGAGTTTGAAAAATGGTTCTTTGATCTGAGTGCTAATGACTGGATTAATACCTCTACCGGAGAATGCTTAACAGGATATTTAGCTCCTGTAGAACTATCTTATTTATTGGAACAGGCTGTAAATACTGATACTCATTAAATTTTAACAAAATAAATACTATAGAAAAGCCTCATGAAAAACTTAAAATATAAGATAACTATTAAAATAAATTTCTTTCAAGAAGCTTTCAATCTGTTAAAAATAATATTTTAAAATATCTTCATGGGGTCATAAAAAACAATAATGGATCCTTTTTGCATGGTACAGATAATAAAGTCTGTTTTATTTTTTACTTCTTCACTTCTTATTGTATTTTTTTGAAAAAAAGGCATTCCAATCCCGTAAAATATAGATTTATACTTAATCTTCTTAAGAAGATTAAGTATAGAATCAGAATACATAGAAGTTGTGCGTAGTTTGTCAACTTTATGAAAATCCTCTAGAAAAAAACGGTCTTTATTCTCAAAAAATATTACAGTATTATTTTTGTAAGCAATAATATCAGGTATAAAAGAATCTTTATTTTTCGTTGTCCTAAATTCCAAATTTGGGTGTATACATATACCTGTACCACTTTGTGGGAAATCATAAGAAATAATTTTCCAGTTATTTGTCTCAAGCCAAGTCAATAAAAATTTAGTGACTTTTTCCTCTGTTATGCGTCCCTCCATAAAGCTCCATCTGGAAATATCATTGCATCTGCAAAATACGAATATACTCTAATATGTTTCACTTTTGAATAAGTTGATCCATATCTAACTTGCATATAATATCTAGGAATCTCATAATTAGGTATTTCTTGATAATTCTTTGTTAAGAGATTTTTTGTCTCGCTTCTTTTCACATCATTAATAAAATCATGTATAGTTTTATTTGCCCCAGATAAAGTAAAACTTTCATTGTCTTCATTAACATTGAAAGATCCCCAACACATAACTAAATTATATTTTCTTTCCTCAAAAGTTTTACCTTCCCTACATAATAAGTAATCAATGGCCGCTAAAGCACCAGGATAAGGATCTCCTCTGAAAACAGCATCCACTTTATATATTATAGTTTCTTCTCTACTTCTCAGAAGCTCTCCTATCTTGTAATTGGTACTTTCGTATTGAGAGAGATAATTTAACAAATATTTCGTAGGTATTTTTACTGTTGCTGATAAAGGAGACATATTATCCCTGCCACCCTTATTCACATATTCACGTTGCATTAAGCTCTTTCGTGTACTTAAAATTCGTTTACTCAGTAATTTTCCCCTACCCTTAACCACACCAGAAGATTCAACGACAAAAATAATCTCATTAATAGCCTCAAACATAAGTTGCATTTCCATATCTCGATGGTCAGGAGAGCCTGCATGATTTCTATTTCTATCAAACTTTAGACCTTTAGACATTAGATATGGGGAAGTTAAAGCATCCGGATAAGATTTGAAATCTGAGGGGAAATAATACAATAATGCAGGAATTCTATAGATATTCATTGCATCTTCCAATGCTTTAAAGACGAGAGGATTAATACTGTCCCATTTGGTTGTTCCGCTTTGCCTTTCAATAATAACAGCTTCAGGATAAATATAAAAGGCAGGTACTCCATTTTCAACAGATGCAGCTAATCTTGCAAATCTTTGAAAGGCATTGTGTCCTGTCCCTGCTTCAGTAGATACTTCTATTGAAAAAATAGGTTCAGAGTCCAGTTCGATTATTAAATCCGGAGCATCAAGATATAGAATTTTCTTTATATGATCGGGCATTGTGTGAAAATTACGAGAGTTATTGGCATCACTCTCATACATTTTCTTTTTTGTAATATTTTTATTTTTAAGATTAGAGTGCTCGATTATATAATCTGCAAAACTCTCTGTGCTATACCAAATTCTATAATTCATAAGTAGTTTTTTATTGCTAACGCAATCGCCTTTGCTAGTAAGGGAGGAACAGCGTTTCCTGTTTGTACTCTTCCTTGAACAATACCTCCAGACACAATAAATGAATCTGGAAAACTTTGCAATCTGCATCTTTCTCGAATGGATAATCCTCTATCATCTGATGGATGACCGAATTGAAACTGAGGACGAATACCTCCAGACACTTGTGTTGGACTTTGTATATCCCATGCTAGCCTAATTCGTTGTTTAAATTTAGGATACATAGGCTCACCAGGAGCTGTGTTCTTTATTTTATCAACAATTTCTTTGGGATGATTTGGGGCTTTATGATTAATCAATTCATTAGATTTGACTCCCTCTCTCATAAGTTTTTGATAATCACATGTAGGATTAGTTTCATATTTAGTGGCTATCTTATTTGGCTCAAGACTAGGTAAATCTCCAATGGCCTCTCTTACTGTAACATATTGATTATCCGTTTCTGGACCATGAGTTTTTACAATTTTATTAAAATCGAATACCTCTATATCTTTGATACCTACAAACACTATCCGTTTTCTAGATTGGGGAACCCCATAATCTGCCGCAAAAAGCATTTTACTTTTAACATTCATATTACCAGCAAGACTAAGCTCTTTTTCAATTACAGTTACATAGTCACCCGTACTTTTCATACCAGATACATTTTCTAAAAGAACTGCTTTTGGCTGAAGAATCCTAACAAAACGAACAAACTCTTTATACAATGAATTACGTTCATCGTTTTCATGCCTCTTTCGATTATTCAAAGAAAAACCTTGACATGGAACTCCTCCTATGAGAATATCAATTTCCCTATTTCCTAATAATTCCTTTATTGTCTCTGGATTTACATTCTTTATATCACCTAATATCGTTGCAGCATTAGGATGATTATTTTTAAATGTTTCAATAGAAGGTTTATGAATATCACATCCAAGTGCAATCTGAAATCCTGCCATCTCAAACCCTAGAGATGTGCCTCCACATCCACAAAACAATTCTACAACAATTGGCTTATCAGGATCAAGGTTAATTGAATCTGAAATAATTGGTTTGTCTTTCCAATAATAACCATTTTCTTCCACTTTGACTGATTTATCCCAAATATTTGTGGTTGAAGTGTCTCTTGTTTTTAAATTATTCATTTATTAGCATAATATTTTAAACATACAAAGTTAGTATTAATTAAGTAAATCCCATGAATAAAAAAGACTCTCATTTCTCTAGTTTCCACTATTATATATTTTCTTAATTACTTCAATACAATAATCAACATTCTCATTTATTTGACATTCCCATATAATAATAACTTTCCATCCTAATTGATATAGACTTTCTTCTGTTTTCCTGTCTCTTTCTTTTGTTTTTCTAAATTTATCATTCCAAAAATCCACATTAGTTTGAGGTTCTTTCTGTTTGCAATAAGGACACCGATGCCAAAAACATCCATGAACGAATATTGCTATTTTTCTAGAGGGAAAAGCAATATCTGGTTTACCTGGAGCTTTATTCCAATGTAATCGGCATCCAATTATCCCAAAACTTCTCAATGCTTTTCTTAACAGTATTTCAGGAGCCGTATTTTTACTTTTAACAGCTTTCAAAGCATTTGATATTCTCTGTTTATCATATATCATTGTTAATGTAATATAAAATGGTTTTTATAAATCAAAATTAATATATTAGTACAAAACAGGGCTACAAAAAAAGATAAGAAATACCTTTTGCAATGATGAAAACCAAAAAGAACAATATAAGTAGTATGAAATTTTTACAAAATAAATAGAAAAAAAATGAAATACTTTAGGTTAATTTTATTTTCCTTCAAATTGTATCTGATCATTACTTATCCATTGATTACCTTTCCACTCTCCATCACACATCTCAACACCATACCATACAACTTTCGAATCTTTAATACTAATAATTACACATTGATAATTTTCATGTAAAATACTATCTTTATCAGATAATTCAACATATCCTTTACTAATATGATCCATTTTTAGATAGTTCTTATTTTTAGATAATTTAATATCAACTGGATCGATACCTGAAAAATTCATATCATCATACCCTTCAATTTTATATATAACCCCATTTTTATTTAGTCTGGGTTTTGAATATAATTTGAATTCATTATTATAATTTAAAAAATTTAATTCCGTTTGATTAGATATTTTTATTGCATAAATTGGTGGATTTAATTCTTTTCCTGTACATTCATGGGAAAAACCTAAAGTCAGAAGTAGAATATATATTAGTTGTCTCATAATTTATTTTTTTATTTCTATGATCCTCATAAACCTAAACCTCTCTATTCTTGTCTGTACAAATTTTATTAACTTATTGTTGCTTTATGAAGTATAAATATTTTGCATCACATTCTGAGAAAAGTACAAATTCATTCATTGAGTTACCGTAATTTTATATAATTATGGAATCCTTTTTATAAAGCCCTTCAATTGAGTTCATCTGCAAATAAGTATTACTATTATCTTCAATTAATTTATATGTTCCTTTACCTTTTAAATTAACTCCTTCATATATAAAAAACGAATCCTTTTTTAACTCTATTTTTATGGATTCATTACAAATTTTGTTATCAGATATTAAATAAATACCTGAAATTTTGTTATTCGCACATCCTATTAGTAAAAAACTAAGTATTATTAAAATATATTTCATTTTACTTTATTTATTTTGAATATTATTTAATTGGCTCACCTATTACTTCTGGTAGTTGAATTATTTCTGCGACTTTCTATCCTTTCTTTTGCTTGCCTCTTAGTTCTACTATTTTCCCATCCTCTTGAACTCTAATTTAATAAGTTTGTCGAGATGTAACGATACTAAACAATGTTAATATACAATAATATTATAATACTTAGCTCAATATTGTATACTTTTAATAAATTCGATTTTATTTATGCTATTTATTATTTTATCATCTAATAATACTTCTTTTAGTTCTCCATCTTGGTATATTTCTTCTTTATTAATTGATTGAAAATCATCTATTGAATAAAACCATTCTCCAGATTTCAACCCGTTTTCATACTTCCCAAATCGCCAGATTGGTTGAGTTCCATAGCCTAATTCAAAAGCCCTTTCACTCCAATATCCTTGTTTTAAATGATTGGCTATTTTACCTTTTAAAGAATACGAATAAATACTATCTTTATCTTTCCAGTTTTTATTAATTAGACCATTATTCTCTTGGAAATAATCTAAAAAATGGTCTGCATCTACAATATATTTATTATTACATATTATTATTGAATCATGCTGATTATCAATAGGTTCTTCTGGAATGAATTCAGAATTAGGATCATAAATAAATAATAATTTTACTGATAGTATTTGTTTGTCTAAAGAAGAGGTCCTTAAAAATTTTGCTTCATTCTCAAATAATTCAAATATAATTACTCCATCAGTTAACGTAGAATTTGTAAGTAATAATATTGTATATGGCTGATCATTTTCAGAAAGAAAACTGAATAAATAACTAGGATATTCTTTTTCTTTAATATTTATATTTTCGTATTTTTTTATTGATATTTTATCAATATTAAATTCTGAGGATTGAAATATATTCCAATCAAAATCTGGAACAGTATAATCTTTTTCAAATGATTTGCAAAGTAGGTTAATAAACTTTCTTTTGTTCTCTACAATTTCTTCTCCGATCTTTAATGAGTCAATTTTAGTTATTTCAAAGTCTGTATAGTATTTACTTGAATTTACAGGCAACTTTGTTTTCACTTCTCCCTGGCAAGAGAGGAGAAAGCATAAATTAAAAAATGCTATAAATAATTTTTTTTTCATAATTTATTATGTATTTATTACTCTTAGTATAGGTGCAAACCCTTGCATGTGGAGGTGGTGATTGTGATTGGTATAATGAGTTGAGTGATTTAATGTTCTTCCATCAAATCGCCAAGAAAGAAAAGATTTCCAACCATACTTATATAATGCATCATTAAATGCGTTTTGGCGTTCTTCATCCATACCTCTCCATCCACAAGGATCCCCCGTAGTACTAGTTAAATCCAAATAAACTCGTAATCCTGATTGATCTGTCCTTAAGTATCTCATATCAGCATTTACTCCATTTTTATGAGAATTACTTCCACCAATAGATCTTCCTTCATGATTACTACATCCATTAAATACGAAATCTGTATATCCACAATCTAACATAGCACCTAATAGAGCCGCTGTTGTAATGTCATTTAAGTAATATCTATTTGTATTAGTATCTAAAGAAAATCTTACATCTCCATTCGCATAGTTATTAATATGTCTGACATCAACTAGAAATATTTGGTTCCCCCCTAATCTGTCAAGATAATTAGCTTGTCCAGGGTAAATATTGGTAACTCTAGAGATTGATAATAAACCTAGATCGTGAATATTACCTAGACTATCATGATAATAATATTGAGCATTTTTTCGTTCATTTACATTTGTATTCAGCTCATAATGAATCTCTCCATTACTATAATATATATGATAAATAATATCTGGTTTTTTAGGATTTACTTCAAACCATTTCCCCTCTTGGTTTAGCCATACATTATTTTCGGTATCACTACTTCTTTGGGATTCATCTGAAGAATTAGAACCACAATACACTACATTTTCTTCATCTGCATTAACCACAAGGCTTAACTGTAACTTTTTACCTGTATGTTTTTGTATATCCTCTTTCCATTTTTTTGTAGTATCCTCATCTTTTCCTTTTAAAGCTATTTTATAAAGGGCAAAACGTTGATCTTTAATTTCATTTCTTACTTTTGCTTCAAATTTGCCACTAACATCTTCCGGAGTAGTAGAAAATTCTTCTCCATTTTGTTTATATTGCTGGAAAGGAATATCTCCGGAAATTATATTATTTTTATCTTTAATAGTAACTGTAATTTTGCGTGCATTTAAATTTACAGTATCAACAACAATATAAACAGTATCACCTATTGCTGCTGATTTTATTTTTTTATATTCTCCGGATTCAGTGTCCTGTCTGGCAAAATAGGCATCCAAAACAGCCGGAAACTCACCAAATGGATTATTTATAGTAACGGTTTGCCCTGAATTTGTTACTGTAATTCTGGCTCCTGCATTTTGTCCCGTATGGGTAGTGCCTTCTGCCGATCCTACAGGAGGGGTATTCCCAACAGTAGTAGCCCCTCCTCTGGAAGAGCCTGGTTCATTGGCACAAGAAGTAAAGAAAAGGCAAAAAAATAAACCCAAAACAAATACTGCATGGAATTTACCTTTACCATATTTTTGATCCATCTTTTGCTGTAAACGGTTTATATGCGTTAGTTTTTTATATTTCCTCATGACTTATGGCATTAAGTGTATAATCTATAGTTTTTTTATAATTTTCTCCAAAAGAGAAAATTATAGATAATGATGAACTTTTAATAAAACCATCAGGCCTTAAATAAAAGATACCATCATATTTTTCAAGTTTAGGGATATCTCCTTTCAATACTTTAATACCGCTTAACTTTGCTGATTCATGTAAATCTGACAAATCATGTTGTTCTATTAATTTACCTGATATTTTAATTTTTGCATTATTTATTTTTCTTTGTTCTTCAATAGTAAATATAATGTTATCCATCAGATTAGCATTTTTAGTTTTGTACACTTCTTCATAAAAAGAAGAGAGGAGTAAACCAAAATGATTGTATGAATATAAAGATGAAATAATGTGTTTTTTGTTCGAATAAAAATTTCTATAAGCCTGAAATCCTTTTTCTGCCCTGTTTCCAATATAATTTTTAGAAAGTTTTATTATGATTTGTTCTGCTTTTTTCTGAATTTCAGAAAGATTAACTAAATCATGTATTTTCCCTTCTGGTGTTAAAATAAGTTGTAAATCACTAATAATAAGACTTAATTGTTTTCGCAATGCTTTCTCACTATCAGACATACGGGTACTCCAATATTGAGTTCTGAAGGTTTCCCAATGAACTTTATTAAACTCTTGAACTGGTTCCAGAGAATAAATCATAATGAAAGACCTATCCTCTCGTTCCTCTTTTCCATTTACCTGTGTATATTCTTCTTGCAAAAAAGAATAAAATTGCTGAGTACTCTGAGAACTATTATGAGTGGAAACTAATGGAGAATTCATTTGATTTTTTTATTATTTTAAAATTTAGTAGGGGGTAATCCATAAATAATAATTTTACCCAACACAAGTCATACCAGCAAACACCCATGTACCTTGATCATAAAAAAACCAATACAATCTACTCGAACCCATCTCACTACCGTTTATTGGGACAGCAATAGAAATAACGTTTTTATACTTTTCATTATCTCCCAAAGGCTTTAATTCGGATTGTTCTAAATACAGATATAAATTGTCATCTATTTTTAAATTATCTATTAGATCCTCAAAATCTTTATCAAATATTTTATTAAAACCCTTTATAATATCTGTTTGATTTATTATTTTATCCTCACTTTTATTGAGATAAAAATGTATACAATCCCCAAATATCTCTTTATCAATATATTTAGTTTTTTTTGTAACCAATAAATCTTTAATATCTCGTTTTAATTGATGAACTAATAAAGTTGAATCAATAATCTGAATCGGATTCTCAATAGATTGTTGAGTTATTTTTTGTTTATCATTTTCTAAAGCTGTATTTGAAGTACATGATAAGATAATACTACCTAGTAGAATCACCTTCAGTAGCTGTTGCATTTTCATACTCATAATAATCTTGTATGTCTTTATTAAATATATATTCTTTAGGTACAACGTAACCTAAATGATCTAAACGGGTCCCTGCTTTTGTAGTATGGACATATTTTTTACCAACTTTTTTAAACTTATAACTATTTTTTTGAACTTTATTATCCTGATTCCCACCTAGGCCAATAATAGTAAACCCATCAGATTCAACAGTATAATTAACAACAAAAGTAGCGTGCCCCTCAGAAGAATTCTGTTTTTTAATGATAAGAATAGATCCATAAGGAGGCTTTTCATTAGAAGATATTATAGTAGACCCTGGATATCTTTGACGGTTAACAAAATTAATTGCTAATGCCGGATTATTAATATTTGAATTTCTAGGAATAAAAGAATAATTCGTATTTTTCACTTTATTCGTTTCTACAAGGGCCCAATTAGCAAAGCTGGAACACCATGCTGTTTTAATAGGATCAAGATTTTGACCAGCACCATTTTTATAATATTCTTTTACTCTATTGTAACCATAGGGCTTATCTCTTTCATTAACTCCTTCTTCTTTATGAACAATTTCCATCCAAGGCGCAACCAAAATTTCAAACTTAATATTAAACTTTTCTTTACACCCTGTTAAAAAATTATAATAAGTTGAATTATCAGTAGCATCAAAATTACCTGAAAAAATATTTTTAAAGGTAATAGCTAAAGCAGTAGTTTCCTTTACTTTTGCTTTAATATATAAAAAAGTATTTTTAGTTTTGATTCTTCCAAATTTTTTCTGTAATTCTTCAAAATCTTTATTGCTCTTGGGGCGTAACTCTATTTCTTGGGCATATATTATAGAACCGTCTATAATGAATTCTATTTCTGTTTTTTCTACTCCTTTGACTAAAAATACTAAAGGTTTGTCATTATATATACCATTATAAGGAGACTGAGGGTTTTCCCAAATTGATATACTCAACTTCCCCTTTCTAGGTCTTCCGTAACACTTAACAACCAAATAGACTTTATCTCCAAGATTTGCAGTGTCTATTTTTATATAACCCATATCACTTTTTTCAGGAATCTTAGCTTTACGGGCAAAATAAACATCTGAAACATTTATTGCAAAATCTGATTGATGTTGTTTATCATATACTATTTGATTAGGATTTACCGTATATGAGTCAGATAGTGATTTATCCGGCAATTTATTTTCTTCCGGTGGTAAAGGTTTTGTTTCTGTAGCTGTAGACATTTTAAAATTAAATTTTAATTTTTATCATTTTTTTCCAATACAATATCCAAAGAAACATCTTTACTTATTTTTTGGATTATTCTTACCTCTTCTCTATACCCGGATTTCCCAACTTCCATATCAATCTGTGCACTTAATGGAAATTCTGTTGAAAAAAAACCATTGTTATCAGTTGTTAGAGTAATTGTGTCTTTGCCTAAATATTCATCATAATTTTTTTTACCACTATTTGAAGTGTATCTCCAATTAGTGATCTTTATTGTTACATCTTGTAATGCTGTATTACTGTTTTTATCATGAACATACCCCTGTAAATGAACATCTTTAACATCTGTCTGACTCCGGAAATATATAACCAGATATATGATGACTGCAACAACTCCCACAGCCAAAAGTACCAATAACCATTTCATAATAATTTTCATATTATCATTTTAATATATTTGTTAGTTTCGATTATGAGAAGATAATCTTTTTAGCATAATAAAACTTTTCATAACCAACTCAACACGTTCTTTTACTATATCCTGAATATTTCCATGTGTTACCCCATTTTCACGGATAAGGTAATTATATACTGTAGCTTTTCCCTCAGATGTATGTGGGTAACCTCTTGAACCCGGGGAATTAGAAGAATCACTCTCAGAAGAACTACCGTTAGAAGAACTGCTACCATCAGAACTACTGCCTTTTTTTGAACTTCCAGATATTTTCCCACTTCCACTTGAAGTTCCGGAAGAATTATCCTGGTAATAGTTATTACATACTTTTACATTATCAGGTATAGACATATCTACAGTCCAGCCTTTTCCAGGTCCATCAGAGCTATCTACTATAATCATTAATTCTATAGGGATATGTGATACTTCTTCTGCCAGGTTTACAGCATTATCTCCCCCGTAACTATACCCGTAAATAATAACCAGATCCCCGTCTGAATAATTATTTTTTAAAAATGTAGCTCCGGTATCGACACCCGGTCCTTGTCTATATGCCGGGGCGATAACTGCTCCTTTCACCTGGTCTCCCATAGTTATACAATAGTTATAGATACTGGAATATATTCGTCCGGTTCCCCCCATATCCTCATTAACCTCTGCATATATTTTTCCATCACCAAATGGTCCTCCATGATAAAACACCAATAAAACTTTATATTGTATTTCTTTTTGATTTTCATCATTCTGACCTGTTTCTGTATCGTTTATAGTAGCTTTTTCATTACCCATAACTTTTAATTTTAGTATTTTTACTCTCAGATACAACTGAAACCAATAATTGAAAATTCTTTTTTTGAATTAAAATTTTATTTGTCCCTGATAAACTATTTCCCTAATTCGATTTTTGAAGAACCTCATTATCAATTCAATAAGTTATTTTCAATTTCTTTAATTTTAACTGATTTATCAAATTTCCATTTATTATTTTGAAAAACATACCGATATAGGCTTGCATCTGGCTTATATTCAATATCATCTTCAGAATAATAGCTTTTAATATCTTTTCTATATACTATTGTTGCTGTTACATTATAATTATCAACCCCTCTTTCTATTAAGTGTTTTTTTATCTCTTTATTTAATAAATAAGGCTCTTCAAAATTTTTATATTCAGCAAAATATCCGTTAGGATTATAAACACTCCAATAATTTTGCTCAACATTATTCCTCCCTTTATATACAATTGTAATATAAGCTTCTATTGTTTTATTATAAAAACGATAAGAAGGATAAGGGGGAATTTCATCTAAAAGCTGAAAATTAGTTATTGTATCTATGCTGATAGGTAGAATTTCATTAATAATATACTCTTGTTCCTGATCAATCTTTTGAATGGTTAATTTATCAGATCGACTTTTCTCTTGTCCATTACATGAAATAAAAAACAAAACAAAGTGAAATAGAATATAAACTGTCTTTTTACCTAGCATTATATAGATTCTCAATAATATAATAAAGTTTAAATTTATTTATTAACCTTTAATAGATCATCTTCATTATAATTTGAAATTACTTGTTTTTTAACAAAAAACCAATTCCCTGTTTTATCCAATGAATATATCTCTCGTTCATATGGAAATAATACACTATATTCCTCTTTAGAGTCTCTATTAATAAATTTAAGTGGTACATATATCCCAATAATTTTATAATATTTGGTATTATTTCTAATCTTATTCCTTAGTATTTTATCTATTTTGACTATATCATTGGCAGAGTAATAGTATGTATCATCTATCTCTGAATAAATACTACTTATTTTATATTTTTTTTCAAAATTTAGATAATCATTAATTAATTCGTTAGATTTTGGATAATAATTTATAGTAAGCTGTCCAATAGAATCAACTAGATAAGTTTGAAATGGTATTTTATTGTCAATATCAAAATAATATTCCTTTTCAAAATCAAAAAAATTACTGACATTTTCATGAATTCCTTTCTTCTGACTTTGACAAGAAATGAAAAACATAATAAAACAAAAAAAAGTAATATAAGTTATATTTTTATGCCTCATAAAATAAATATTTATAGATTATCGTTTGGGTAAAGGAGGTATTTTGATATCAACCCTTGTATTATCTACTGATTGCTTTATTTTATCTAAGTTGATAACTTCTATTTTAATAGAAAATATCATTTTAGTTTATTTTGTATCTAACTTTTAATACTATTTATTTTCGACATTGAAACATTCTGGATCACTAATGGAATCTACGATTAAATTAATTTCATTCCCTTTCTTTCTCGACATACTATATTTACAAATTTGAATAGTATTTCCTGGCTGGATTTGCTCCATGGATATCAATTCTAATAGGTTGTCTTTATCCTTTTTAAAGATGAATTTATCAATTGTTAAATGTCTGGTTTCTTGTATAACTTCTAAAGTATACTCTTTTTTACTGACTTTTGTCAAAGTAAATATTAAATCATTTCTATCACCATAATTGTTAATTAATAGTTTATAGTTTTCTTTAAATTTTATATTTCCTTCTTCTATTTGAATTATAAAATGATCATATTGTTGTTCTGATGCTAATTTTTCATGAATTTTCCCAACATTATCAAAATGAATATAAAAAATATTATTTTTAACAATATAAGTTTCTTTCTCCTTTTTAATCTTTTGACTGCTAATAGCATTTTTAACTTGTGTCTGACAAGAAAAAATCAATAAAATTATTAGAGTAAAAAAGACTACTTTATTTTTTATTAATACACTCATTATATTTCATTACATCTTTTAATATTTTTGTAAACTTTTTTCTTTCCTCTAAACCATTAGGAACTTTTACATTTCCATTAATCGCTCTAGATACCAATAAAACATCATCTTTATCTGCAAGAAGATTTATATCTTTTCCTACAGAAGGAACACCATCATATTTCCAATTCCAACCAGCCGATTTACAAGCATATTTTAATTCTGTTGAAAGTTTTTTTGTAAATGGGAGTAATATATCTTTATAAAATTTAGTATCTGTAACTTTATAACTTGTTTTATTTAAAAAATTATAATAGGCAGTATATCCATAATCGTGAGTTACTTGTATAAGTCCTCTACCTCGAAAACTAGCCTCCCCTTTATAATTTTTCATGTAGTTATTATCTTTTTCGTATGTTAAACTAAATCGTTGTGTTTCATGATAACATTGTGCTATAAAATGAATCTTTCAAATACAAGTAGTAATATCATATTCTTTCATTGTAGCATTCAATTCTTTAGCAAAAGTCACAAAATTAGCATCACTAATATTTATTTTTTCATCGAGTTTTAGATGAAAAAGTTTTTCCTCTAGTTCATCATATTGAGTAATATCTCGAAATTGTTTTTTTCCATTTTTAAGAATAGGTTTTCCTTTTTCATCTCTTACTAACCGCCCATTTTTTATATAAACTTCTCCTTTTCTCAAACGAATTACTAAATCTTTAAGTTCACTAGAAGTTAAGTCTCTATTACAAAAACATTTATTATTACCAATATTAGAATTAATAGAATCTACTAATGGAATAGGGCTTGCTACAGCAGAATTAGGTGTTGGATTACAATTTATACAAGATTCCTTCACTAATACCCTTTGCTCCTGTACAATTGTAGTTCCTACATTCTGCCACGGAGAAAGATTGATAACACTCAGACAGGGTGGTTTCTTATCTCCCCATTTCGGGTGTTTGCATATCCCTGGAAACTTAAGATTAACCATATTGTTTCCATCTCCCTCAGTAGCCCAAAGAACGTCCTGCAATTTAAGCTCATTAGAAGTAACTTCCAGTTTTCATTCACCTTGGGCATATGGGCATTGTAAAGTTGCCCCATGCATCACCATTTCCCTTTTTTCTTCTGGCTGTCCTTCATTTAACAGCTTTTCATTTTCTTTTCTTAATTTATTAGCAACCTCTTCCTGCTCAATATCTGAAGACTTCTGCTGCTGAGCCTGGTCAGGAGTTCCCCAGCTTTCTGAGCGGCCAATTTCAGGAGCATCAGAGTTTAATAAAGTACCTGTATCATATTCATCTGCCAAAAATGAAAATTTCTTTTCTTTCTCCATGTTTTTTCATGTTAAATAAAACATTAACCTTTACTAACTTTTACATCATCTCCTCCTTGTAGAACAGCCAAGGTTGTTCCTCGCATTTGTAAAGAACCTTTTAATGTCTGAATACTGGCACTACCGGATTCCTGATAGTAATAATTTCCTATCATTTCTGCTTTATCTTTTTCTATTGAATAACTGGAACTCTTAGATGAAAAAATATAATTGTTGGTAATCATTTCCGTTTTATTATTTCCAACAGTAACACTCATATTCTCGCCCACATTAATATTCAGATTTTTGACTGCATAAATGCTGACATTACCATCCCCCTCTAATTTTATATAACTTCCAGCAGCATCTTCATTAAGCAAACTACCTTCAGCATCATTAAAAACAATTTTAGTGGTACTTCGGGTTCTTATTGCTTTTAAATCATTGTTAGGAGTGAAATATTCTGAAATTTCTTCACCATTATAAGCTGTTCCTAATACGATAGGAGCTTCTGCATTCCCCCCCTGAAAAGCTACCAATACAGTTTCTCCTATTTCCGGATTAATATATGTTCCTTTATCTCTACCTGCATGAGGTTGTATTACCTGAACCCAGGGTGTCTGGCTATTTTCAGCCTTTTGCCAGACAAACTGAAGACGTACACGTCCCATCTTTTTTGGATCTTTGTTATCTGTAACAATAGCATGTTGAATATCTGCTACCGGGGAATTGCTTCCGTCATAATCCGGAGGTGTTATTAAATCTTTAGGTACTCCTATAAATGTATTAGTATATCCTTCTCCTTCTACAAAACAATGAATGATTTCATTTATCTTATAACTTTCAATCGGAATTTTTCCGGATTTAAAAATTTTATGTTTAGGTATCCAGGCTGAAACTTTACCTATATCGCCTAGGCGTAAGCTAGGTTCATTAGTAGTTGCCTCTATATAAACTAAATTTTGTCTTTTACGTTTTTCTGCAAGAACAGCCCTTTCAATATCTAACTGCTGATTTATCAATAAGCTTTTATCAAAATGAGCGGTGGGAGAAACATTAAAAAGTCCTTCTGATGCATTAATGGCATATTGCTGAAAAGGATTCTCTGATTGTTGTAGCCTCTGACTTTCTGAATCTACCTTATAATCAGATGATTGTTTAGCATCATACGCTGTATAAGAAAATTTCTGGGGGTGTACTTCCATTTTTAATTCGAAATTAAAAACATCCTCTTCTTCAACTAATTCCGTTATTTTCCCTCCCCAAGCCGAAAAAACCAATTGTTCCCCGTTATAAAAATAATACTCTCCAAAACGGGATGCTAAACGCTTAATAAATTGATAATCAGTTTCATTGTATTGAACTATATAAGGGATTTTTTCTTTAAAGTTCGGATTGATTTTAAAGTCAATTAAATTCTTTGCATAAGGAGAAGCTACCTGATTAATAATATCTTCCAGAGTTTTATTTTCAAAACTTCTTGTATGCAATCCGTTTTCCATAAGTATAGAGGGAGACTTACCCCGCAGAATAACTCTTTTTATTCCGTCTTGCTTCTGAGTGGATATTTGGGTGATAACACCTGTAAAAATTGATTGTACAATTCCAAACCTGTTGAATTGAAAAGTAATTCGCTTACCTAAATGGGTTCTGGAGTGTTCAAATAAATAAGCATTATCTTCATTAAATTCCCCTGGATCACACCACATCTCAAAACTATGATGATCTCCGATTTTTTGTTTAATCTCTAATTTAGCAATATTGGTTTCAGTAAAATATTCCTCTCCGGCAATCTGAACCCTCACATAAGTAATTGAGGATTTATCATATTGATTGAGTTTACTTACAATCTTCTCTTTTACTACATCCGGAGTTGAAAAGGTAAAAGGAACTAGTGGTTTATCTATTTTTTCCATAAGAACCAGTATTAAATATATTAATTGATAATAATTTTATAAATGTAAAAAATAATAAGTATCTCACAAAGATATAAAATATATTTTATTTTATATCTTTGTTGCTGCAAATAATTTCTATCTTCTAAAGAAACAAAATAAGTAATTCCCGATTATATTGTACTAAATACGAATACTTTTTATTATTGATACAGAGACATCTTTGTTTTTTAATTAGGTAAATAAAACTAGTAACAGAAAATAAATTGAAAGAAACTACTTTATATCCATATCAAAATTTATCACTGAAAGATATTCCCGGAGAAATATGGAAAGATTGTCCCGATTTTGAAGGTTATCTGATGATTTCCAATAAGGGGCGCATAAAAGATTTAAAAAGAACTATTTACCAAAGCACCAAAGGAGGATTAAAAACAGTTTCCTATGAACGTCCGGAACGAATTCGAAAACAATATCCCAAACCTCTTTACAATAAAATACTCAAAAAACATTTTTATTCTTTAATAATCAAAATAACAATAGAAAAAATTACATACTCATTTTATGTTTCCAGAAAGGTATATGAAGCTTTTTGTAATAAAATAACCAAACAAGATTTAATTCTTCACAAGGATTGGGATAATTTCAATAATAAAATAGAAAACCTTTATAGGGGAGGTAACTCTGAATTAAACCGGATTACAGCAAAACAAGGAAGAACTAATGTACCTGAGATATTTGCGAGTAAAAGAAAATTCTGGCCAATAGAAAGAAGAAACAGATTACAGGAAAAAAGTAAGACTAAAATCAAAGTTAAGCAATATAACCTGCAAGGTAACTACCTAAACAGTTATCCAAGCATGAGGGAAGCTTATAAACAAACTGGAATTCATGAAACTGCTATTAGAAAATGCATTCTTGGGAAGCAAAATTATGCAGGAAATTATATTTGGAAGGATGAAAATGATACTTCCGATATTATTGCTGTAACACCAAGTCTATCTTCTCAACCTCTTAGTTGTTATGATAAAGAGGGTAATTATTTAGCCGGATATAATACTATTTGGGAAGCTGAACAGCAAACTAAAATAAATAGGGGCTGTATTCGTCAGTGTATACAGGGGAGATCTCGTACTGCTGGTGGTTTGATTTGGAAAAAAGGTTATGAGCCTCAGAAAGTGGATCCGGTACCTCCCATTTCAATTAATGCTAAAATAGTAAGCCAGTTTGATAAAGAGGGGAATCTTATAATGGTTTATCCCAGTATATCAAAAGCTTCCAAAAGTACAGGGATACCGGAGATTACTTTAGGAAAATCACTCAGGTCTAGACCTCAGTATATAAGAGGATTTTTTTGGATGGAAGGAAATAAGCTAACAAAAATAACTCCTCCTAAAAGGAAAATTAGAGTAGTTTATCAATATGACCTGTCTGGAAATCATATAGCTACTTATCTTTCTATAGTTGAAGCAGGTAAATCAATGGGCTTATCTCGTGCCAGTATAAGCGATGCTGTACATGGAAGGAGTAAAACCTGTGGTGGGTATGTATGGAAATATGTAGAAAAGGTAATATAAAAGATTTTTTTAATAACTATAGTTTTTTTGGCGAATTTTTGGCAAATAAAAAAGGCTACAGATTTTTAAATCTATAACCTTTTAATTTTCAGCTCCTCCTGCTGGGCTCGAACCAGCGACCCTCTGATTAACAGTCAGATGCTCTAACCGACTGAGCTAAGGAGGAATTTTGTGAGTGCAAATGTAGAAGATATTTCTATATGCTCCAAATATTTTTTAAACTTTTTTTACCATCAAAATCTAAATATGTTAGTATCAATAAAAAAGAATTTAAACTTTTTTAATATTCTTTTCCAATAGGTGTTTTTTTTAATATAAAATAGTATTTTTGCCTCCGCCTAATTTATTTAAATTTTATGGACATTTCAACTTTAATTATTTCCCTTGCTATTTTAGTAATTTTCGTGGGGGGATTTATGTTTATGCTTACCCGATTTTTTCAATCAGAAAGAGAAAGAAGAAATTTCGAACTTCGTTTAAAATATTCTGAAAACATTTTACCGAATAAATTGCAAGCCTATGAGCGAATGACTTTGTTTTTAGAAAGAATTAAACCTGCCTCATTAATCAGACGCGTTGCGCCAACTGAGGATGGTAAATCTTATGAATATAATCTAATTGAAACCATTCAAACGGAATTTGAGCACAATTTAGCTCAACAAGTATATATAAATCCTAATACTTGGAAAATCATTCTATCAGCAAAAAATGCCACACAACTATTAATAAAAAACACCATCCAATCCATGGAAGAATCCTCTGTTAAAGAAATTCAAGAGGAAATTATAAAACAGTCTATGGAAGACTCATCCCCATCATCCACTGCAATATTATATCTTCAGAAGGATATTCAAGATGGAATCTAATTAAAATGAGTTCATATGAATATAAAATCATTAGCTGAAGAAGAAAGACCCAGAGAAAAATTATTGTTAAAAGGCAAACAATCATTATCAGATGCCGAGCTTTTAGCTATAATTCTGGGGAGCGGCTCTAAACAAGAAAGCAGCATTATTCTAGCTCAACGGATCTTATCTTCGGTAAATAATAATTGGAACGAATTGGCAAAGCTCTCAATACGAGATTTATGCAAATTCAACGGTGTCGGTAAAGTAAAAGCTATTGAAATAGTTACTTCCTTGGAAATTGGAAGAAGAAAATCTTTACAACAAGCACTCAAAAAAGAAACTATTTCTTCTGCCAAAGATGCATTTAATATTCTTCAGCCAATAATTGGAGACCTTCTTATTGAAGAATTTTGGGTTATATATTTAAGTCGATCCAATAAAATAGTAAGCAAAGAAAAAATTTCTCAAGGAGGAATTACAGGAACAATGGTTGACAATAGAATTATTTTCAAACATGCATTAGAACTCAATGCAGTTTCATTAATCATATCTCATAATCATCCTTCGGGAAATATACAACCGAGCAATTCTGATATACAAATCACTCAGGAAATTAAAAAAGCAGGTAGTTTATTGAATATTACTCTTATGGATCATCTAATTGTAACCCAAACTTCCTATTTTAGTTTTGCTGATGAAAATTTATTATAATTTTTAGGATATGATTTTAATCTATGTACCCAACATTAATGAAAGAATCCGTTATACCTATTCCTTTATCTTCGAACAAATCCTAGGAATTCAATTCCAACTAACAGATTCTCTAGATTATTATCATATTAAAGCCGTACCTAAATTTTCTTACTCCAACTTAAGTATAAAAGACGAAATGCATTTTTCGGCTTGCAATTTACTATTCGAGACCGATATTAAAATGCAAGATCTTACCAAAATCTTAAAGGATCCTTTTGCAACCACATTTTACTTACTTTCAAGATACGAGGAATATCTACCTTATAGGGAAGATATACATAAAAGATTTTCTTATCAATCTTCTTCCATCAATGGTAAAATAGATCCAATTCATCCATGGATAGATACATTTGCCTATGACTTGTTTAATCAACTTAAAGATCATTTCCCTACCCTTGTACGTAAGAATCGTAAATTTGAATTTATTAATACCATTGATATTGATCATGCTTGGCTTTATAAGAATAAATCTTGGTTTAGAAATTTAAAATCCTTTGGAAAAAAACTTATTACCTCGCGTTGGAAAGACGGATACTTTCAAACCTTAATATTATTAGGAATAAAACCCGATCCTTATTATATTTATCCCTATATAGAACAATTAGAATTTCCTACCATTTACTTTGTGTCTTTTGGCTTGGGAAGCAAATGGGATACCAATCATAATCCAAAAAATAAAGCATATCGCAATCTCATTGGTCAATTAGATAAGCAGGAATACACAACTATTGGTCTCCATCCCAGCTATTATTCCAATAAAGATTTTGAAATTTTAAAAAAAGAAAAAATAGAGTTGGAAAAACTTTTGAAACAAAAAATTTCATTCTCTCGACAACATTTCATCAAACTTACATTACCCGAAACTTATTCTAATCTCATAAATTTACATATTACCGCTGATTTTTCTATGGGTTTTCAGGATCATATCGGATTTCGTGCCGGAACATGTACCCCTTTCTACTGGTTTGATTTAAAAAACAATAAAATCACAGACTTAAAAATTTATCCTTTCTGCATGATGGACGTAACGTTAAAAAATTATATGAATTTAACAATTGAGGAGGCAGAAAATAAAATTTGGGATTTACTAAATTCCGTAAAAAAAGTAAATGGAACATTCATCTCTATCTTTCATAACGATAGCTTATCTGATTATGGAGAATGGAACTCATGGAAATCATTGTATGAAAAGTTAATTGTTAAAGTGAATGATCCATATATATAACCATAAAAATATTGATAAAAGGAATTATTCCAATTGTTTGCATAATTCTTTAAATTACAGAGTCTATGCAGAATTATGGTATTTGGACATTGTTTCTCCTGACGGTTATGATATATTGGTACTAAACAATTTTGAAGCAGTAATGCCTATTGCTTATCATAAGAAATTAGGAATGAAATTTGTTATACAACCTACTTTTTGTCAACAACTAGGTATTTTTTATAAAGAAAATATATCTGCTGAGAACTTTAGCCTTTTTTTATCCTTTTTGAATAGATACAGAGTTAGAAGCTATTGTTTTAACGAAGAAAATACTTCCTATTTTCCTACAGATTGTATAAAGAGAGATAATCAAATTCTAAATCTCGAATCTAATTACTTAACAATTTCAAATAATTATAATAAAAATAAAAAAAGAGTTCTAAAAAATGATTTTTCACCTAGTATAGAAATTGAAGAAGGATATATAGATTCTGTTATCAAAGGAACTCTGTTTACCCATTTGCATAATTTTCTTACAGAATCACAAATAGATATTTTAAATTCACTTTTACTGGAATTAAATCATCGAAATCTTTTAAAACAATATACGGTATATAGAGAACAACATATACCCACAGTCTATTTATGGCTCATTTTTTCCAAAGGGAGAATTATAAATTTGCTTTCCGTAAGAAATAAAGAAATTGAAATTAAAAATTCTTATGCCTATCTCATTGATTTGATAATTCAAAAATACTCAAATCAAAAACTAATATTCGATTTTGAAGGATCCATGATTCCGGGCATAGCTAATTTTAATAAGAGTTTAGGTGCCAAAACGAAACACTATATACCCTACAAAAATTTCAAATGGTTTGATGCTTTAAAAAAAAGATAAATTTATTTAAAGAGAGATAATTTTTTAAAGAATAGAGGTAAATCTTAACAATAATTTTTTCATAAAACAATGGACTTTTAGTGATATCATTCTACTATCTATAAAAAATGGCTTGAAAAAGATCAAACCATTTTTATTATTATAAGTTTCTATTTATTATGAATTTGCATCCTGAATTAAACCGGCGCGTTTTAATAAAGCATCCGATTCAGGTCTTCTTCCGCGGAAGCTAATATACAATTCCATCGGGTCCTCAGTTCCTCCTTTACTCAATAAATTTTCAAATTTTAAAGCAGTTTCCTTATCAAAGATTCCTCTTTCTTTGAAGAAATCAAAAGCATCAGCATCTAAAACTTCAGCCCATTTGTATGAGTAGTATCCTGCGGCATATCCTCCTTGAAATATATGAGAAAAAGAAGTGCTTATACAGGTATTTTTAATATGAGGATATACTTGCGTTTCTTTTACTTTATTGACTTCAAAATCTTCAATTCTTTCCTCTGCTTTTAATTCATTTGTATGGTAAGCCATATCTAATAAACCTAAGCCTATCTGGCGGATTGTTTGATACCCTTGCATGAAATTGGCAGATGCTACTATTTTATCAATTTTTTCCTCTTTTAGCAGTTTTCCTGTTTTATAATGAAGCGCAAAAGTTTTTAAAAATTCCTTTTCAAATACATAATTTTCCATGAATTGAGATGGTAGCTCAACGAAATCCCAATAAACATTAGTTCCTGACAATGATTCAAATGTGGTGTTTGCTAAAATGCCGTGCAAAGCATGTCCAAATTCATGAAAAAGTGTTGTTACTTCCGTGAATGTTAATAAAGACGGTATCTCTCCATTGGGACGAGAAAAATTACAAACAATAGATATATGAGGTCTAACGTTATCACTTAATGTTTTAAACTGTCCTTTAAAAGAAGTCATCCAAGCGCCTGCTCTTTTACCTGCACGTGGAAAAAAGTCGGCATATAATAATGCCTGATGCTTTCCCTTATCATTTATTACTTCATAAACTTTAACTTCCGGATGATATTTCTGAATGTCATTTCTTTCATGGAATGTTAATCCGTATAAATTATTTGCAGCATCAAATGCGGCATTTACCACTTGATCTAATGGAAAATACGGCTTGAGCTCTTCTTCGGAAAACGAAAATTTTTCTTGTCTTAATTTTTCCGCATAATAAGCATGGTCGTATGGCATAATCTCTGAAATTCCCTCTCGTACAGCCAACTCTTTTAATTGTTGGATTTCTTTTACTGCGAAAGGTTTTGCTTTATTCAGTAAATCATATAAGAAATCATATACGATCTTGGGTGCAGCAGCCATTCTTTCTTGTAAAATTAAATCTGCATAAGTCTTAAAACCTAACAATTGGGCTTTCTCTCCTCGTAATTTAACTATCTTATGAATTATTCCTTCATTATTATACTCGTTATCCTTACAGGCTCTCTGCATATATGCCGTATAGATATCTTTACGTAATTCCCTGTTTTTTGCATACGTAAGGAAAGGTACATAACTTGGATAATGTAATGTAAATACCCATCCTTCCAAGCCTCTACTTTCCGCCTCATTACGCGCCATCTCCTTAATAGATTCCGGAACTCCTTCCATATCGTTACTATCGGTAATATGGAGAAAATAATCGTTAGTTTCTTTCAAAACATTTTGCCCAAATTTTACGGAAAGCACTGACAATTCATTAGATATTTTTCTAAGAGTATCCTTATCTTCCGTTGAAAGTAATGCTCCGTTTTTAGAAAAATCCTTATAGGTTTTATCCAACAACCGTACTTCTTCTTGGCTTAACTTGGATTTTAATGTAGTATCATAAACAATCTTTATTTTTTCAAATAATTTTTCATTTAACACAATATCATTTGCAAATTCAGTCAATAGGGGAGAAATTTCTTCCGCTAAGCTTTGCAAATAATCATTAGTCTCCGCAGAATTTAAATTAAAAAAAGTAGAGGAAACTATATTAAGTTTTTTTCCAACATTTTCTAAAGCTACTATAGTGTTAACAAAATTAGGAGGATCCGTGTTTTCAATTATTTCATTTATCTCTTTCTTTGCATCGTCAATTGCCTTTTCTATTGCTGGTTTAAATTGTTCTTGCTTAATTTCTTCGAAAGGAATACTTTCAAAAGGTGTATTAAATTTTTCCAATAAATTATTATTCATAATTTTTTTTAAAATTAAATTCTATCGAATAAAATTTTTTCTATATAATTCAAATTTTAATTAAGATTAAAAAACTATTCAAATTTACTAATATCTATAGATTCTCCAATAGATAAAAAAGTTAAACGTTTCTCCTCTGCTAAAAACAAATGCTTGGTTTTATCTTTATTAACTTTTATAGCAGGAAAAGTATCATAATGGGAAGCTATAGCATTTTTAGTTTTAACAAATTTCGCTGCAATTACAGCATCATATCCACCCATCGTATAGAAGTTACCAATTGGCAAGATTGCTACGTTGATATATCCGTAAATAAATGGAAGCAGCTTCATATCTGTGGTAAGAGCAGTATCTCCTGCAACATAGATTACTTTTCCATCCATTTTCATTAAGTAACCACAAGCTAATCCCCCATAAGTTCCGTCAGGAAAGGATGAGCTATGCACCGCAGCCACCATTTTAACTTTACCAAAACTAAATTTCATAACTCCTCCAATATTCATAGGAATCACATTCAATCCTAATTTTTTAAAATGTGCAGTAATTTCAGGATTAGCCAAAATGGAAGAATTATTGTTCTTAGCAATTCTCTCTACATCCAAAATATGATCATAATGAGCATGGGTCAAAAAAATATAATCCGCCTTAATTTCGTCTATATTTATATCTTTTGCTAATTCATTTTCCGATATAAATGGATCGACCAAGACTGTTGATGATGATGTTTTAAATCCAAAACACGCATGTCCGTAATATATTATTTCCATGTTCTTATCTTATTAGGTTTAATCTTCTTCAAATGTAACAAATAATAATTATCTTTGAAAAAAATTAGGCAAAAAACATTTCATATGAAAAGGTATTTTTTAGTACTATTCTTACTGTTTTTTTCAATAGTTTCGTTTGCGCAACAAGTTGAATTTGGGGCGAAAGCAGGTATGGCTTTTGGATATAAAGGCAATTTAAAACGAACTATAACTAATATTAAAGAAAGTAAAGCTACTGATAACATTGGGTGGCATGCGGGACTATTTAGCCGTATAAAAATGGAAAGATGGTTTATTCAACCTGAAATTTATTTTTCTTCCATGAAAACAAATTTTGATTATAACTATTCTACAGAATTTACCGCCCATTCCAACAGACTGGATATCCCTTTATTATTTGGATCTAATTTCCTGCAAGTTATCAGATTGTATGCAGGACCTGTATTTTCAACTTCTTTAAATGAAGATATTTCTTTAAGAGGAATAAAAAAAACTAAAACAGATGACTTTTCTCTTGCCGGTCAGGTAGGTGGAGGATTCGATTTAGCCAAACTTACTTTTGATGTCCGTTATGAATTCGGATTTAATGAAAGTGAAACAAAGTTTATAAAAAAACATACAGGTGAAGAATTTAAATTGGAAAAAAGACAAAATTCTTTGGTCCTCAGTGTCGGATATAAATTTTAAAGATTGAATTATTTCCTTTATATCTTAGCAAAAATAAATTGATATGAAAAAATTATCGTTCCTTCTATTTATATCTTTATTAGTTCTTATAATTTTTTCATGTAGAGATGATTATAATTATGATCCGGCCTCAAAGCCACTTCGATTTTCCAAAGACACGGTAATGTTAGATACCGTATTCTCAACTGTAAGATCAGAAACCTATGTACTCAAGGTATATAATCAGCAAAATGATGATGTGGTGATTCCCGGAATTTATCTGGAAAAAGGTTCATCTTCACAATTTAAAATTAATGTAGATGGATTTGAGGGTAATTCTTCGAATGCAAATAATTTTCAAAACATTCCTTTACGCTCTAAAGACAGTTTATATATTCTTATTGAAATAGCACCCAAAAGTATAAGCACATCAGAAGCTTTGGCTGATGAGGATTTAATCTTCAATACTATAGGAAATACTCAAAAAGTTAAATTACTCTCTTTAATAGAAGACGCAGAATTTTATTTTTCAAAATCAGGAACTAAAGAAATATCTCATGATTTATTTTGGAACAGTTCAAAATCCAAAGTAATATATGGCACTTTAAAATTAACAAATAATGCCAACTTATCTGTTTCCGAAGGAACGAAAATATATCTTCATAAAAATGCATCTATATTCATTGATTCCGGAAGTGTACTTACTTTAAACGGCTCTTTACATAAAGAGGTAATTATACGTGGAGATCGTCATGAATCCAGATATGATTCTCTTCCTGGTAATTGGGATCAAATTCGATTAGCTCGTAATTCTTTGGCAAAAGTTAATCATGCCGTAATCAAAGGTGGAAATAACGCTTTTTATTTAGAGGACAACGCTCAATTAATAATTTCAAATTCAAAGATTTATAATTTTCTATATGGAGGAATATATTCTATAGGAGGAAATGTTGAAGGAAAAAATATTGCCTTAAATAATTGTGGTACTTCCGATTTGATAGCCCTATATGGTGGAAATTATGATTTTACCCATTGTACTTTTGCAAATTATTGGAATTTAAATGCCGGGGCAGGATATGCGGTTTACTTATCCAACTCCCATCAGAAATCCGGAAAACTCCAATATAAACAACTCAATGCTTCTTTTAAGAACTGTATTTTATGGGTAAATAATTACAATAGTCTTTATATAGATAATAATCCCAACGCTCCTTTCTTTTATTCTTTTGATACGAATCTTATTAAGAATAATAGCAATTCTATTCATGTCGATACGGATAATAATTTTATACACACAATTTTAAATAAAGACCCTTTATTTTATAAAACAGGTTATTCTGAATGTTTGCTTAGTCTTACTGAAGATTCACCTGCATTAGGAAAAGGAAATTTAACCTATGCATTATCCGTTCCACTAGATATTAACGGATTCCCAAGAACCTCCGCTCCTGCTTTAGGCGCCTATCAGGAATAAAAATTTTATAATATTATTTTCAATTGTTGAATATAGTTTAGAAAATTTACTTTTTTATATATCAGAATAACTATAAATCTTTAAGTAAAGTATTTTTTTCATGTTCATAAATCATAGTTCTTATTTCTAAAGTCTTATTCCAGATATTTTTAATATCTCCCTGTATATCTATTTTAAAATTTTCAGAACCATATTGATCTATCTTATTTAAAAAATAAATGAGGGTTATGTGATTAATATCTATGGCCGGGATGTAAGCAATTACTAAATCGTTTTCAAGTGGAGTTTCAGCAAGTAAGCCTACCTGTAATAAAAAGTATAAAGAATCATTAGTTAAACGCGTAGGTATTTTAAAAGTTTCAGACAACTCATCTGCTGTATATGGCTTATCTCCTCTTTCAAACCTCTTTATAATAAGTGTGGTAATCATTAAAAGTATAAAATCTTTATAACGCCTGCTTATATTTGAAATATCTTTTTCAAAACTAAATTTATTTACATTTTGATAAGAAAAAGATAATTGCACTCCAAATAAACAAATAAACCAACTCAGCTGAAGCCATAACATCAATAATGGTAATGCTGAAAAACTTCCATAAATTGCATTATATTTGGCTATCCAGAATTGTCCGGAAATATATAACATTTGAAAAATCTGAAAACAGCTTCCGCTTACAATACCTGCTAATACTGCTGCGCTAAACTTTACCTTTGTATTAGGTATATAAATATATAAAAATGTGAAGAGTAAGATAATAATTATATAAGGCAATATTTTGAGTATTGGGTTAATGACCGCACCTATTATATTAATATTTGCTGTTGAATTTAGAAATATAGATAAACCGGCATTACATATCAAAAATAAAGGCGCAATAAGGATTAAAGCTAAATAATCTGTAAATTGTCGAGAAAACGTTCTACCTTTTTTAATTCTCCAGATTATATTAAAATTATCTTCGATACTTGAGAGAAGAGTGACCACAGTATAGAAAAGAATTACAATCCCGATTCCTAAAAATACACCTCCTTGGGCGTAATCTATAGATCCGTCTATAAATTGCATAGCCTTTGAAAGAACTATTTTCTGTCCCGTAAAATATTGGAATAATTGTGTTTCAACTAAGTTTTGAAAACCAAAACCTCGGGCAATGGCAAATAAGACGGCTAACAATGGTACAATAGATAAGAGAGAATTATAGGTAAGAGCTGCCGCACGTGTATTAATTTGTGATCCATTAATATTTCTGAAGGTCAATAAAAAAGCCTTAGTGATATTTATAAAAATTGTTTTAATGTGAGTACTGTCGTTTCCGTTTATCCTCCAGATATCATATCTTAAATAATGAATTATAGATAGAATTTTATTTTTTATCTTAGAATACATTTTTATTATTTAAATTTTCAAGTATCAGATACAAACATAATACCTTCTATATTTAATAAGGAATAATTTATACCTATTAATAAGTAAATAAGTTTTAAAGATTATAGAATAGATGCAGAAATCTTTTACTGGTATCTGAAACTTTAAAGCGATCATCTAGACGAAATCCGACCAGCCAAATAATTTCTCCTAATTTATTACACAATACCATTACTTTCTCTTTTTGGAAATTTGAAACCTTAGAATCTTTTAAATATTTACTTACTTTCTTTTTTCCCAACCCATTTATAGGATAAAACACATCGCCATTTTGCCAATTTCTTAAGGTTAATGGAAATTCAATTTTATCCAAATCAACAATCTCATTCGCATTACTTTCCCTGATATTCTTCTCATACAACTTAACAGCAACAGGTTCTTGTATCATAAACGGAATTGATTTTATAGTAATCGAATTTTTTATAGAAACATTTTTTTTCTTTTCTTCAAGCAATACTCTTCCCCTATCTATCCAAACTTTAAATGTATTAGATTCAAAAATATTTCCTGTCTGTGAATTTATAATGTTGATACAATCCTCTTTATTCGTAAAACCGTATTGAGAAAGCAAATGGTAAGACAAGATAAAATCCGCTTTTTTAAGCTTATCTAAAGAAAAAATTTTTATTCCTTCTTCTACGGTAATGCTAGCCTCATTTTGCAGTTCTTGCACTTTAAATTCTATAAAAGATTGCGTTTCATGTAAAATACTCATGCTTTTATCTACCTGCCTTAGAAATTCTGGACTTATATCCATAAACTCGGGAATAATTTTATGTCGAATTTTATTTCTTAAATACTCTAAGGTGTAATTGGATGCATCTTCCCTCCAAGGAATAGAGTTTTCTTGTGCAAATGCTACAATTTCTTTTCGAGGAAAAGATAATAAAGGTCTTAAAACAAAATTAGAAATCTTTTTCATACCGGATAACCCCTTACTCCCGGAACCTCTTAATAAATTAATAAAAAATGTTTCTACATTATCGTTGAGATGATGTGCAGTGACTAGATAATCAAATAATTGTTCTTTGGCTAGTTCCCTAAAATAGTCGTATCTCAAATTTCGGGCAACCATTTCTATAGATTCTCTATTTTTTTTCAATTTTAAAGTATCAAAAGATTTAACGAACAATTCAATTCTACGAGCATAGCAATATTCCCGAACTAACTTTTCATCGGACAAAGAATCTTCTCCACGAAGTTGAAAATTACAATGAACAACACTAAATTGATAAGGAGAATTATAAAATAGATGCATTAAAACCATACTATCTACCCCTCCACTTACTGCCAACAAATATTTTTTTTCTATAGCTAATCCGCTCAATGAATCCGTTACCTTCATATATTATCCAATCAATTTCGTAAATACCAGAAATATAATTTTTAAGCAAAGATAGTTGAAAAAAATTTTGACAAAAATATCTGATTAAGCACAATCTTTGCATTGACTACTAATTACAACGTAATTATGAAAACAATATAAATTGAATATTTATTTTAATTTAGAATGATTTTAAATAAGAAATTTATCCATAAAATTGAAAATCTATTATGAAAATCGGTTTATTTATTCCTTGCTATATAGATGCTATTTATCCCGAGGTTGGAATAGCTACATTGGAGTTATTGGAAAAATTAGGAATGGACGTTGAATATCCTTTAGAACAAACATGTTGCGGTCAACCAATGTCTAATGAAGGAGATTATAAAAGTGCGGAAGCAGCAGAAATGCTTTTTATTAGTAATTTTAAAGATTACGAATATATTGTAGGTCCGGCTGGAAGTTGCGTTAAACAAGTTCGTATGCATTTTGATAATTTAGAACAAAATGAAGACGTTTGTCATGTCAGGAAGAATACTTATGAATTAGTTGAATTTTTACATGATATTATACAAATTAAAGAATTACCGGATGTTACATTCAATCACAAAATAGCTTTACATAACAGTTGTAGCTCAATAAGAGGCTTAGGCATAGCCAAGCCTTCAGAAATAATGGGAACACCTTATAATAAATCTGCAGACTTATTAAAAATGGTGAAGGGATTGGAACTAGCGGTAATGAGCCGTCCCGATGAATGCTGTGGTTTTGGAGGTACCTTTTGCGTTACAGATGAAGTAGTAAGCGGGAAAATGGGCAAAGATAAAATTTCTGATTATATTACCAGTGGAGCAGAATATGTGGTTTCTCCCGATATGTCTTGTTTAATGCATCAAAAGGGAGTTGCTTTAAAAAACGGAGTAACCCACCTACCCTTTTTACATATTGCACAAGTTCTTAACGGAGGTCCATTTTAAACTAAAAAAATGAAAAAAAAGGTTGTCAACATTGAAAAAAACTCGGCAGATTTCATTAATCAAGATAACATTCATGAGAAAGAGCATGATAAAAACCTTTGGAATGCTCGATTAAAACGCGATCGGATAGCCCAAAGCATACCTGAATGGGAAGAGTTGAAAGTCTTAGCATCGAAAATTAAAGAACACAGTCTATCTCATTTGGATGAATACGTGAGTGAATTTGCTGAAAATGCTACCAAAAGAGGTGCAATAGTACATTGGGCACGAGATGCGCAAGAGCATAATGAGATAGTTTATAATATTTTACAAGAAAGAAAAGTAACGGAAATTATAAAAAGCAAATCAATGCTACAAGAAGAATGCGGAATGACCAGCTTTTTAGAATCTAAAGGTATTGAAGTTACTGAATCCGATCTAGGAGAAAGAATCCAACAATTATCCCACGAACCCCCGGCTCATATTGTTATGCCTGCTATTGAGAAAACAACCAAGGATATAGCCAAACTCTTTGCAAAAACCATTGGAACGGATCCTAACGATACAGATGCTCACTCACTCAATGAGGCTATGAGAAACAATGCAAGGCCCAAATTTTTACGAGCTGGAGCCGGAATGACAGGTGCAAATTTTGCAATAGCTGAAACCGGTACTTTTGTTGTTTGTACCAATGAAGGAAACGCCGATATTGGGGCTTCTGTTCCGCCTCTACACATAGCCAGTATAGGAATAGAAAAAATTATTCCCAAAGTTGAAGATTTAGGTATTTTTATACGTTTATTATCTCGAAGTGCCTTAGGTACTCCGGCAACGCAATATACTTCACACTTTTCCGGACCCAGAAAAAATGGAGAATTACATATCATTATTACGGATAATGGAAGATCGGAGCGATTAGGGATGGAAGATTTTTGGACTTCGCTTAAATGTATACGCTGCGGTGCATGTATGAATACTTGTCCTGTTTACCGTAGAAGCGGCGGATTGTCTTATGAATCTACTTATTCCGGGCCTATAGGAATTATTCTAAGTCCTACTTTCGACCTTGAAAAATATAAAGAACTTCCCTATCATTCCACCCTTTGCGGTTCTTGTTCCGATGTATGTCCGGTGAAAATAGATATCTCCGGCCAAATTTATAAATGGAGAAAAATGGTTGTAGATAATGGCTATATGCCTTCTAATAGAAAATATGCACTTAAGGCAGCAGGAACCGTTTTCGGACATCCTCGCTTATTTAGGACCACTGAGACGGTAACTGAAAAAGTTTTACCCGTAGTCCCAGATTTTTTATTATACAGCAATATAAATCCATGGACTCAAGAACGTGAAATGTTTTCTATGGCAAAAAATACATTTAGAGAATGGTATATTAAAAACAGAAAAGAAAAAAATGACTAGTACAAAAGAACATATTTTAGACGCTATTCGCAAAAACAAACCTCAGGACACTCAATTTCCTTATCCGAAAATCCCCTTATTTCCTAAAAACAATCAAGATATATTACAAGAATTTAAAGATAATTTAGTTGCAAATGCAGGAACCTGGTACGATATAAATTCAATTGAGGAAGGAAATAACAAAATTAAAGAATTACATCCTCAAGCAAAAGTTATCTGTTCTGCCGCAGTTGAATTTCAAGGAAACAAAGACTTATCTCCTCTAACTGATTCTCATCAATTAGAAAATGTAGATGTAGGTATTATTCGTGCGCAGTTCGGAGTTTCCGAAAATGGTATGGTGTGGATGACTGAAAAAGATATGATAGTCACTTCTTTAGGTTTTCTTTCCCAGCATTTAATTATCTTATTAAAACCGCAAGAAATTGTTAGAGATATGTATGAAGCCTATGCTAAAATAAATCTTCAGGAAAGCAATTACGGTTGTTTTATGCTCGGACCTTCAGCAACAGCCGACATCGGTGCTGTGATGGTTCGTGGGGCACAAGGAGCTCGAAGTCTTTCGGTATTTTTTATGTAAATGGTAAAATCATATATTGTTTAAACAAAAGAGGGTAAAATTTATAATTTACCCTCTTTTACATTCTTTTAATCTTTATTTTATTATAACTTTTCTGTTAACTTCAAAGTCATGCCCCACAGCCTTTATGATGTAATTACCGGATTTAGGAATATAAACGGTTATTATAAGGTTATTACTATGATTTTCAATAGTTTGCATTAAAACACCATTTAATGAAAACACCATTACTTTTTTAACTAAAGATTTACCATCCTGAGATTTTATATAAACCGTTCCTGAAGAAAGTGTGGGATATATTTCCAAAAAGTTTCTGGGTTGATATTCAAAATTTTCACCTTTAAGGATCTTTCCCCATATCATTTCTACCCATTCCGGATGATCAATATATGGATTACGGTTTTTTTGTTTACTATATATCGCTTCATTCATTGCTATCTCTCTATCGCTGACAGGATCCATCATATGCCAGGTAAGCAAAATATTTTTAAACGCTTCCGTAAACACTTGATTTTTTGTTCTATTAAACATATCAAAACTCCAAGAACTAATTTCGTCTTCATATCGAGTTGCAAAATAAAAAAAAGCGCGAGCTATGTCTCCTTTAAACTCATCGATAGGCTCAAAAACAATTCCTTTATATCCTTCAGAATATCCTGTATTATCGCTATTTCCTAATTTAGAACCATTTTTTGATACCCAAGTGCTTGCACCCACTTTACCAAAGGGATAATCGCTCCGCATAGCATTGACTTTTCCATCGGTAGGCCAAATATGAAAAGCATCAGATACCATGGGATCTTTTTTATAAAATATGGATTGGGGAATTAAATGTTCTCTGTTGTAACAGTCTCCTTCTTTACGATAATTTCCACATTGGTCTACTCCGACACGATAATTGTATGGATCAATCCCATTTGGAACTTCTGAATAAATATCTAAAATTGTACCATCTTTTTCATACCATTTATCACTAAAAGCATCTTTAGACTTATACAAATTCCACAGTCCTTTATAACCGATTGGAGCATGGTTTCTTTTAATTATTTCCTTTAAACTTGTTTTTAAATCATACCCCGTACCATACGCTTGGGAATAATAATCTGTAGGGATAGATTTTATTTCTATCTCCTGCACTTCTATTAGCTGAGAATAGAAAAAACAAGTGGATGACAAGAATGCCCAAAATAATAAAATTTTCTTCATATTATTTGTAATTTTAGCGTTAATAAAATTATTTGATTGAGTATTAAATTCAGCTCAAGTTAAGATAAATAATTTAGTATTCATAATTATTTTTATATGATTAAAGCAAATTTCAATTCTTACGAATTACAATTTAAACGACCTGCCGGTACTTCCCGCGGCATATTAAATACAAAACTTACTTACTTCATAACGGTACAACATTCATCTGGCGAATATGTTGGAGAATGCAGTTTTTTTAAAGGATTAAGTGCAGATGCTGAGGTAAATTATGAATGTAAACTTCAATGGGTGTGTGATCACATCAATGAAGGAAAAGAGTTTCTTCTAAATGATTGTCAAGAGTTTCCTTCCATTCAATTTGGAATCGAGCAGGTATTTTCTCAACTTGAAAGTAAAAAAAATGGATTATTTTTTCCTTCGGAATTCACTGAAGGTAAAAAAGGAATTAAAATTAACGGATTAATTTGGATGGGAAGTTTAGACTTTATGCGCGAACAAATACGTCAAAAGCTCGAACAAAACTACAGTTGCATAAAGCTGAAAATCGGAGTTAACTGGAAAGAAGAACATAAAATTCTACAAAATTTACGTGCTGAATTTTCTGCCGATCAATTAGAGCTAAGGGTTGATGCCAATGGAGGATTTAGCTATAAAGAAGCAAAAAAGGTATTAGAGCAGCTTGCCAAACTTAACATTCATTCTATAGAACAACCTATTAAAGCCGGACATGAAGATCAAATGGCTGATTTATGTAGTAATACCCCTACCCCTATTGCTTTAGATGAAGAACTGATTGGAAAATTTTATAAAGATCAGAAAGAAAAAACATTAGAACATATCTCCCCTCAATACATCATATTGAAACCTTCTCTAATAGGAGGCTGGAATGGATCTCAAGAGTGGATTGATATAGCCAAAGCCAAAAATATTGATTGGTGGATTACTTCTGCATTGGAATCTAATGTTGGATTAAATGCTATTGCACAGTGGACTGCTTTGTTTAATAAAGATATGCCTCAAGGTTTAGGGACGGGAAGTTTATTTACCAATAATTTTCCAACAAATTTATCGGTAATAGGTGAATATCTCTTTTATAATCCTTAACTATCGTATAGTGGGTAAATTCATTACAATTTTTTTAATTACCGCTCCATTACTTGTTGATTAACAAGTAAAATTTATACTAAATGTAAGTTTTATAACTTATTCTTGGAATGAATTAAATAATTAGACATAAATATTTATTCATAATTTAGATTAGATGAATTTATTAAACTAAATTAGACATTTAGTAAGCTTTTTTTATAAAAATTAGCCAATATAATTATATAGAAATTTTACGTATGATACATTTGGATTTCTCAAAACAGATTGAAATAGACAAAATACCTAGTAAAGAAAGTTGGCAGAAAGATATTATTGATTTTTTAAAAGATTGGTATGCCCCATCCGCAACAATTACGACCAAAACGTCAGGTTCTACCGGAATTCCTAAAAATATAGAGCTTTCAAAAAAAGCTATGATTCAAAGTGCTAAAATGACGGGTACATTTTTACATTTACAGGTAAAAGATCGTGCACTTCTTTGTATGCCTTCTTCCTATATTGCCGGAAAAATGATGCTGGTTAGAGCTATTGTATGGAAACTCGATCTTTATTGTATTAAACCTGTTTCTCATCCTTTGGAAAATATTACAATGGAATTTACTTTTTCTGCCATGACGCCCATGCAGGTCGAAAATTCATTAGACAAGCTCTCTTTTATAAAAAAGTTAATTATCGGAGGAGCTCAGCTATCTTCACAACTACAATCCAAATTAAAAACTCGACCCACGGACATTTACGAATCTTTTGGCATGACGGAAACAATTTCTCATATAGCTCTTAAAAAAGTATCGGGCAATAATACAAAACCTTTTTTTAAACTTATGCCGAATACAAAAATGCGCATAGATAAAAGAGGATGCTTATGTATTCTTACTCCATTTTTGAAAGAAGAAATTATTACAAATGATTTGGTTTCCATAATTTCCGATAACGAATTCGAATGGATAGGAAGAATTGATCATGTGATTAACTCAGGTGGAATAAAGATATTTCCCGAACAAGTAGAAAAACAGCTCAAATCAGTTATTAATTCAGATTTTATCATATCTTCCTTAGAAGACCCTTTATTAGGGAATAAAGTAGTGTTAATAATAGCTGGAAAAAAAGATCTTGAACTTGAAAGGCAGATCCTTGATTTTAATTATGCAAATAGGTATGAAAAGCCTAAAGAAATAATTTATATAAATAGTTTTGCGAGGACGCCAACCGGTAAAATAATACGTAAAATGTAAAAAGTTATCGGAAAATCTAAATAAAAAACTATTTTACTTTAGAAAAGAGAAAAATTTAAAAAGCCTTATAAATAAAAATTTATAAGGCTTTAAAGTCAAAATATTTAAGTATAAATAAAAAATCTATTTAATTTTCAAGAACCAACGAAGTCCTGCAATAATTTGATTGCCGTTTATTCCATCTAAATCATTATATATTCCGTTGAAATTTGTCCTATTATAGGCATACATAACGTGGAATCTTAAATCTTTCAATGCTGGATCTGTAAAAGGATAATATTCAACCGCTGCCTGTACTCCTCCATTTATATATGAAGAAGAATTCAACTGATCTCTTCTTTTATTCCACACTCCTTTGATAAGGGGTTTTACTTTTCCTAAATCATATTTAAAATTAACAGATACAGAGTTGTCTCTTACGTGTCTTAATCCTAAGTCATTTTGAACAACATCTCCATAATTCATATCACGATCTCCCATATACCAGTCTAATTCTGCTGTAAATTTTTGAATATTAATTTGGTTACCAATAGTTATCCAATTATAGTATTTGCTTGCATCATGTTGAAATGCTCCATAACCATAACGAGTTTTAAGTGCATTGTTAAACAAGCTACCTTCCCATAAAAATACTCCTGCTAAAGATTTGTTTTTATATTTTTCAGTTGAAAACTGAGGTGCATCAGAGTTTACAACTTGAAAATTCAATGTTTGTCCTCCTGCATTATAAGCGACATTAACACCTGTTTTATAGGCATCCAAATCATTATAAGCCATGGTATACAAATATAAATCAGCTGCATTATAGTCAAATTCAAAGGTACCAAATTGAACGGCTTGCTTACCAATTCTAAAAGTCCATCGTTTACCTGCATCAATTTCAAAATACGCTTGATCGGTAGCTGAAGAATAATTGTCTCTATAAAGAGGATTCTGAGGTGTGTTTATTCGATGACGTATTCTGTAGCGAAATCCTGGAACTATTTCCCCAACAAACCATAATTTTACTGTATTTCCTCGAAAGCTACTTTCTTCTGTTTCACTATCTTTAAAAGTAGCTTGATAGTCTATACGCGTATCAAGCATGATATTTAACATCTGATCATCTTTCAAAAGCTTATCTAAAATAGATTTAAAAGATGATTCATTATTGACAGTATTGTTGTCTCCTGAATTTGAATCTGTTTGTTGTCCGTAGTTTGCTAAGCAAAATAAACAACTTACTGCTAAAAGGATTTTTTTCGTAATACTTAATTTCATTTTAATATTCTGTAAACATTCTTTGAATTTCTTTATAATTGTTTGTTTTGGTTAACGCTAACATTAATAATATTCTAGCTTTATATGGATTTATATACCAAGAGGCTGTAAACCCATATTTATCATCATCCACTTCATCATATTGTGCTGTAGGTCCCATAGGTATACGAGAGGAACGAACAACCGCTACTCCTCTTTTTACCGCATTTACTAATGCATTTTGCATATCGGTTGTAATATTTCCATTACCCACTCCTGCAGTAACTATTCCTTTTGCACCTGCATTAACGGCTGCATCTATAAATAAAGACTTCGCATTAGAATAACTTAAAACAACTTCCACTCTTGGTAGTTTATTTATATTTGTAATGTCAAATTCTGAATTTATAGTATGTCTTTTTACGGATTCTCTTGTATAAATAGGTTTTCCGTTATACATGATTCCTAGATTACCATAATTAGGATCTTCAAAAGTTCCAACATCAAGTGTATGAGTTTTGGTAATATCATCTGCTCCTATAATTTTATCATCCATTACTACCATTACTCCTTTTCCAAGTGATTCTGCGGATGCAGCACATGCCACTGCATTGTGAATATTTCTAGGACCATCTGCGCCAATGGCTGTTGAAGGACGCATGGATCCAACTAAAACTACCGGTTTATTACTTTTTACCGTCAAGTTAAGGAAATAAGCTGTCTCCTCTTGCGTATCGGTACCATGAGTAATCACAATTCCGTCTACATCTTTTTGGCTAAGCAATTCGTTAACTCTTTTCGATAATTTAAGCCATACGTCATCATTCATGTCCTGACTACCTATGTTGGCAACTTGTTCTGCTTTAATATTAGCAACGTCTTTGATGGAGGGAACTGCACTTAAAAGTTCATCTACTGTAATAGAACCGGGTTTATATGCCTGTGTAACAGAGGATGACCCTTGACCGGCTATAGTTCCTCCCGTAGCCAAAATGTAAATAGTAGGTTTGTACTGCGCGTTTGCCGCCATAAATATAAGCAGTACAAACAAACTTAACAAATTTTTTAATTTTTTTGTTTTCATAGTTAAATTATTTATAATTAATATTTGATTTTATTTTTTTGAACTTTTCCATGCCTCTACGTATTCATTCATTGTTTCAGAAAGCTTTTTTCCTATTATTTTATAATCATTGTCATCTAAATTTGCCAGAGAAACTCTAACCGACCATTCCGGGCCTGCAAAGCCGCTTCCATTCAATAATACTATGGATGATTTTTCGGCTAATCTAAAAAGTATATCCACCGGTTCAAAATTTTTTTCCAAGAAGGCTACAAAATCTTTATCATAATTTTTAGACGCCCATTCGTGAATGTCTATTTCACAATAATAAGAAGCTCTTTCCGGATCTGGTTTTATAGGAATATTCATTCCTTCCCAAAGTAAATTAAATCGATGCTTTACTAAGTCTGTACAGACTTTTTTATATTTATTTTCCTTATCCAGTAAAGCGAAGGAAGCAAATAACATCATCTGTATTTGTTGCGGCAAAGATAAACCAGCTGTATGATTTAATGCCACCTGACGACTGTCCGCTACCAAACGGTCTATAAACTTAAGTTTTTCGGGATATAGTGTTAAACTGGAATATAGTTTTGCAGTTTTAGCTTTTTCTTTTTCGGGGATTGCTTTAAGCATTTTATCATAAATGTTATCCTCATATAAAGCAATTGCTCCTAATCGCCAACCTGTTGCCCCAAAGTATTTAGAAAAAGAATATACACAAAGAGTGTTTTGTGGTAATTCATTCATTAATGAATTGAATTTAGGTACAAATGTACCGTATACATCATCGGTTAAAATCATTAAATTCGGGTTGAGATTTTTAACGATTTTTACAAGATATTTCCTACTTTTATCACAAATCTCAACTGAAGTCGGATTACTTGGATTGACGATGAAAAATGCTTTTATAGTTTTATCCCCTAATTTATCCAATTCTTCATCCGGATATTGATAGTTGGAAGTGCCATCACTATTTTTTCCTGTTCCGTGGACATATGTTACTTTAAAATTATATCTTTTCAATTCTGGTATTTCTAAATAAGGAGTAAAAACAGGAACACCTAAGGCTATATGATCTCCTTTCCTTAACAAATAATTTTCCATTAAAGAATCAAATATATAGCACATGGCTGCAGTACCTCCTTCGACTGCAAAAATATCATATTTTCCGCTTCTTTGCGAATTATTTCCGCACATTTCTTGAATTAAATAATCATGTACGATAGGTTCTATATGCTTTAACATTCTTACCGGACTCGGATATTGGTCTCCAATTATCCCTTCAGCTAATTCATGCGCCCAACTATCACGATCGTATTTATGTTTTTCAATTCCATATTTATAGGTCTTTTGTAAATGCTCTATTCCAGGTTGATCTTTGTTTTTTTCCAAAAATGTTTCAAATCTTTTTCCTATACCTTTTTTTTCAGGAATCCCTGCTAATCCCTCCGATTTATATAAGGTTCTTTTGCACTCTTCAATACCAAAACGCCCTAGAGTAAAAAATGCTTCTCGTGGGACGGTGGCTACCCAATTTGGATTACCTCGTCCCGCATTTAACATAGTTCTTACAGGTTTTGTCTGTTGGTCTGTAGCTAATTTAATTAAATCATTCTTTAATTCAAAAGGGCTTAACTGCTCTAATTGTTGTTCTTTATGGCGAGAAGTTTTTAATTTAGATATATCCATTGTTCTATAATTTTTATTTTCTAATTTTTAAGTTCAATGGCTAGCTCATTAACAAAACAATAACGACCCCCCATATAATGAGTAGTGTATTACCAACAGCGTAGGTAGTTGTATAAGATAAAGCGGGGACTTTACTTTGTAAAGTATCTTCTAATGCTCCGAGTGCGGCTGTTGTTGTTCTTGCACCCGCGCAAGCTCCTAAAGTTATGGCTGGATTAAATTTAAATACATATCTTCCTAATAATATACCTACAAGCATCGGTACAATACTAACAAATATACCTGCGATAAATAAACTGACTCCGGCTGTTTTTAATCCGGAAATAAAATCGGGTCCTGCATTTATTCCTACTACTGCAATAAACATATTTAACCCTAAATTATTCATCAACCATATCGATGGTGAAGGTATATATCCGAAAGTAGGACGTAAAGATCGTAACCAACCAAAAATAATTCCCATGATCAATACTCCCCCACTGGCACTTAAACTTAAAGGGATATTACCGGTTCTAATAGTTAATGACCCTAATATGCCTCCTAAGAATATCCCCAATCCTATATATAAAATATCTGAAACATTAGTAGGTCTTTCAGGATATCCCAAATAAGAAGCAAATTTATCTACGTCCGATTTTCTCCCTTCAATTTCTAGTACATCTCCTCTTTGTAATGTTACATTTTTCAATAAGGGAATTGTTGTTTTTCCTCTATGTATTTTACGTATGATTACTCCATGTCTATTTTTATTGTATTTAAGAGTATGAAGACATTTTCCTATAATTTTTTTATTAGCAACAATCACCTTTAAACTTTCAACCTTGAAATCTAACAGCTCTAAATCTGCGACTTCCTTACCTACATAATTTTCATCGGAAAGTATAGTTTCTAAGGGGCCGTTTAAAACCATCTTATCTCCCTTATTAATAGAAGTATCTGGAGTGGGATCAGAAATAATTTCGTTATTGGATGAAGTTCGTATTTTTTCTATATATACCGGCCAATCTTTATTTACAAGAAATTTTTCTACCTCTTTTACCGTGCGTTTTTGATCAAAATAATTACTACTTGCTTCAATAACTCTAAAAGTTGCTCCATCATAAGCATACTCTAAGCTTGAATCGTCATCTTGAATAGCTCCTCCTAAAGATTCTTCATACTTTTTAGTTTGACCGACTACATCTTTTCCTAAGAGTTTAGGCCCTATGGAGGATAAAAACCAAGCCGTACCTGCTGTTCCGAAGATGTAGGTTACTGCATAGGCGACAGGAATATGATTAATTAATTGTTGTTTTTGAGAGGAATCTATGCTCAATTGATTGATGGTATCTGAAGCTACTCCTATTACTGCTGATATGGTATTTGCTCCAGCTAATAATCCTGCTGCATTACCTACATCAAAACCTGCTATAATAGCTGCTACCCACCCTACTAATAAACAAGCTACACATACTAAAGCTGCAAATGCAATTTGTGGTAATCCCTCTTTTTTTAAACCGTGTACGAATTGAGGTCCCACACTATAACCTACTGCAAATAAAAATATAAGAAAAAAGGCAGATTTTACGGTAGGTGATATTGAAATCCCTAATTGTCCTATTAATACTCCCATTAATAGGACTCCTGTAACTGCGCCTAAACTGAATCCTTTAATTTTTATTTGTCCTATTGCAAATCCCAAAGCTAGTGTGAGAAAGATAGCTAATTCAGGAGAGTTTTGAATAGTTTTTAAAATCCATTCCATATATCTTGTTTTTTAATAAATATTTTTTAGATTAATTAAAGATAAAAAAATGAAAATATTATTTTTATCTCTTTAAAGAGCTACCCCCATATAAAACACAATTAATATGCCAACAAAATGGACTTATATTTTTTAACTATTTGCTTATTGAATTATATTCTTCCTGTTTTTTATATTTTTTATATTATACTTATCATTAATATTCCAACATTTATATAGATTTATATCTTAAAAAGAAAAAGCAACTGATTACTCAGTTGCTTTTTCTAATATATTAATCTTTATACTTATGCGGCCCCAGCATATTTTCGGGGTTTAATATTTCATCTAACTTTTCTTTCGATAAAAGCTTGTTCTCGAGTACTAAATCATAAACACTTAAATTTTTTGTTAAAGCTTCTTTAGCAATTTTAGTACTGTTTTTATATCCGATATATGGGTTTAATGCAGTAACTATTCCAATACTATTAAGCACCATATCTTTGCAATGTTGCTCATTGGCTGTAATACCGTCAATACAGTTGATACGTAAACAATCCATAGCATTCATCAATATATGAACTGATTCTAAAAGACTGTAGGCAATAACGGGTTCCATTACATTCAATTGAAGCTGTCCGGCTTCTGCAGCCATAGTAACAGTTAAATCATTTCCTATTACTTTAAAACATGTTTGATTCATGGCTTCAGGTATTACCGGATTTACTTTTCCAGGCATAATGGATGAACCCGGTTGCATAGCCGGCAAATTTATTTCATTAAGTCCACATCGTGGCCCAGATGATAACAATCGTAAATCGTTACAAATTTTAGATAATTTTATAGCAACTCTTTTTAATGCTGAGGAATAGATTACATAAGAACCTGTATCCGGAGTTGCTTCTACTAAATTTTTTGCTGATACAAATGGTAATTGGGTTATTTCTGACAATTTTTGAGCACATAGTTCCGCATATCCTGGAATAGAATTTAAACCGGTTCCAATTGCGGTAGCCCCCATATTTATTTCTAAAAATAAATTAGAATTTTGAGTTAGCCTTTCTACATCTTCACTTAAAGTTTCTGCAAATGCTTCAAATTCTTGACCTAAAGTCATAGGAACTGCATCTTGTAATTGGGTTCTTCCCATCTTTAACACATGCATAAATTCTTTTCCTTTTTTACGAAAAGATTCAATCAGCTGTTTTAAATGATCAATCAATACCTTATTGGAATTAATTGCTGCTAATTTTATGGAAGTTGGATAGGCATCGTTAGTTGATTGTGAAAGGTTTACGTGATCATGAGGAGAGCAAAATTGATATTCTCCTTTTTTATGTCCCATAATTTCCAACGCAATATTAGCTACTACTTCGTTAATATTCATATTGGTAGAAGTACCTGCTCCTCCTTGGATAACATCGCTCGGAAATTCATTATCGTATTTACCGGTTATGATTTCTTGACAAGCTTTAACAATTGCATTTTTGATATTTTCATCTAAAACTCCTAGTTCACAATTTGTTTCAGCCGCTGCCCATTTTACATAAGCTAACGCTTTAATTAATTCCGGAAATTTAGATAATTTTATTCCTGTGATATGAAAGTTGTTTACAGCTCTTTGAGTTTGAATCCCATAATATGCATTTTCTGGAACTTCTAAATCTCCTATCAAATCGTTTTCGATTCTGTACATGATTATTTAATTTATATGTTTTTATGGTTGATTTTTATTTAAAATACGAGATATGCTAAGCCAAATCCTACACTTACTGCTACAATGGTTGCAATAAATCCGGGTAATTGAAATGAGTGATTGATCACATATTTTCCTATTCGGGTAGTCCCGGTACGATCAAAATTTATTGCTGCTATTATGGTTGGATAATTCGGTATAAAGAAATATCCATTTACTGCAGGAAACATCGCGATTAGACTAGGGATTGGTATTCCAAGGGAAACTCCTAAAGGCATAAGCGCTCTTACGGTTGCTGCCTGACTAAATAGCATAATTGACATTAAAAATAAAGCAATAGCAAATGTCCACGGATACTCCATTACCATTGAAGTCAATAAACCTTTGAAAAAGTCTAAGTTACTTGCAAAAAAAGTATCTCCCATCCATGCTATTCCGAAAATGGCAATTACCGCTTGCATTCCGGCTAAAAAAATTGAACCGGTAGCAATTTTTTCTACATTGGTTTTAGTAAAGATTAAAATACATCCGGCAGCAGCCAACATAAGTATTTCAATAATATGAGGCATAGCCATTGGTTCACCATTGAAGGTTGGTTTTATTCCATCTACGGAACCGAATAAAACTATTCCTATTACTCCGATCAAAAAGATTATTACGGATAATTTTGCACCAAACCCTACTTCTTTTTTCTTGTTATTCTCCTTAATCTCTAAAAGACCTTGCTTGATCCTTTTTTGGTATTCTGGATCTTTCTCCAAATCCACTCCTACAAACATTTGAACGATTGCAGCAACGATAACTCCCACTAAAGTAGCTGGAATAGATATCATTAAAATATCCATAAGCCTTAATTCAGGGTTTTTAACCATTATAACGCTCAATAAAGCCGCTGTAGCCGCAGATATGGGGCTGGCCGTAATTGCTTGTTGCGAAGCAATAACTGAAATACTTAAAGGTCTTTCTGGTCTTACTTTTGCATCTGTTGCCACCTCTGAAATTATAGGTAGTAGCGCATATGCAATATGACCTGTACCTGCAATAATTGTAAAAATGTAAGATACTAGAGGGGCCACGATTGTAATGGCAGGGGGATAAGCTCTTAGCAGCTTTTCTGCAATATTAACCATATAATCAATGCCTCCCGATGCCTGAAGTGTACTTGCTGCCGTGATTACTGCAACAATCATCAACATTACATCAATAGGTGGATTTTGCGGCTTCAGCTTAAAAACGAAAACCAATACAGCCAATCCTAAACCTCCAAAAATACCTAATCCTAAACCTCCTTTTTTTGCCCCGATAAATATGGCTGCCATCACAACCATAAATTCGAGCAAAATCATTAAAGTGTTATTCATCTAAAAAAATAATTTTATTTATACTTAACAATTAATATAAAATTTATAACAAATCTTACTTTTAATTGATTAATAATTGCAAATGTAAACAGATAATTAAAAATTTCACAATTTATTTTGAGTGATGTTATTTGTATTTTAAAAACAATATAATTACTTTTGTAAGTGAAATATTTTACTTTTTTTAAAAAATGAATGAGCTGATTACTACTATTCCTTTTTATACAATGTTAACTGAGGAAGAAAAAATATTTCTATCTCAAAATTGTAGTATTGTTGATTTTGATTCAAGAGAGGCCCTCTTCAAACAGGGTAGTTTTGCAGCAAATATATATTTTGTAGTAGAGGGTTATTGTAAATTGACCTACCAATTAGGAAATAAAAAGAAAATAGTTTATATAGCGCGTAAAGGTGAGATTATAGGAAAGGATTACATTTTAATGGAACATTATCCGTATAGCACTCACTCCCTCATCGATTCTAAATTAATGGTTTTTCCAAAAAATCTCTTCAAAAAAATTTGTGAAATGAACACCTCATTTTATCTTAAAATAAGCAATAAGCTAGAGTTCAAGATGCGGGAAACTATGGATTGGCTCATTAATCTTAGCTTTAAAAATGTAGAGGGGGCTATGGCAATGTTTATTTTGAAATTCTGTAATAAAAATTATAAGGGTATTTATTTGTCACGGGCAGAAATTGCCGAGGTAATAGGATATTCCAGAGAAAGCATTATTCATACATTAACCAAGTTTGAAAATGAAAAATTAATTAAGACAAAGGGTAAAGATATTATTATAAAAGATCTTGATAAGTTAGAAGAAATCATTAAATACGGATAAATTCATTTGTAATAAACAAACATATCTAAATTCTTCAATTGTTAATTAACAAACAAATCATATCTTTGTATTGATTTTTAAAAATTATTGATGAATTTATTCAAAGAGTATGGCCTATCAGATGATTTGTTAAAGGCCATAACAGAGTTGGGTTATACTCAACCGACTGAAATCCAAAAGCAAACCATTCCCTACTTACTATCGAAGGAAGAAGATTTAATAGCTTTAGCACAAACCGGTACAGGAAAAACGGCTGCATTTTCGTTGCCGATTCTAGAAATGATTGATCCTTATCAAAAACATGTTCAAGCGTTAATACTTTGTCCTACTCGTGAATTATGCTTACAAATTTCTAAAGATATTGCCAGTTATTCTAAATATTTATCTCAAATACGTTCACTGGCTGTCTATGGAGGATCAAATATTTCCGAACAAATTAAAGGTTTGAAAAATAATCCTCAACTTATAATTGGTACTCCGGGAAGGGTTAATGACTTACTAAAAAGAGGGGTTCTAAAAATAAACCAAATTCAATGGTTAATTTTAGACGAAGCAGATGAAATGCTATCTATGGGCTTTAAGGCCGAATTGGAAACCATATTAAAAGAAACGCCGAAAGAAAGACAAACCTTATTATTTTCAGCAACCATGTCTAAACAAGTAGAGGCAATTGCTAAAAATTATATGAAAGGCGCGCAAAAAATATCTGCAGGAGGTATTAATGAAGTAAAGAAAAATATTACTCATAAATTTGTAATGGTACGCGATAGACAAAAGAATAATGGATTACGTAGAGTACTGGATGCAAATCCTGACATATATTCGATTATCTTTTGTAGAACACGTGTTGAGACTCAAAACATTGCTGATTTTCTCATGCACCAAGGTTATGCCGCCGATGCGCTTCATGGAGATTTATCGCAATCTCAAAGGGATTTGGTTATGAAAAAATTTCGTTTGAAAAATTTACGAATACTGGTTGCTACTGACGTAGCTGCTCGAGGATTGGATGTAAATGATCTAACGCATGTAATCCACTATTCTTTACCTGATGATCCTGAAGTTTTCATTCACAGAAGCGGAAGAACCGGTAGAGCCGGTAAAGACGGAGAATCAATTGCTATTATTCGTCCTAGCGAGATGATTAAGTTTAATCGCATTAAAAAAGAGACATCTATTAAGGTAGAAGAAATGAAGATACCTACTAAGGAAGATATCTTGAAAGCGAAAGAAATTTATTTATCTGACAAACTTCTAAAATCCGATTTTAATTCTGAAGAATTTGAAGTTTCTAACACTCCCGATTTATCTGACATTTCCAAGGAAGAACTTTATAAAAGGGTTATGTTCCTTGAATTAAAATCAACTTGGGAATTCTATAAAAATGAAAAAGATATTGCCCCTATTGATAAAAATGAAAGAGCTGCCGAAAGAGGGAAAAAACCTACGAACAGCAGAAAAGGTAAAGACCGTAAGGATAGAAATGATTCAAGGGAGGGAAATAAAAGGAATAGAAAAAGTAAAAGGCAAGGCAATTTTACTCGATTTTTCTTTAATTTAGGTAAAAGAGATAATCTTAATAAAGTGACTGTTATTGATCTTATTAACAAAAATACGAAAGGTGCACGTGCCGATATTGGAGAAATCGATATTCGGGATAAATTTACTTTTTTTGAAGTTGATGCTAATTATACAGACCAATTGTTAAAAAAGATTAATCAATTAAGCTTTAATGGTAAAAATATGTCATTAGAAATAGCACAGTAAAAAAATTAATATTTTTAATTTTTATGTGTCAAAGTATAATTTAAGCTTAGATGTTAACTAATAATTTCCCTTTATATGAAACTTTTAAGTAAAATATTTGTCCTTTGCTTGGTTCTTATTTCTTTAACAGAAATAAAAGCGCAAAATGTCAATCAAAAGATTGAAAAAGTAAAAGTTTTCGGTAATTGCACTATGTGTAAACAAACTATCGAAAGTGCCGGCTCTGATCCAAATATTTCTCTTGTAATATGGGATCCGGGCACAAAAATTGCAACCATTACTTATGATGATACGAAAACGTCTTTATCTGCTATTTTAAAGAAAATTGCCAAGTCAGGGTACAGTAATGAAAAATATAAAGCTAAAGATCCCGACTACAAGAAATTACCATTATGTTGTCAATACTAAAAAATATTGAAAATAATTTTAAGCGTTCTTTTTAGAGAATTTCTAAAATTCTCATACTTTAATACATTAATTTATCAATTTAGAGAACTCAATTTTATTGAGCTCTCTTTTTTATTCCTATACAACAATCATTTTCAAATCTTTTACTTTCTATAAATTCCCATCAGTTTATATCATTGATAGGAAATATTAACATATATAAATATTATATCCCTTTTACCAAATATTTTAAAAATAATTTTGATTGCAATTGTTATAGTTGTCTTTATTAAAAAGAGCTGATTTTAGAAAAATCAGCTCTTTTATATTAAAAAAATCATTTTTTATCGTTTCTTATGAAGCTGTAGCTCTCGGATACCATACAGTACACATAATACCCTCACTAGCTACTTTTGGATGAGCACAAGTTGATTTTTGAAATTTGGAACATTTCAAACAATCATCTTCTCTATGATGAATTACTTTAAATTCATATGAGTTACAAACCTGATTTTGAGCTACCGCAACTTCTTTTAATGAACATAATTGTCCATTTAAAAAATGTTCGCAATTACCACAACATTTAGCTAATTTTAATTCCATATCAATTATTATTTTATTTAAAAACTTTGATACAAAATTATAAATTAAGATTTAAAGATTTATTCTAAATAACTGATTTTAAAGAATTTATATTTAGAATAAATTAATATAATCGGTAAAATCATTCTAAATACTAAAGGAGTTTTTTTGGAGTAACTTTTTAATTACAATTTTATCAATAGGTAGTGGAATCTTATCTAACTCAATAGTTTCCAAAGGAATCCAAACCACTTCTTTTATTGATTTTTCTATAATTTTTAAATTTGAAAAATCTTGACAATCTACTTTATAATAAATAGTAAGTAGCTGACTTTCCGGCGTCAATTCCGATTCCAGGAAAAAATCCTGTGTATAAAAATGTTCTTTTACGGTAACGTCTAAATTCAATTCTTCTTTAAATTCTCTCTCCAGTGTTTGTATGGTACCCTCTCCTAGTTCCAATCCACCTCCCGGTAATTTAAGTAATTGTTTACCGGCGTACATTTCATTTAAAAACATAAGGCTATTATCTTTCATTAATAGCGCATATACTCGTACATTTAATTTATTTATCTTTTCCATGCATTGACCATTTCTCTTTTACCCTTGGGACCTATTAACTTTTCAACCTCAAAACCAACACTCTGCATTGCTCTACGAGCACTTCCTTTACTGGAATAAGTGGTTAAAAGCCCTCCCGATGTCATCGTATCATATATGCTTTTAAATATGTTTACTTCCCATAACTCGGGCTGTACTCTTGCTCCAAATGCATCATAATAAACCAAATTTATATTTGATATCGGTAAGTCTTTCAAGTTTTTAAAATCTGTTTGATATTTAATTATACTAAAATTTTCGCAGAGATGGGTATTTACTCCCCATTCAGCTTTATGAAGCAATCTATAATATTCTTCAGTTTTTTCTGAATTAAGTATGGATCCGTACTGTAATTGATTGATTTCATCCATAGTAAGTGGGTATTTCTCTAATGTGTAATAGCTAATTTTCATGCTTTTTTCTAGAGCCTCATGTAATGTTAATAAAGCATTTAATCCTGTTCCAAATCCCATTTCAAGAATTGAAATCACAGGTACATTTATCTTTTCTAATCCATTTGAAATAAAAACATGTTGAGCTTCTTGCAAAATACCATGACGAGAATGATAGGTTTCATTCCATTCGGGAATCTGTATAGTTTTGGTTCCTTCTAACGTATTTATAATAGTTCTTTTCAGCATAAAATTATAATCCATCTCAAAATTACAACTCTTTTTATTCTATCAAATGATTTATTTATTAATTTTGAAGATGATAAGTAATCATAATTAAGTAATGAAAATAAATAAAATAGCAAATTCTCGATTAGATAAAATAGATCCAAATAATTCTCCGTTTGGCGCGAACATTTCCGATCATATGCTGATATGTGAATACGAAAATGGAAAATGGGGAGAACCGGTTATTATGCCATATGGATCGATGAATTATTCACCTGCTTTAATGGCGCTTCATTATGGACAAGCTATTTTTGAAGGGATGAAAGCTTATAAGGATAAAAACAATGAGGTATTTTTATTCCGCCCGGAAAATAATTTTGAGAGATTTAATAAATCTGCAGTTCGTCTTGCTATGCCTGAAATTCCAAAAGAAATTTTTTTAGACGGATTGTATGCTTTAATAGACCTAGATCGTGGATGGATTCCTACTAAGCCTGGAATTTCTTTATATATTCGTCCGGTAATGTACGCTTCTGAGGAAATGTTTTCTGCTAGAATATCTAAGAAATATACTTTTGCGATAATGACTTCCCCAGCTGGAATTTATTATGATAAACCCTTAAAAATTAAGATTGAAGATTATTATACTCGCGCTGTTGATGGTGGGGTTGGTTTTACCAAATGTGCAGGTAATTATGGAGCATCATTTTATCCAACTGCATTAGCTAATAAAGACGGTTTCGATCAGGTTATCTGGACGGATAGTAAAAGTCATAGCTATTTTGAAGAATCCGGTACTATGAATGTTATGGTAAGAATTGGAGATACCATTTATACTCCTCCTACTTCGACAACAATATTAAGCGGTATAACCAGAGACAGTCTGGTAAAGCTGGCCAAACATCATAATCTAAATATAATTGAAGAAAGAATATCTGTAGATAATATAGTAAAAGCATATCAAGATGGTAATTTAAAAGAAATTTTCGGATGTGGTACGGCAGTTGTTATATCAAGATATTCTCACTTAGGTTATAAGGATACGATTATGGAATTGCCTCAATTATCTGATGAAGATAGTTATGCTGTTTTTCTTAAAAAGCAACTGGTAGGAATTCAAACAAACGAACTAGAGGATCCATTTGGGTGGAGATATAAAGTATAAGATTATTCTATTTTTTTAATAGAATATATCTGTATAATACTGACTTCTGGCACAACTGTGATCCAGAAGTTTTATATATATATATATGGATTAATATTTAATTATAATTTTACACATTATAAATAATTCTAATGAAATTAACCAGCACATACAAAATCCAAGCATTATTTATAAGTATATTATTCATACTAAATATATTTCAATCCATAACACTTCCCTTAATTGATGATGAAGCTTATTACTGGGTGTGGTCTAAACATCTGGATTTCGGATATTTCGATCATCCTCCTATGATTGCCTTATTTATCAAGATCGGCTATTTTCTTGTACAAGGATCATTGGGGGTAAGAATGCTCTCTATTCTATCCTCCTTAAGTGTTTATATAATTTGGCTGATAATTCTTAAGCCTAAAACTTTACAAGAAAATTATTTGTTTTTAGGTCTTTTTGGGTCTGTCGGATTTTTTCAAACATTAGGATTCATCTCCACTCCTGATACGCCTTTATTGTTATTCAGTTCTATCTTTATATGGAGATGGAAAGCTTTTACTGAAAAGCAAACTCTTATAAATTCATTACTTTTGGGTATAGCTATGGCTCTTATGATGTATTCTAAATATCATGGTGCTTTACTTATTACTTTAACATTTCTACCTTTTATTTCCTCACTTTTAAGGAGTAAATGGTTTTATTTTAGTCTATTCATATCTCTACTTCTATTTTCACCTCATTTATACTGGCAATATACTCACGATTGGGTTACTATCAAATATCATCTTTTTGAAAGGGCCAAGAAAAAATCTATAAATTATCCCTTTATAAAATGGATACTCGGCATTCTTTTAATAGGAAATCCTTTACTTATATATTTTTATGGAAAAAGTATTTTATTACCTTCGGATAAAAAATTATCTTGGACAAAATCTTTAAAATGGTCTTGTTTGGGAGCCATCCTTTTTTTTAGTATTTTTTCATTCACAAGGGTAATCCAACCCCAGTGGAATTTAATTATATTTATTTCTTTAATTCCTTTAACCTACTTAACCTTTAAAGAAAAAGAGAATTTTCAAATAATTCGGCTCTCTTTTGCTTACATTATTATATTATTTATAGTAAGAATCTGTTTATTTTTTCCTACCATTATACATAAAACACCTATGTATAAATTAAAGCAATTTGTTTTAGAAGCCAAGGAAGTGAATGAGGGTATAGCCGTTTTTGAACGCTATCAAAAGGCATCTTTATATAATTATTATACGAACCTTCCTTCTTGTTGTTTACAAGTATATATACATAGATTCTCTCAATATGATTTATGGAATTCTGAGCAAAAAATTCAAGGGAAAACAATTACATTCTTCGGATTAGAGAATATCTCTTCTAATTTTCTTTTTGATGAAGAAGGAAAGAACGAATTTTATAAAACAGTTGAAGACTTCCATTCTTATCCTAAAATTAGCTGTACAGTTTATCCGACAAATTTATCTTCTGAAGATCTAACTCAAACTCTTGATATAAAATGGAAAAATCCTTATGATACTGAAATTCATTTAGGAAAAGAAATGAATCAGGAAATTGCATTTTTATTTATAAAAGATAAAACTTTTGAGCTACAAAATATTATTTCTATCGATGATACAATTATACTTCCAGCTAAAAGTACTTTTGAAAATACTATTTATATAGATGTATCTCAAATTCCTCAGGGAGATTATAAAATTTATATTATTTTGAAACCTTACGGAATATCCGGAAAAATTATCTCTAATGAAATGAGTATAGTTATTCATTAATTTTTTATTATTTTTGATAAAATATTATATGGTACTTATTCAAAATATACATAAATCTTTCGGAACTCTTGAGGTTTTAAAAGGTGTTTCTTTACATATTAAAAAAGGGGAAATTGTTACAATAGTAGGAGAATCGGGAGCGGGTAAATCAACTCTTTTACAAATTATAGGAACATTAGATAAACCCTCTAATCCGGATAGATACCATAGTATTATTGAAATCGATAATCTTCCTATAACCCAATTACGAGATAAGGAACTCTCTTTATTCAGAAATCAAAATATAGGATTTATTTTTCAATTTCATCAATTATTCCCAGAATTTACTGCTTTAGAAAATGTAATGCTTCCTGGAATGATAGCAGGAAAATCGAAATCGAAACTTGTTGATAAAGCTAAAGATTTATTAAGTTATCTTAGATTATCTCATCGGCTAGAACATAAGCCAAGAGAATTATCAGGGGGAGAACAGCAAAGAGTTTCTGTCGCTAGAGCATTAATGAATAACCCTAAAATTATTTTAGCGGATGAACCGTCCGGAAATCTTGATTCTTCAAATGCTGAGGACTTACATCAACTTTTTTATCAATTAAGAAAAGAATTTAATCAAACCTTTATAATTGTTACCCATAATCCTCATCTTGCATCTATGGCTGACAGAAGCCTTCTTATGAAAGACGGTACAATAGTGAACGAATAATATAGTGTAATTAGTTTTGTAATTTTTATACATTTCACTATCTAATTATGTATATGAGCATTCATTAACCATTTATTGAATCTATTTTGAGTAATAGAAAGATTATTAAATTTAAGAGTAAAAGCAAATTTAATTGGCTTTAGCTTCTTGAAAAATAAAAATCATCAGAAAAGTTTTTCTGATGATTTGAGTTATAATTTTTACATTACTAATTTTACAACATTACTATTCCTTCTAGAGTACTAGCCTCTTTATAATATTCTACAACTGATTGAGCGTCAATAGCGTATATATTTACAGTGATACTAGTATATTTTCTATTTTTACTTTCTTTGATAGAAAAAGAAGCTCCACTATGGTCAAAAATTTTATGCAATTGAGCTATTTTTTTGCTTTCTGTCGGAATAATAAATTTAAACATATAATTTCCGGGGAAATGATGCCCTGTATCTAATTGCTCCTTAAATCTTATATAAAAATCGTCAGGATTTTCACTTTTATTTGCAAATATTTTTATATTGTCATTGTTTTTCATAATAATTCCATAAAAGCAAAACTAAAGCCAAATAAAAATTATGACAAAATAGCTTAATAAGAGTATAAATTTATCTGTCATATAGCTTATTATATAGATTGATATATTTTTCTTTAATATATTTTCTTTTTAATTTCAATGTAGGGGTTAATTCACCACTTTCCACAGACCAAACCGTTGGAGTAAGCTCAATCTTTTTAATTTGTTCCCATTTACCTAATAATTTGTTTACTTTTTCAACATCCTGCATTATTCTCTCTCTAATAACCTTATTTTTTACAATTTCTTCAGGAGAAATCGTAGTATTCATATGTAGATTTTTATACTTAATATATTTAATAATAAATTCAAAATCAGGTTGTATTAGCGCGCATGGCATTTTTTCACCATCACCTACAACCATTGCCTCTCCTATAAATCTAGATTGTTTTAAATTATTTTCGGTTATCTGAGGTATGATATATTTTCCTCCTGAAGTCTTAAATATTTCTTTTTTTCTATCCGTAATTTTTAAAAATCCGTCTTTTAAGTAGCCAATATCTCCGGTTTTCAACCATCCGTCATCAGTATAAATCTCTCTTGTTTTTTCTTCATCTTTATAATAACCTAAAAACACATTAGAACCTTTCGTTAATATTTCTCCGTCCTCAGCAATCTTCACTTTACAGCTATTTAATAAGGGGCCTACTGTGCCTAAACAGAATAAATCTTTCGTTCTTCCGTTTACAGTTATAACCGGAGAGGTTTCCGTCATTCCATATCCCTCGGAAATTTTTAATCCGGCAGCATTAAAAATTCTGCATAAATTCTCAGATAAGGCAGCACTTCCGCATATAATTAATTGCAAATTATTTCCTACTGCTTCTCTCCACTTTTTAAATACTAAAAAATCTGCTATTTTATGGGAAAGGCTCACTGGTTTGAAAGGCTCAAATTTTTTAGCTACACTAAGTGCCCATAAAAATATCTGCTTCTTTAACCATCCTCCTGAAGTTCCTTTATTATAAATCGATGCGTATAATTTTTCTACTATTCTAGGAACTACCAATATTACATCTGGTTTGACTTCTTGAAAATTGGATGCTAATTTATCTATACTTTCTGCAAAGTATATCCCATAAGACTTATACATAAAAACATAATCAACCATTCTTTCTAAAATATGGCAGATAGGGAGGATGCTTAAAATTCTAAATTTTTCATCATTCTCCATCACAAACCTAACGTGACAATCTAGCACATTAGTTAATATATTTTTATGTGACAGCATTACACCTTTAGGTCTTCCTGTAGTTCCTGACGTATAAATCAATGTTACCCATCTATCGGGTTCGATAGAATTTTTTAAATTTTCAACTTCTTGCTGGTTGGAGGGTTCTTCTCCCTTCTTTTTAATTTCATTCCAGTTTAATGTGCCTTCTATCTCATCAAAAGTAAATAGGCTAGTTATAGTTGGGCATTGATCTTTTATATTATGTACTTTATCATATATTTTTTTATCTGACACAAGACAAAATTTAGACTCACTGTTGTTCAAAATGAACGTCAAATCATCATCACTCATCGTAGGATAGATAGGAACACTTACTGCTCCAATTTGCTGTATTGCTAAATCCATTATCAACCATTCAGATCTATTTACTGAAGTAATTAAAGCTATTCTATCCTCAGGTTTTATCCCATAATTTAAAAGACCTCTACTTACCTGGTTTACCTGATCTATTAGCGATTGTGTGGAAATTTTCTCCCAACTACCATTTTTTTTGGTTGAAATTGAGACATCAATCGGTCTATTTCGTAATTGATAATATATAATGTCAAATAGCCTAGTGACTTTCATTTTTTTAATATTTTAAAATGCGAAAAATACAAAAAAAATAACATTTTTGCAAAAACCATTTTTCATGTCAATATATCAATATAAAATAAAAATAAATATAATTATAAATAATATCTATTATAATAAATATGGAAATTAATTCAAATTCACGAGTAATATAATTTATTTAGCTTCCATATTTTCAATTGTCTTAATAATTACCAGATTTCGATTTTTAGATTACCAATTAAATAAAGGTCTTGAATCCATAAGAGAATTCACTTCTTCTCTTACCTTATTTAAAACCTTATCATTTTCAGGATTATCAATAACTTCATTAACAAAATCAGCAATTTTTATCATATCGTTTTCTTTAAGCCCTCTGGTGGTAACAGCTGCAGTTCCAAATCTAATTCCTGAGGTGATGAAAGGACTTCTGTCATCATAAGGAATCATGTTTTTATTACAAGTTATATCTGCCTTTTCTAAAACTTTTTCAGCTACTTTACCCGTAATATTTTTATTATGTAAATCAATTAACATTAAATGATTATCTGTACCTCCTGATATAATTTCAAAACCTCTTTCAATCAATGATTTTGATAAAACTTGTGCATTTTTCACCACTTGATGAGCATATACAAGAAACTCATCACTAAGCGCCTCGATAAATGTAATTGCCTTTGCAGCAATTATGTGTTCTAAAGGCCCCCCTTGCGTACCAGGAAATACTGCCCCATCTAATACTTGTGACATCATTTTTATATCTCCTTTTGGTGTTTTATATCCAAATGGATTTTCGAAATCTTTCCCCAGCATAATCATTCCTCCTCTTGTACCTCGAAGAGTTTTGTGAGTAGTTGTAGTGACTATATGACAATAGGGTAAAGGATCACTTAATATTCCTTTCGCTATTAATCCTGCCGGATGAGAGATATCAGCTATTAAAATCGCACCAATTTCATCTGCAACTTCCCTAAATTTCTTATAATTAAAATCTCTTGAATATGCAGAGGCCCCTACTATAATCATTTTTGGCTTTTCTCTCCTTGCTGTAGCCATCATATCTTCATAGTTTATCCTTCCATCTTCTTTATTTACTTTATAAAAAACCGGATCGTAATTTAATCCTGAAAAATTAACGGGAGAGCCATGGGTAAGATGCCCTCCATGTGCGAGATCTAATCCCATTACTTTATCACCAGGCTTTAAACAAGCAAGAAATACTGCTGCATTTGCTTGTGCCCCTGAATGTGGCTGTACATTGACATAAGCTGCCCCAAATAATTTTTTGGCACTTTCTATAGCAATTTCTTCTATTTGATCTATAATTTCACATCCTCCATAATAACGTCTTCCGGGATATCCCTCTGCATACTTATTAGTTAATACAGAACCGGCAGCCTTCATCACTTCATTACTTACAAAATTTTCTGAAGCTATTAGTTCTAATCCTTTAGTTTGTCTTTGCTTTTCCTTTTCGATTAATTCGAATATTTTTTTTGACTCCATAACTTAGGTATATTTTAGTTTATTTTCTATATGTTTTCTCCCAATTCCATGCATCTTTAACCATTTCTTCTACGGTGTATTGGGCTTTCCATCTTAAAATTCGATTAGCTTTATCGCAATTAGCATAGATGCTTTCAACATCTCCTTTTCTCCTTTCTCCAATAGTATAAGGGACTTTAATTTCATTAACTTTTTCAAAAGTCTGAATTATCTCTAATACAGAATTTCCGACTCCTGTTCCTATGTTGAATGTTTCAAAGGATGATATGTTTTTTCCTGCAAGAAGATATTCGCAAGCATTCACATGTGCCTTGGCTAAATCAACAACATGAATATAGTCTCTTATACAAGTACCATCAGCGGTATTATAATTATTACCGTAAACTGTTAATTCTTTTCTAATCCCTATAGCTGTTTGTGTTACGAAAGGCATCAAATTACTGGGAATTCCTCTCGGCAACTCTCCTATTAATGAGGATGGATGAGCACCTACCGGATTAAAATATCTTAAAGATAATACCTGCAACCATTTTGTAGCTGAAACTTTCTCTAAGATGTCTTCTGCCATTTGTTTAGTACTTCCATAAGAAGATAAAGCTTTTTGTGTGGGAGATTCCTCGGTTACTGGCAATTCTATCGGCTGTCCGTAAACAGTAGCTGAAGATGAAAAAACAAATTTTCCTACTTTGAAATTTTTCATAATCTCCAAAATATTCATTAGAGAGACTAAATTCGTTCTATAATAGGTAAGAGGAATTTCCATAGATTCTCCTACAGCTTTTTTTGCTGCAAAATGAATACATGCTGAAACATTTTTATTTTCCGAAAAAACAGATTCTAATTTCTTATAATCACATAAATCATATGGATAGAATTTAGGTTTGATCCCCGTGATTTCTTTAATTCTATCTAATATAAATAATTCCGAATTACTTAAATCATCTATAATGATCGGATCAAATCCTGATTGTATTAATTCAACTACCGTATGAGAGCCTATAAATCCTAGTCCTCCTGATACTATTATTTTATTTTTACCCATATGTCATTAATTAAGTATTATTTATTTATAAATTTTTGCTCTTTTTATTCTACTTTTATATATAACGTCAGTAAGCATAGGAACTTCTTCTATTTCAACATTATAGGTATCGAGTCCTAATGCAGCAGTATCGGATATTCCAATATGTTTGACCATATTATAAAATCTTAAGATAAATCTTTCTTTTAATGAAAACAAATATTCTTGATTAAAGACTCTATCAATAAGAATATACTTAAAATCTGCCGGAATATCGTATTTTTTTAAAGAAGGATAATTACTCGATAAATCTAATTTTCCCGAAATTTTTAAATCTTCAAGAACCTGGCTAAAATAAATATTTATTAAAGGAACAACTTTAAATCCAAGCTTGAAATTAATTTTATATAAAGTATTGGGTATTAGTTCTAATACATCATATTCGAAAGTATAGGGGTTCGTATCGTTTTCAACTCTAAGAAACCAATAATAATCTGCTCGCTTTGGATTTTTGTTTATAATTGAAAATACTATTTTTGCTTCTATTTCCTCAGCTTTACCTGCTCTACTGATATAAACCAAATTGGTGGAATACTTCGAGATATGGTTATCTGTTTTCATATCTTGTATAATAGGTAAATAGGGTTTAATATTTACATATTGTACATATTTATTTTTAAGTTTTCGACCGTTATACCATATGTACATACTAAATGCTATCATACCTGCTAACATCATGGTGATCCAGCCTCCCTCTTCGAATTTCAATACATTAGCATAAAAAAATCCTCCTTCTATAATGAAATATATTATTGCAAAGATTAATATGAAAAAAACATTAACTTTTTTACTGTAAAGATAATAGAGAAGCAAAATAGTGGTCATTAGCATGGTTATGGTTATAGCTAGCCCATAAGCGGCCTCCATTTTTGAGGATTCTTTAAAATAGAGAACGATAAAAATGCAGGATGTTAATAAACCCCAGTTTATTGCCGGAACATACATTTGACCTTTTTCATGAGTAGGATATTCAATTTTTTGTCTTGGCCAAAAATTTAAAGACATTGCCTCACTAAATATGGTATAAGAACCTGTAATTAATGCCTGACTAGCTATGATTGCCGCTAAGGTTGCCATAACGACTCCAATGATGACAAAGTTGTCAGGCATCATTTTAAAAAATGGATTCCCCCCACTTGCAGCCTCCTGTGGATGTGATAAAATCCATGCTCCCTGTCCAAGATAATTGATTATTAAACAAATTTTTACGAAGATCCAACTGATTCTAATGTTTTTAATTCCACAATGCCCTAAGTCAGAATATAATGCTTCTGCTCCTGTTGTACATAAAAAAACAGCCCCCATAATAAGTAATATCATATGCTTTGCTTCTAATGCGGTCTGTGCACTGTCACTTACAATAAGCATCAGTTTAACAGCATAATAAGGATTTATAGCTTTTATTACATATAAATTAGGTATAAAATGAATACTTCCTAATATTAATAACATTATAAACCACAATGTCATTATTGGTCCATAAAATTTACCTATAGATTGTGTTCCAAATTGTTGAACCACAAAAAGAACTATAAGTATAAAAATGGTTATAGGTATAACTTCAGTGTTAGGATTATAGTTTTTAAGCCCTTCCACTGCAGTCATGATTGTCATCGATGGGGTAATAACTCCGTCCGAAACTAAAGTTGCAGCTCCTAAGATTGCTATGATATACAACCATTTATTTTTCATCTTTTTGACTAACGAATACAATGCTAATATCCCCCCTTCACCGTTATTATCTGCTCTTAAGGCAATTACTACATATTTAAGAGTGGTTTGCAAGGTTAGAGTCCATATTATACAAGACAAGGCCCCTATGATAAAATCTTCAGATATATGATCGGTATGATTAGCGGCAACTATAGCTCTCATTACATATAATGGCGAAGTCCCTATATCTCCAAATACAATTCCGATGGTAACTACTAAACCTATAAAAGTAAGTTTAGATTTCTTAGAATCATTCTGCTGCACAATTAGTTATTTTAATTTACTACTCATGTACAAAGTTATATTTTTTTTAGGTTAATTTTTTTTATATACTGTTAATTTAATGAAAATAATCCAGGGTCTTAGCTAATTCCCCAACTGAAGAATTGCAAGAACTGGATAATGATCAGAATAGTTAACTGTTTTATCTACGTAACAACGTTTAGATTTAAAGCTTTCACTTGCAAAAATATAATCTATTCTTATTGGGTAATAATAATCATAAAATGTCCATCCGAATCCTTTTCCACATTCTTCAAAAACATCATTCAAATCTTTTTTTATTGTAAAATATTCATAGGATAAAGGTACTGAATTCAAATCTCCACATACAATTACCGGATAAGGTGAATCTTTTATGTATTTGGCCAATAAATCTACTTGCACTTCATGTTTTTTAAATCCTGTCGTTAATTTATCCATCAACATTTCATAGTTATTTTTAGCTTCTTGTAGTTTATGAGCTTTAAAAATATTTTTATTGAGATACATGGGTTCTAAATATATGCTAATGCATCTTATTATATCTTGTTCTTTTTGTACATCTACCATACAAGCAAATGCGTTTCCGGGCAGAATAATTTTCTGCTTATTTATGATGGGAAATTTTGATGATATTCCTATCAGATCAAAAGTCGCATTATATCTATCCGCTAAAAAATTCTCCTTTGATCTCCACTGCCTTGTATAAATTTCATGAAAAAATGCAATATCTATATTTTCTTTTAGGATATAATTTTCTAATGCATACAGATCTTTGTTATTGTTTGCATATTTTACGTTATAAGTCATTATCTTGAGATCTTTGGAACTAATTTCCCGTTTAAAATTATTTTCAAAATGAATATATTTTTTTAAGGGAAATAATAGAAATAATGTAAAGATGAAAAATGGCACAAAAACAATTTCCCTTTTTAGTAACCATACCACAGTAAATATAAGGTGAACAGCAAGTAATATAGGATATAATAGAGCTATCAGCTCGAAATATGGAAAAGTTTTGGGCTCAACAAATTTATTTAAGAATACTAAACATAATAACAGAGCTATAATGCAATGCATTACAAGAAGGATATTACTTACTATTTTAGTCTTACTTAATATCATTAAATTTTTTTTTCATTTCGAAGAATTGAATAGAAATTCCTTTTCCAGCTTCGTTAAACTATTATATCCACTTTTAGATATTTTATCTAATATAAAATCTATTTGCTTTTGTTTTTCAATTTTTTTTATGTTAAATTCTTCATCGGACAAAGGTCTGGAATAAGATGATTTTTTAAATTCTTGTTCGTTTTTTTCAATTCTAAATTTAGACTTAACTCTTTTATTGAAAAATTCGTTAATTTTCTTTTTAAAAGAACTAAAATCCGGAATAGGATATATGAGAAAATCATTACCTTTTTGAAAAAATTTCATATAATAAAATCCAAAAGCTGCAGCAGCTAACCTTGACACAAATATTCCGATTATATTATTATGAGTTAAAAGGTTAATAAAATCAAGGAATATTACTATTATTCCCAAACCATAAAGAGGTATTTGAAAAGGTAAAGGAAAAAGAGAGATTTGCATTTTCGGATTATATGATATTATAGCGAATAAACAGCTATATACTCCTAACATAGCTCCTTGTAAAAAATAGTAAGTTTGATCGAATAACAAGCTAAATAATAAAAATGTTATACTTCCTACTATATTTCCCCAAACAAAAAATTTCACAAAACTATGAGCATTAAAATATATTCTAAAATTTTTTTCAGAAAAATAAATTATTATTGCAGCAAATAATAACTCTACAATATCATAATAAATAAACGGAAAAGTTATTAAAGTCCATATATAAGGTATAATCGTATGGGCAGACAATAAAAATAGGTAGGAAATTGATACATTGAATATCTTAACTGAAATTAAATCTATTAGCCAATATAGAAAAGAAAATACAATTGATATGTAAATAATTTTAACTCCTTCACTTCCGTTTTTATAATAATCTATTAATTTTAATATCTGTTTATATTTATACATAGGTTCTGTTTAATTCCAACGATATCTGTTTTTTATCCAATGGCGAGTCATAAAGTATCCAAAAACCGCTCCACCCAAATGTGCGAAATGCGCTACATTATCTCCTTGAGATTGTTGTATCCCTAAATACAGCTCAAATAAAACCATGATTGGTATAAAATATTTTGCTTTCATCGGAATTGGAGGAAATATCATCATAAGCACAGAGTTTGGAAACATAACTCCAAAAGCAACTAAAATTCCATATATAGCACCACTGGCGCCTACCATTGGAGTAACCATGTCTATATAAAGCTGACTTGCTATATTGAAATCTGTATTGTGTGGTAGCGTGTTTAACCATGCACTTCCATTTTGCTGAATATTATTATTGACTATTTTATAGCTTAATTTTGCATAATTTCCAATTTCATTCAGAGGGATATCAGCAGAAACTAAAGAATCATAAACTTTTTTAAATTCAAAATAATTAACAATATTAAACAAAGCAAAGGCTCCTAATCCACATGCAAAATACAGAATTAAATATTTTCTTGCACCCAACGATTGTTCCACAGCAGAACCAAACATCCACAACGAAAACATATTAAAGAAAAAATGTGTAAAACCTCCATGCATAAACATATGGGAGATTATCTGATACCAATGAAAATTAGGTGATAATGGAAAATAAGCTCCGAATAGTACGGTTAAGTCTATTCCTTGAGTAGATAAAAGATAGGTAGCAATAAAGAATATAGTATTTAAAATTAAAAGATTTTTAGTTACCGTCGGTATAGTTCTATTCATTATTTTTATGGTTTAATTAATTTGAAATGGTAAATATTAATCGAAATTAGGAATATTTATTATTTCATAATTTTTCTTTCCGAAAGGATTTAATTTAGAACATCCTAAAGCTATAAAGCTTTCCCATATAGGTAAAAATTGGGGAGAATGGATAAATTCTGTTCTTTTTCTTGCTGAAACCTTTGAAACAGTTTTACTAAAAAATATGGGAAATTCATCTTCAGAATGTTCTGATAATTCACTTAATAAATTATCTATCAAATCTAATATTTTTTCATGGGGAATATCTGTAGGTATTGCAGTTATTGTTAATAAATCCTTCTCAACCTCCATATCCAATCCTTCAGCGAATAATGCAGTTTTTATGGAGTCTAATTTTTCTTTTTCAAGATCATAGACAGGTCTTTCAATAGGAAAGAGTAATTGTTGGCTTAATATATTACCTTCTGAATTTTTTAAATGATTTTCATATAAAACGGTCTGATGTATCCTATAAGGATCTAATATCCATAAATTGGAATCTTTTTCAGTTAACCATCTTCCATTTGATAAACGCAACAATGAAGATTCATCGATAGATAAAGAAGGTAGATCAAATAAATCAGATGTTAAAATTTCTTGTCTGGATGAAGCATATAGTTCGTTTAAATTGATTTTTTCAGCTTGAGATGGTCTATTTGAAACTTTGTCAAAGGGATTATATGATGAATTTATATTTATTTTGGGCTCAACAATAGGCTTATCTTTTTTAGCGAGGGAGAAATTCCAATCAGGATTTTGATCAAAATCTAAACTCGGAACAACATTATATACACCCAAAGATTTTTTTATAGCAGTTCTCAATAATGCATAAATGGAAGCTTCATCTTCAAACTTAACTTCTGTTTTTGTTGGATGAATATTTACATCAATTCGTTCTGGATTGATATCAATATAAAGAAAAAAAGAAGGTAAAAAACGAGATGGAATTAATCCTTCAAAAGCATCTTGTACCGCTTTGTTTAAATAAGATGATCTGAAAAACCTATGATTAACGAAGAAAAATTGTTCTCCTCTAGCTTTTTTCGCACTTTCGGGCTTACCTATAAACCCTCCCAGCTTTATCCAATCTAATTGTTCTGAGATAGGGATAAGTTGATTTTGAATTTTTCTACCAAAAATTTCAGAAATTCTTTGCATTAAATTACCCGAGCGTAATCTAAGTATTTCTTCATCATTATTAAATAATTGAAATTGAATATTTTCATGTGCTAAGGCAACTCTATGAAATTCATCTAAAACATGTCTGAATTCCACCGAATTAGACTTTAAGAATTTCCTTCTTGCCGGTACATTGAAAAATAGATTTTTAATTTGAAAAGAGGAACCTACTTTAGTATTTATCGGAACTTGTGAAATCAAATCACCTCCATCGATTATAATATGAGTACCAATCTCATCTTCTTCTTTACGAGTTTTTAGTTCAACTTGAGATACAGCCGCAATAGAAGCTAATGCTTCCCCCCTAAACCCTTTTGTATAAATATGAAATATATCTTCAGTAGTTTTAATTTTTGAGGTTGCATGTCTTTCAAATGACATTCTGGCATCAGTTACGCTCATTCCTATCCCATTATCAACCACTTGAATTAAATTACGACCTGCTTCTTTAATGATGAGTTGTATTTGACTAGCTTTGGCATCAATAGCATTTTCTAAAAGTTCTTTTACCACGGAAGAAGGTCTTTGCACTACTTCTCCTGCCGCAATTTGATTGGATACATTATCCGGGAGTAAGTGTATTATATCAGGCATAAGTACAAAGTTATTAAATCTATCATAAATCCCATCGTATCATACTAATAAATAAAACATAAAATAGATTATAAGAACTTTAACGTAATATCATTACACTTTTATAGTCGTTAAAAAATTTATAATTTTTCAAGGATAACTATGATTAAATTTCATGTAAAAAAAATAAAACAGCATAATTTTATTACAACAAACTATCATATTATTTGTTTTTTACTTTTCCATTTTTATCATTATTATAGAAATCTACAAAGTTTTCAAAACCTATATATTTACATAATAAATCTAATATATGTCTATTAGGATCACCTGTGGCCTTTTCTTTTCCCTCTATATATTTATCGTAGTATCTTACAAAGGTTTTTTCACTAATACATGCTTTATACTCTTTTTCTATCTTAGAAGAAATATGTTTAGATAGAGGTGTTTTCAATACATGTAACGATTCATTTTTAGCCTTTTTAAAGGCTGTACAGACTATTTTTTCTATTGTTACTCTATAACCCATACATTAATTTCTACTCATTTTAGGATACTTCATTTAAAACTTGATCATAAATAAGAATAAAAACATGTCTATAAAAAGTCTTTGCTTTGTCTTTACTCTATTTTATATTATCAGTTACTTTGCCTCACATTTAAACAAGTTTATTTAACAACAAAGGTACAAAATGTATTCTAATAAGAAATAAAAAAGGAAAGTCTATCAATAGATCTAGAGAAATTATTTAGTTCTCCAAATTATTATATTATGCTGACCACATATAATAAATTCATTTTATTTTGTTTAGAATTACTAGTATGCCTATAAAATAATAATTTCTAAGATACTTATATAAAGATAAATAGTTATTAAATAAAAGATTAATATAAAAATGAAAAAAATATCATTACCTATTTTTAGTTTAATTATAAATTTATTCATCATTTCATGTAATGACGATTATGCTGACATTCCTCAAACAAAGAAACCCGTGTCTATGAATAATGAAATTGGCGACTCTTTCACTATTAATAACAAAGATGATGAAGAGTATTTCAATGAAGTTATGGTAGATAAGCCTTATCAATATTTAGACGTTAGCGGAGAAACTGCCCAAAACCCTGTTCGAAGAATGGATGTCAGCGGAGAAACTGCCCAGAACCCAGTCCGAATAATGGATGTTAGCGGAGAAACTGCTCAAAATCCTGTTCGAAGAATGGATGTCAGCGGAGAAACTGCCCAAAACCCTGTTAGCAGAATGGATGTTAGCGGAGAAACCGCTCAAAATCCTGTTAGCAGAATGGATGTTAGCAGAAAAAATACTCAAAATTCCATAAGAAAAATGGATGTCAGCGGGGAAACCGCTCAAAATCCTGTTAGCAGAATGGATGTTAGCAGAAAAAATACTCAAA
>NZ_CAMLFD010000012.1:0-71475 GCF_946479295.1 uncultured Apibacter sp.
CCCTATTTACTTAACATACACTAAAATCTTAAACCTATTGGGGATAACCTTGTTTATTTGTCTTCTAATTATATTTCTTTATTTATTAATAATAAACTTCATTCAATTCTTAAAATAACTCCGATTTTAATTTTTATTTATAAATAATTATTTATAAGACTTTTATAATTTTAATTGATAAATTTAATAAAATGTTATACTTTATATTCATTAATTATTGATAATACTGAATAAATTTTATGAATTATTTCATATTGTAAATAAATAAAATAAATAATAACTTGAAAAAGAAAAAAATGAGTTTAAACGTTATGATATATTTTTTACTTATTATATATTTCTTTCAAGAGTTGGATTATATCGTCTTTTTAAGATAGAATTTATTTATAAAAGAAAAGTGAAACAAATTAAAAAATAAATTATGAATAGAAATATATCAAAGTTTTTATTGGTTATTTTAGTTGGTGTTATACTTTGGTTTATACCTGTTCCTATAGGTGTTGATCCAAAAGCATGGCATTTGGCATCAGTATTTATTTCAACTGTATTAGGGTTAATTTTATCTCCATTTCCATTAGGAGCAATGGCTATATTTAGTATGACAACTGTTGTTGCATTAGACTTAATACCTATTAAAAGTGCTCTAACAGGTTTTGGTGATAAAACAATTTGGATGATTGCTTGTGCTTTTTTCATTTCTAGGGGGTTTATAAAAACAGGTTTTGGAAGAAGAGTTGGTTATCTCTTTATAAGTAAATTAGGAAACAATTCTTTAGGTTTATCCTATGGGCTTGTAATGACTGATTTAATTTTTGCTCCTGCCATGCCTTCAACATCTGCTCGATGTGGAGGAATCATTACCCCTTTGTTTCTTTCTATTTCAGATGCCTATGATTCAACTCCTGAAAAGGGAACTCAAAATAAAATTGGAGCATTTTTAGTACAATGTATTTTCCAATGTAATGCTATTACTTGCGCTATGTTTTTGACATCAATGGCAGGTAATCCAATGATTGCAAAATTTGCTGAAAATATGGGATATAAAATTTCATGGACTGATTGGGCTCTGGCTGCCATTGTTCCAGGTTTATTGTCATTACTTGTAATTCCTTATATTTTGTATAAATTTTTTCCTCCGGAATTAAAACATACTCCTGAAATGAAAGCATTAGCAAAGGAAAAATTAAAAGAAATGGGAAGTATGACTAGAAAGGAGTGGATTGTATTAGGAGTGTTTGCTTATTTAGTGACTTTTTGGGTTTTAGGTTCATTACTTGAAATAGATGCAACATTTACCGCTTTTGTAGGACTATGTATTTTATTATTAACACGTGCACTTGAATGGAATGATGTGATTAGTGAAAAAGAAGCATGGCATACAATAATTTGGTTTGCCATTTTAATGACTTTAGCATCTCAATTAAATACCTTAGGTTTTATTCCTTGGTTTGGTAAATATGTTGCCCAATCTGTTAAAGATTTATCTTGGTTGCCTATGTTATTCATACTTTTATTAGTATATTATTATGTTCATTATCTAATGGCAAGTGCTATAGCTCATATTAGTGCAATGTACGTAATATTTGTATCAATTTCTATAGCTGCAGGGGCTCCACCGATGTTAGCTATACTATTATTTGCTTTTTTCAGTAATCTTAATATGTCCATTACTCATTATTCCAGTGGACCGGCTCCTATTTTATTTGGTTGCGGATTTGTTCCTTTAGCAAAGTGGTGGAAAATAGGATTTTTTATGAGTCTTGTTATTCTCTCTATTTGGTTAATTGTCGGAACAGCTTGGTGGAAAGTTATTGGATTGTTTTAAATCATATTTCTATTAAAAAAGGTTTTCAATTATTGAAAACCTTTTTTAATTTATTTAATTATTTTCATTTCATTTATTAAACGATTGGCTCCAGCAAATTTGTCAATTATAAATAATATATATCTAATATCAACCATTATGTTTCTGCAAATACTTGAATTGTAATTTATATCACTCATAGTACCTTCCCAAACTCTATCAAAATTGAGACCTACTAAATTTCCCTGTGAATCTAAAGCCGGACTTCCTGAATTTCCTCCTGTCGTATGATTTGTAGCAATATAATTTACAATCATGTCCTCTTTTTGTGAATAGGGACCATAATTTTTCTCATTATATAAAGTCATTAGTTTATTAGGAAGATCAAATTCATAGTCATTAGGAACATATTTTTCAATGACTCCACTTAATGTTGTAAATGGTTTATAATATATACCGTCTTTTGGTGAATATCCGTCAATTTTACCATAGGTTACTCTTAATGTTGAGTTAGCATCAGGAAAGAATTTTTTATTAGGAAAAGCTTTAAGTTGTGCTTTCATGTAGTTTCTTTGGAGACTGTCAAGTTTCTTTTCATATTCATTAAGATAAGGTGAAATTTTATTTTTATACATTTCAATATAAGGACTGATAAAACTAATCAAAGCGTCTTCTTTTAATTTGTTTTTTATAATTTGTTGAGTATTAGTAGAAAGAATTGATCGTAAATCTCCTTTCGAGCCGGTTATATAGGAATTATTCCATAAATTATTTAATAAAACTTCACAAGAAGAAATCTTTTCGTAATCCTCATGACCTGCAATTTGAAATCTTGGTTCAATGTTCATACTGTACATCGATAACATTTTTGCAGATACTTTTTTGTCTAATTCAGAATCATAATTTTTATAGATTTTGTTTAAATTTTTGATTATTTTATCTTTATTTTTTTCAAAATTTCGATTGTCACTATTCAAAAGATTTGATAGTAATGAAGCTATACGAAAAGTTTCTGAATTATAATAAAACACCTCATTGAAATAAGTAGATGCTTTTATAAATGAATTACTAGTTTTGTATATCTCATCCATTGAAGTTAATATAGCTAGGTTTTTATTTTTTTCATCATCAGATGCATTTGTCTGTTTTAATAATTTAGTTTCATAGTCTTTCTTTTTTTGAATGGCATGGGTATTTATTAATCCTTGATTTTCACCGATCCATTTCTTCCATCCATTTGCAATAGAAGCATATTTAGAAGCGTATTTAATCTTTATTTCTTTGTTTTCACGCATATTTTGATCTAAAATCTTCAATGTTTCATTTCGTAAAGAAATCCTAGAAGGATTTATTACCTCAATTATCTGTTCAATGGCGGATGATGGTAAATATTCCTGAGTTTTTCCGGGAAAACCATATACAAATGAAAAATCATTTTCCTTTTTTTCTTTAATTGAAATGGGTAAGTAATATTTAGGTTTGTAGGGAACATTATCTTTTGAATATTTAGCCGGATGATTATTTTTATCAGCATAAATTCTAAAGATTGAAAAATCTCCGGTATGTCTAGGCCACATCCAATTATCAGTATCTGATCCATATTTTCCAATAGAGGAAGGAGGAGTGCCTACTAAACGTATATCTTCATAAGTTTCTGTTACAAAGGCATAATATTGGTTTCCATTATAAAAAGGCAGTATATCTATTTCTTGATATATTTCTTTTGTCAAAGCAGAAAGCGTTTTATCAATATTATCTTGAATTAATTGATTTCTTTGTTCTTCTGAGAAATTATCATCTAAACCTTTTAAAATCTGTGAAGTCACTTCTTTAATATCAACAATAAAAGTAGCCTTTAATCCTTCATTTGGTTTTTCTTCTTCAAAATTAGAGGCCCAAAATCCGTTAGTTAACAAGTCATTGTTTACCGTAGAGTGGGATTGAATATAATAATAGCCACAATGATGATTAGTAAGTAAAAGCCCCTTAGGTGAAATAACTTCAGAAGTACAACCTCTTCCGAAATGTGCTATTGCATCTTTTATGCTTGGATTTGATGTATTAAATAGTTGTTTTGCGGAAATTTTCATTCCCATTTCCTTCATTTCTTTTTCATTAAGTTGATTAGGTAACCACATACCACCTCCTGTTTGAGCATTTATTTGTAAGGAAATGGTTAATAAACAAAAGAATAAGATAGATTTGAACGTAGATTTTTTCATATATTTTTTTCATTAGTGTTCGAAATATAAATTTATAAATAATATAATAATATAAAAATATCAAAAAGCATATTTAATAGAAAAATTAATTAGCTTTGTATTGATATTAATTAAGTTTATAAATACATAATCTGCGATTAAAATTATGTTTACAATTCAATAATCTGTTTATTAAGGACATGGATGAAATTGGTTTTAAAAAAGAAGAAGAAGAAATAGTCAAGCGCTATAAAGATATGCTTCGCAACACGTACAGAGACTTAACCAATGATGATAAATCTTTGATAAGAAAAGCATTTGATGTTGCAAAAGAAGCTCATAAAGATCAAAGGAGAAAAACAGGTGAGCCTTATATCTATCATCCGTTAGCAGTAGCAAAAATAGTTGCGGATGAAATAGGGTTAGGAGCAACAAGTATAGCGTGTGCGCTATTGCATGATGTAGTCGAAGATACCCAATATACTATTGAAGATATCAGTAAATTATTTAACCCTAAAGTAGCCAAAATTATAGATGGTCTTACTAAAATTTCCAATATAGATCATCAAAACCTTTCTTTACAATCGGAGAACTATCGAAAGTTATTATTGACATTATCTGAAGATGTACGGGTTATTTTAATTAAAATAGCAGACAGACTTCATAATATGAGAACTTTAGATAGTATGAAAAGTTCCAAGCAGAAGAAAATTGCTGCCGAAACCACTTATCTATATGCTCCTCTTGCTCATAGAATGGGGTTATATACTATTAAGTCGGAACTTGAAGATTTAAGCTTAAAATATACTGATCCAGATTCTTATTTACTAATTGTTAAAAAATTAGAAGAAACAGAAAAAGATCGACAAAGATATATTGAAGAGTTTTCAAGAATTATGGAAGATAGCCTAAAAGCGGAAGGTTTAAACTTTTCGATTAAAGGAAGACATAAGTCAGTTTTTTCAATTTATAAAAAAATGAAAAAACAAGATGTATCCTTTGAGGAAGTATTCGACTTATTTGCTATAAGGATCATATATAGATCTGATTACAAAAATGAAAAATTTTTAGCTTGGAAGATTTATTCAATCGTTACAGATAAATTTATGCCCAACCCAAGTAGAATGCGTGATTGGATTACTACACCTAGATCAACAGGGTATGAAAGTTTACATGTAACAGTTATTGGTCCGGAGTCTAAATGGGTAGAAGTGCAAATACGTTCCGAGAGAATGGACGAACTGGCTGAAAAAGGAATTGCTGCTCATTATAAATACAAAGAAGGTTATAAAGGTAGAGAAGATAATCAGATCGAAAATTGGATTTCTCAAGTAAGAGAGATGTTGGAAAGTTTAGGAACAGCTTCTACCAAAGAGTTGCTGGATGATTTTAAATTAAATTTATATACTAAAGATATTTTTGTATTTACGCCAAAAGGGGATTTAAAAGTCTTATCAGTCGGTGCCACTGCCTTAGATTTTGCCTATTCTGTTCACTCTGGAATAGGTGATCATTGTTTAGGGGCTAAAGTAAATAATAAGTTGGTTCCTCTAAGCTATAAGCTATCAAATGGAGACCAAGTAGAAATAATAACATCAAATGTTCAGAAACCTAAAGCCGATTGGCTGGATTTTGTAGCTACCTCAAAAGCGAAAGCCAGAATTAAAGCAGCTTTAAATTCAGAGAAAAGAAAATATACTGATGAAGGAAAGGAGTTATTAATCCGTAAGTTGAGACATCTTAAAATTAATTTTTCTGAATCGGAGCTTAATTCAATTCAAAAGTTTTTTGGAGCTAAGACAAGTCATGATGTATTTTATCAGGTAGCAACTGGAGAAATTGATAGTAAAGCCCTAAAAAAATATAGAGACAGTAAAGGGGTTTTGAATAATTTATTATCCAAATTGAGAAAAAAGACTTCTTTAATAGCCGAAAAAAACTTTTTGGAATCCGATGAAGAAGAAAATTATGATATGATTGTTTTTGGGGATGATGAAAAAAAGCTAGATTACCAATTAGCCCCCTGTTGTAATCCTATTCCGGGGGATAATATTTTTGGTTTTGTAACTATTAATAGTGGAATCAAGGTTCATAAAGAAGATTGTCCTAATGCAATTGATATGAGAGCTAATTATGATTATAGAGTAATTCCTGCAAAATGGGTGAATAGCGCAAGTAGAGATTTTCTAATTGAAGTTGCTTTGCAAGGAATAGATAGAACAGGTATTTTTAATAATATTACCACTTTGATATCTAATAAATTTAAAGTTGATATAAAAAATATAAATATTAATTCAGAAGATGGAATATTCTATGGGAATTTAATTTTGTTCGTGAAAAATACAACACAATTAGAGCAAATAATTCATGAATTACATAATATTGAGGGAATCACAAATGTGAAAAGAGCTGAGAAAAAAAAATAATTGTCAATATTCTTTTAAGCAATTACTTTTTTTTGAGAATTGTAAATCATTCAATTTAATCATATTTCTGAGTATATGTTATATCTTTATTTATTTAATATTATAATAACTTTTAAGAATATATTTAATACCCTTATAAACTCTTTAATTAAGAAAAAACAAAATTGTTTCTACTTAAGCTTATCAAATTTTAATTTGATAAGCTAAAAATTCATATATAAGATTATAATTTAATGAATTTAATCTTATTCATTCAATAAGTCTTTGTAGGCACTATTTAAAGCATGTTTTTCTTGCTTATTAACATCTGGAAATTTAGGATTCATATTTTTCAAGGTTTCATTGATAATATGAGCCATAACTAATTGTCCATATGATTTATAATCAAATGGGATAATAAACCAAGGACACTCTTTGGTTGAAGTTTTCTCAAAAGCTAGAGCAAAGGCTTTCTGATAATCATCCCAAAATTTACGTTCTTTTAGATCTGAAGAAGAAAATTTCCAATTTTTTTCTTTATTCTCAATTCTTTTAATAAATCTTTTCTTCTGCTCTTCTTTGCTTATATTAAGGAAAAATTTAATGATACGAGTTCCATTATTATACATACGTTTTTCAAAATTTTTAATCTCTTCATATCTTCTTTCGAAAAATTCATCATTTATATCCTTAATACTTTTTATATATGGTAATTTTTCATTTAAGATAAATTCGGGATGTACTTTGCAAACTAAAACGTTTTCATAGTGAGAACGGTTAAAAATAACGATTTGTCCTCTTTCAGGCATTTTAAGTGCGTGCCTCCACAAATAATCATGTTCATATTCTATGGAAGAAGGTGTTTTAAATGAAAACACATTTACTCCTTGTGGATTTACTCCTGTCATAATAGCTCTTATGGAACTATCTTTTCCTGCTGCATCAATTCCTTGTAAAATAATTAATAAAGATTGCTTATTCTCAGCATTTAAAATATTTTGATAATTGTCTATTTGTTTAACAATATTACTCACCTTCTTTTTATTTTCTTTATTTTTTTGAAAATTTTTAGGGGCTATAGTGGTATAATTTTTTAGATTAATAGTATCTCCTTCTTTTACTTGAAATTCATCGATTGTAATTTCCATAATATTTTTAATTTTAATTAAATTTTTATAAGTTTATCCGGTTTTAAAATAAAGAACTATTTTACCAAGTAAATCATAATAAATTTTAAAGTTTATATTCTATTGTCTGGATGAGAAAATATTATACCAAAGTATATTCTAATTATATTTTTTTATTATGTTGGAATTATATTTCTAAAGAAAGTTTGTTAATAAGAAACAACAAATATTTAAGTTTCCAGCTAATATGATTATAAAAGAATGGATTTAATTATAAGTAAATCTTAGAAGTGAGGCGTTAAAATCAGTCAAAAACTACACGTATATTAGTTCCTATATAAAGTCCCATTAGAGAACTGGCTCCTCCTACCGTTCTTAAATTACTTTTATACATTGAAATTTGCAAATATCCGGATGAATTAAATATAGCAAAGGCTTTTCCGTGAAATTTATTTTCGTCCGGATCATTACCTAATATATCCGTATATTTAGATTTAATTTCTGTGAATTGCACATTTCTTGCAAAAATGATGAAATTCTTTTTTTTACCAAATTGGTGAAATTTTTCTTTGGAAATGTTTGTAATGGCATTTCCGAAGTTATCGACATGAATAACCATTCCCGTAATTGAATTATCTTCACTCTTTTCAACCGGTTTTGGTTGGGTTAGTTCTTTATAAGTATTGATTTTTCTTCCAATCAATTCTATTTTGCCTCCTCTGGCAAGATGACAAGCCACCGGTATAAAAAGATCTTTAGTTAAAAAATGAAAATCGTCATACTTATTAATGGTTATTTCATATACTTGGTCGGGGATGTATTCTTCAGCAATAAGAGAAAGAATCCCATTATCATTACATATAAAAAAATGTCCGTTTATTTCTGCGGCTAACGATTTTACAAAAGGTGAAGGTAAAGCATCAACACCTATTACATGAATGGTACCTTTAGGAAAATTTTTGTATGAATTTTGTATAATATAGGCCGTTTGAATGAGGTCAAAAGGCATAATCTGATGAGAAATATCAACAATAATGACGTCCGATATTTGGCTGTATATCGAGCCTTTAAGAGCTGCTACATGGTAGTCATCTAAACCAAAATCGGTAGTAAGTGTTATTATTCCCATTTTTTATTAAACTACACAAAGTTATTGCTTATTTTTGTTATGTAAAATTAAAAAATATCTTAAAATTTGAATCAAATACGAATTACCTTAGATGGTGTAGATTTAAAAATATTCTATGGTGAATATAATCAAAACTTTAATTTATTAATCAATCATTTTCCGAAATTAAAAATTATAGGGAGGGATAGAGTTTTAACGGTATCTGGCAATGATGACGATTTAAACTTGTTTAATCATAAGATTCGAGAAATTGTGGAATATATAAACAGGTATAATAAATTAAATGATATAGCTATAGAAGGAATTCTTAGGAATAGTGAAAATAATAAAGAAATACATATTCAATCCGATGATGTTATAGTTCATGGAATAGGAGGGAAGTTAATAAGGGCAAAAACGGAAAACCTCAAAAAATTGGTAAAATCCGTAGAAAGCAATGATATGGTTTTCGCGATTGGACCGGCGGGTACAGGGAAAACTTATACGAGTGTAGCATTGGCTGTAAAAGCATTGAAAGATAAACAAGTAAAAAGAATTGTTTTAACTCGACCTGCAGTTGAAGCGGGTGAAAGTTTAGGCTTTTTACCTGGAGATCTAAAAGATAAATTAGATCCTTATCTTCAACCTTTATATGATGCTCTAAGAGATATGATCAGCCATGAAAAGTTAGCTTCTTATATAGAAAAAGGTGTTGTTCAAATTGCTCCTTTGGCTTTTATGAGAGGACGTACATTGGATGAAGCATTTGTTATTTTAGATGAAGCACAAAATACAACACATTTACAAATGAAAATGTTTCTAACACGTATGGGAGCTAATGCTAAATTTATAATTACAGGTGATCCTGGGCAAATAGATTTGCCAAAACATCAGAAATCCGGATTAAAAGAGGCAGTTCATATTTTGAAAAAGGTAAAGGGGATAGGATTTATACAATTAACTGAAATAGATGTTGTAAGACATAAGCTTGTGAGAAAGATTTTAGAAGCTTATCATGAACAAAAATAAATTTTAATTGATCAATTTTAATAACTAGCCTAATTTCATGGCTAAAGGGAATTTAGTATTTTTTATATTTTAATATGTAAAATTATAAAAATAGTAGAAGGAATTAAAAGTTTATTATTACTAAATAAATAGCTAAGTAATAAACTAACTAACCTATGTGCATTATATGCGCATTAATAAATATGTAATCCAGTATTATTAAAAATTATAAATATTGTTAAGATAAAGGTTATAAACCTAATTTTTCTTTGACAATAGTTTGTATCTTAGTATAGGTTTCTTCTTTATTCATATTTGTATTGTCAATAAGAATAGCATCCGGAGCTTGAATAAGTGGAGATACTGATCTATTTTTATCGATATTATCTCTTTGTATCAGATTTTCTTGTACTTCTTGTAATGAAATGTTTTTGTTTAGTTTTTTAAAGTCAATGAACCTGCGTTTAGCTCTTTCTTCTACACTGGCAGTAATAAAGAATTTTAAATCAGCATTTGGAAATACGACAGTGCCAATATCTCTTCCATCCATTACGATACCCCCATTTTTTCCTATATTTCTTTGTTGTTTTACTAAATATTTTCTTACTTCAGGAATTTTAGCTACCAAAGAAACTTGTTCAGATATATCAAAATCACGAATTCTACTTTCTACATTTTTGCCGTTAAGATAAATATCATTACTATTATTTTCAGTATTTTGTTTAAAATCAATATGTATATCAGATAAATGAGAGACTAAATCTACACTATCAATAATATTATTTTCACAAAAATTTTCTATGCCATATAATGTTGTAGCTCTATACATAGCACCTGTATCAATATGAATCCATCCAAATTCTTTAGCAAGCATTTTTGCGTAGGAACTTTTTCCCGTAGAGGAATAGCCGTCAATAGCTATTATCGGATGTAAATTTTTGTTTTTCATGTTATTACCAGTCATATCGAGGGGCAAACAAATTATCCAGATCAATACGTAATCCAAAGGTATTAGTATTTCCGGCAGCATTATATCGCCCCCAAGCATAATCAAAGCGAAAATATGAAATTTTCACTCCAAAACCAAGGGTTAATCCTGCAAAGGATCTTTGATCTTCAATTGATAACTCATTACCTCTTTTAAAATTATATCCGACGCGAACGTTAAATCCTGATTCTGGAAAAAATTCTGCTCCCATTGATACATGATCAATGACTTTCCTTGCTTCGCTAATTTTTTTACCGCTCTTATTAGTTGGGGAAGAAATATCAAATTTTTGGAGATCGTGCAATGTAAGAGTAAATTCAACAGGTAATTTTTCAAATCTTTGAGAAAAACCTAAATTTGCTTGTATTGGTAATTTTTCTCTTTTGTCATTATAATACGTTAATTGCCCTCCAAAATTTCTTACCACTGCGGAAATGGTTGTGTAATAATCAATATCATGAAAAACAATTCCTAGGTCAGCTAAAATAGCGGATGAGGTGTAACTTTCAATTTTGCTGGTAACATAAGATAGGTTTCCGCCTACGGTAAAAAAATCGCATATTTCGTATCCATAGCCCAAAGTTACAGCAGCATCTTTTGCAGTAAATTTACCGGTAACGGTTCCAACTTCATCGGCGGCTTTAAAATCGCCATAGTCCACATACCTTCCATGTAAGGAAAAATAATGATTACTTTCTTTAGGGTTGTATACATAGGATATAGCTCCTAATTTAACGTCTGCAAGGTAGGAGGAATAGTTAATTCCTGCTTGATTATGCATTTTTTTATTCATCATAGCAGGATTAAACATTGCCATATTCGGATCATTATCCCAAGACGAATTGGCATTACCACCTAAAGCCGATTGACGAGCGGATACAGTCATATTCATAAAAGTATATATTTCTTGACCTGTTTGAGAATAGGCAATCGTATATAAACTAATGAATATAATTAGTATTAATTTATGCATTAGATATCTTATAGAAATATTACAAAAAAGTATATTTGATTACTGGTTGTAAGTATAAACTGTAATTTTTCTAATTTATTGTAAAAATTTATTAATATCCTAAAAGATCTAATATCTGCTTATAATTTTGTTCCTCTCTAAATACTTCGTATGTAAAATCTCCATCTTTATTTTTATTAATTAAAATGTGTTTGGGCTGAGGAACCAGACAATGGTGCACGCCACCGAATCCGCTTATTGCCTCCTGGTAGGCACCAGTATTGAAAAAACCGATATATAATGGCTTTTCTTCACTATAAATGGGAAGATAAATAGCATTTACGTGTTGTTCAGAATTATAGTAATCATCGCTGTCACAGGTTAATCCTCCTAAAAAAACGCGTTCGTAGGAATCATCCCAACGATTGATAGGCAACATAGTAAAACGACGAGATATAGCCCATGAATCAGGTAGAGTAGTCATAAATGAGCTATCTATCATATTCCATTTTTCACGATCGTTTTGTCTTTTTTGACTTAAAATTTTATAAACAATACCACCGCTTTCTCCAACTGTAAAAGATCCGAACTCGGTATATAAAGTCGGTTCTTCAACTCCTTCCTCTTCGCAGAATTTCTTTATCTGATAAGTGATTTCATTTACCATATAATAATAGTCATAATCAAAATTTAATGAATTTTTTATAGGAAATCCTCCTCCGATATTTAAAGAATCTACTTCTGGAGCAATTTTTTTCAATCGAGCATATACTCGTAAACATTTATATAGCTCATTCCAATAATAAGAAGTATCTTTTATCCCTGTATTAATGAAAAAATGCAACATTTTTAATCTTGCAAAAGGATGGTTCTGAATTTTTTGAGCATAAAAGGGTACGATATCTTTATATCCTATACCTAATCGGGAAGTATAAAATTCAAATTTAGGTTCTTCTTCTGAAGCGATACGGATTCCGATATTGAAATTTGTATCAATACTATCGGAAAGTCGATCAATTTCTCTAAAGTTATCTAAAACAGGTAAAATATTGGAGAAACCACCGTTAATCATTTCAGAAATTATTTTTAAATATTCATCGGTTTTAAATCCATTACAAACTACCTCGATACTTTTATCAACAACCCCTTTATCGTAAAGCCTACGGATGATTTCCATGTCATTTGAAAAAGAGGTCTCCAAACTTATTTTGTTTTTTAAAGCTTCTTGTACCACGAATGAAAAATGACTTGACTTAGTGCAATAACAGTATCGGTATTCATTATTGTAATTGTTCTCTTTGAAAGCCTTTTTGAACCATCTTTTCGTTTGTTGAATATTTTGGGATATTTTTGGTAGATAATTAAATTTAAAAGGCGTTCCAAATTTTTCAATTACTTCCATTAAAGGAATGTCATGAAATAATAAATTTCCGTTGTCAACCTTAAATTCGGGCTGAGGAAAGTCAAATGTTTGTTGAATTAAATCGTGATATTTTATTTTCATTTTAAATATTGGAAAAAAATAAGTGTACAAATATCATTAATTTTAATAGTTAATAAATGTTTTTTTATAAAAAATTAATAATTTTTCCCTAAAAATTTTAGATTTAAAAAAAAATTAACAATTCTACAAAATTATTTATAAAAAAATTAATAATTAATGTATGTATTTAAGTCATCTATAAAAGACTGGAAACAAGTTCTTCATGTAACGTTCCTTCACATATTTGTCTTACTTCTCCTGTCATTCTTATATCCCAAGTATCGTTGATTTCAATTTTAAGTTCTCCACCTGGCATTTTTACTGTTACTTTGTTATTTATTAATTCTTTTTTACGTAAAACGCTAGCTACCGCACAAGAAGAACTTCCTGATGCTAATGTAAATCCTGCTCCTCTTTCCCAAATTAATATTTGAATTTCATCTCGACTTATAATTTTTGCAAACTGTACGTTGATTCGATTAGGAAATTTAGAATAATTTTCAATTTTAGGACCGTATTTCTTTATTTCTCTAACGTCTAACTCGTCTTTTATAATTACACAATGCGGATTTCCAACAGATACACAATTGATTACAAATTTTTTATCTTCAATAAGAATAATTTCATCTTGCACTTCTTCACTATCAAATGAAGTAGGAATTTGTTTGGATGAAAAAATAGCTTTTCCCATGTCAACAGTTATTAATGAAGCCCTATCGTGTATGGTTTCTTGTATATTTGCACGTACTTTTCCTCCTTTGGTTTCTACTGTAAATTCTCTGTGTGGTATAATTTTATAATCGTATATATATTTACAGAAAATTCTAAGGCCGTTTCCGCTTTTTTCTGCTTCTGAACCATCCGGATTGAAGATTTTCAAACCGATATCCGCACTATCGGAATTTGTTTTAATCAATATACCATCGGAACCGATTCCAAAGTTTACATTACAAATTTTCTGAATGGCTTTTTGGGTTAATGGAAAAGTTATATTTTTTTCATCAATTATTATATATTCATTTCCTAAGCCTTGAGATTTTATAAAAAAATTTTTCTCCATATCAACGGATTTTTAATTAGTAAAGGATAGTATAATTAAGTATAAATATAAAATTAATTTCAATGTATAAATTAATTTTTTTAATCAGTAGCATCTAACATTCTTATTTGATATAACACGAGATAAAATATTAAACAGATTTGTTAATTTTTTATAAGTATATATCTTCCTGCTATTGTATAATAAAATAATTTTAGTCGACCTATATTTAATAATTATAATTTTTCGAAAGTGTAATATTTATGGTTATGACTGTTTAATCCATTGAAATATCTCTTTAAAAGTTACTTTTTTTCCAAACATTAAAATGCCGATTCTATATATTTTACTTGCTATGTAAACCATAATAAAGACGGAACCGATCATAATGGTTATTGAAAGTATAAGTTGCCAACTGGGTATTCCATAGAAAGACCTGGTAACCATTGCCATTGGAGAAGTAAAAGGAATCATACTCAACCAAAATGCTACGGGGCCTTCGGGATTATTTATAATACTTATACAACCATAAGCACCTAATAGTAATGGTACAACAATAATGGGGGTAAACTGTTGTGTTTCTGTATCATTGTCTACAGCAGAACCAATTGCAGCAAAAAAGGAGCTGTAAAATAAATAACCAGCAAAAAAGAAAAATAAGAAAATAAAAATTATTAAGGGATAATTTAAGCTTAATAATGCATTTATAGTATCACTAATTTGAATCTGAGTTTTTTGGTTGATAAGGTTTTGAAAATCGTATTGCTTGTAAGATAGAGTTAAGTGGTTTCCAAATATTATTTTACCTAAAACTAATAACATCATTGTCATGGCAATCCATATACAAAATTGGGTGAGCGCTACTAGCGTAGTTCCTAGGATTTTTCCCATCATTAATTCAAAAGGTTTAACCGATGAAATGATAATTTCTACCACTCGATTGTTTTTTTCTTCCATAATACTCCTCATGACACGAGTTCCGTAAATAATGAAAAACATAAGGTTTACATACATTAATGAAAGTGATAAGATTTCTTTGATAAAATTGTCATTGTCTGATTTTCCCTCTTTAAGATTCGTAATTTGTAAAGTTATCTTGGAATTTATTTTGTCAATATCCGATTGTTTTACTCCCAAAAAGTGTCTTCTTTTTTCTTCGATTTTCTTGTTGATTTTCTGTTCAATAGAATTAAGATGATTTTTAGTTAAGTTTTTATTTGTGTATAGTTGAATTTGATTTTGTAAATTTTTAAAAAGCGAATCAGTGGTATTAGGTATATATAATAGGGCATCTAAAGATTTGCTTTCGGCTAAGGTATCCTTTAAAGCCCGTAATTCGTTTTCCGTATAAAAATTATAAATATTTTTATTATTACTTTGAAATTCAGGATAAAATTCATTAGTTGAATCAACTATGGCTATATGAGATTCGTTTTCATTTATTCTTAACATATAGGCGATAGTTATTCCTGCAAGAATTATTAAAATGGGAGCGAAAAAAGTTATCAGAATAAAGGATTTTTTTCTTGCTTGAGTTAGAAATTCTCTTCTCATTACCAGAAAAATATTTCTCATAGTTTATTTGAATTTACAGCATTAATAAAAACTTGATTCATACTAGGGATTTCCTCATAGAAAGATATTATAGTACCTTTTGTAGAAAGTTCCGTAATTAGTGATTTTTGATTTTCCTGATCTGATATTGTAATTGAAAACGAATATTCATTATCATTTTGGATTACTTTATCAATCTGTTTCAATTGTATTAATTGATTAATATCAGTAATGGATATATCTGTAATCGTAATCTTATATTTCCCTTCTTTAAATTTATGTCTAATTTCCTTTACCGATCCATCTAAGATTTTTTTAGAATTATTGATAAGGGCAACGTAATCGCATAATTCTTCAACTGTTTCCATTCGATGAGATGAGAATAAAATTGTAGTACCTTTTTCTTTTAGTTCTAAAATTTCATCTCTAATAAGATTTGCATTTACCGGATCAAACCCGCTGAAAGGTTCATCAAAAATTAATAAGTCAGGATTATGTAAAACCGTGACAACAAATTGAATTTTTTGTGCCATTCCTTTAGAAAGCTCGCTGAGTTTTCTATTCCACCATTTTTCAATTTTAAGTTTATCAAACCAATACTCCAATCGTGATTTTGCTTCCGCTTTACTCATTCCTTTAAGCTGAGCAAGATAGATTGCCTGCTCACCAATTTGCATATTTTTATAGAGACCTCGTTCTTCTGGCATATATCCGATGTGTGAAATATGTTTGGCCTGTAAAGGTTCTCCATTAAAAAAGATTTTACCGCTGTCGGGTTTGGTGATTTGGTTAATTATTCTTATAAAAGTAGTTTTTCCGGCGCCGTTGGGTCCTAAAATTCCATAAATACATCCTCTAGGAATTTTAATGTTGAAATTATCTAAAGCAATTTTATCTTCATAGGTGCGAGTAACATTTTCTGCAACAATAAAATAATCCATTACTAATTTGTATTATTTATTCAATCATGATTAGCAAATGTACTATTTTTAAGGAAATTTATTACCTCCAAAACTTTTATATTTGTTCTTTAATAAAAAGCTTGCTGTATCATATTCATCCGTAGTTAATTTTTGTTTTGCTTTTATGAAGAAATTGTTGGTATATATACTTTTTTTTATTCAAGTTTTCATGTTTTCTCAGAACTCTAAAGTGAAATATTATCTACCGGGTGTTCCAAATTCTCGCGTTTATAAAATATTGGAAAAAGTTAGAGAGAAAGAAAAAGTTAATCACCCCAATGTTTTAAATTCATATAGTTATTATTTATATACTAAATTTTATATTGATGATTATAACGTGATAAATAGATTAAAGACGACAGATTCTTTGAAAATTTCCGAATTTGGAAAAAAGGAACTTATTTTATTAGGCGAAAGGGTTGTAAAATGTAGCTATGATAGAAGATTGGGACAAAAAAAAGAAATCATGGCCGATCAGGTATCAGGTTTAAAAAAACCTTTATATGAATTATTTGAAGAACCGATTTTTCAAGAGGAATTTCCTAAATTTATTAAGGATGATTTACATTCATATAATTTTAAATTAATAGATAGCATAACTATTGAAAATAAACTCAATTATGTCATTTCCTTCGGGTCTAAAAAAAATTTACTGGTTAATGGAAGTAGAGGGACTATATATATTGATGCCAAGAGCTTTGCCGTTGTAAAATATTCAGGAGAAGAATATAATACAAATTATACTCGTTATTTTGAATATAAATGGAAACCTTTTGAAGATATCTGGTTTTTAGAAAATAAAACCAATAAAATAAAAATAAGTACTATCGATGTCTCCAAGTTTTTTAATATCCAAGATCAGAAATATTTACTTACACCTTGGATTGTAATTGAAATGAATGTTTCTAAATTCACGTCCGACAAAAAGTTTTCTTATAAAGATTTTAAAGGTTATACTCATAAATTAAATAAAGATTATAATAAAAACACAGAATCAAGAATTGATTCCTTTCGTAATGATCCTTTAACTCAAAGAGAAAAAAACACTTATGTATATTCTACCTTATTTAATACATATTCGATTGAAAAAAATGTTCGATTTTTAAATTCAATAAAAAATGGGAAACTCCCATTAGGTAAGATAGATTTAAATTTATTAAATCTGATGAATTATAATGATTTTGAAGGATTTAGATTTCAAGTAGGCGGAAAAACTAATTATTCATTTAATGCAAATATGTCCTTACATGGATATGTAGCGACTGGAACTAAAAATACACCGGTAAAAGGTGCTCTAGGAATTGATTTATATGTTAACAAAGGAAATGATGGAAAAATCAAATTTTTAGGTTTTTCAGATGTTAACCCTTTTTCGAAGCATATTGTAAGATATTCTAAAAATATGGAGCAGGTAAAAGAAGAGTTAAATTATATACAAAATTCAATTTTTTATACCCGAAGAGGAGGAGAAATATCTTATGAACAGGATATTTTAAAAAATATTACCACATCAGTGAAAATAGATTATGAAAATCAAAAATCTAATTATGAATATTCGTACAAATACCATTCACATTCTCATAGATTTAATTTATTTACAACTTCATTACAAATAAAGTATGCTCCATTTGCAAAATATTTACAAACTCCGGAAGGAAAAATGACGTTAGAAGATAAGCCGATTTATTTTTATTTTGATTATATAAAAGGATTGAAATTTATGGGAGCCGATTTTTCTTATGATCGATTTGATATTGCCGCTCATATATTAATAAAGAATCCTTTGGGTACAAGTTCTATGATGTTAAATTCGGGATATATTTCGGGGAAAACAACATTGTGGAATAATTACGGAAGTTTTGGTGATGCTAAGCAGGGAAGTTCTATTTGGGATAGATTTTCAATAAAAGGGCTGAATTCGTTTGAAACTTTGTTACCCGGTGATTTTTATGCCGATAAGTATGTTGCTTTTTTCTTAAATCAAACTTTTAAAGAATTCAAATTTTTATTTTCAAGGAAAACACAGCTATCTCTTATCTATAATGGTATGATTGGAAATATAAAAAATAAAGAAATTCATACTATAGCTAATATTGCTGTTCCAAATAAATATTATCAGGAAGTTGGGCTCGAAATCAATAAGCTTATTTATTATGTCGGATTTGGAGTCTATTACAGGGTAGGAGCTTATCATCAGTCAACTTTTGATAAAAATTTATTTATCAAATTAACTTTTAATCTCTTTTAGAGTATATCTATTTTCAATTAATTATAAAATGTTATTTTTGTGTAGTTAATTTTTATCATAAAGACCAATGAAAAGCTACATTTTATTATTACTTTTTTTTATAAGTTTCTCTTTTAGAGCCCAGCAAATAATAAGTAAAGTAGATTCTGCTACAGGAGGACAACTGATTATTAGTGCCGATGAAGAAATAATAAAAATGATCAATCAGGAAGAAATATGTAAAAAATTCAGTGATGGAACTCAAGATTCAAAATCATCTCTTACTCCTAACGAAAGAAAACCAGTAAATAAGCCACTCACACCAGAAAATAATTGTGGAAGACGTAATGATATTCCCGGATTTATGATAAAGGTTGGGGAAGCTAAAAGTGAGCAGGAAGTAAACACAATGATGTCTGAATTCAGAAGATTATTCCCGGAATTGAGGGTTGAAAAAAGCTATTTACGTCCTGACTGGAGATTACTAGCAGGGGATTATTTTATAAGAGAATCAGCAAAATCTGATTTAAAAAGAATTAAGAAAAATTTTCCTAATGCATTATTGGTTAACTGGAGAATATATTGTAACAGAGCTAAATAAAAATAAGATAAAAAATCTTTTTAATTAAAAAGGGCTTATTAGCCCTTTTTAATTTATATTATATTTCTTTACCATCTTGGTCGTAATACTCAAATAGAAAATCATTATAAGGAAATCTTTGAGTATGTATTTCTTTAACCTGATTATAGATTATTTTCTTTAGTTCCTCATAATTTTCTTTCGTTAAAGCTGATATAAATACACTTGGATATTTTGACTTAGCCATCCAGGTTTTTTTCCAATCATCTAAAGAGTAATTCCTCTTTGTTATTGGTGTCAGATCATCTTCATCTTTTTTTTCATAAGAAAAATTATCAATTTTATTAAAGACCATAATAGTTGGTTTGTCGGCAGAACTGATCTCTGCCAATATGATGTTAACAGAATTAATATGGTCTTCAAAGCTCGGGTGAGAAATATCTACTACATGAATTAGCAAATCGGCTTCTCTTACTTCATCCAGAGTAGATTTAAATGATTCCACCAATTGGGTAGGCAATTTTCTTATAAATCCTACCGTATCAGTAAGCAAAAAAGGAAGATTTCCAATTACTACTTTTCGAACGGTTGTATCTAAGGTAGCGAATAATTTATTTTCAGCAAAAACATCAGATTTACTTAGGATATTCATTAAACTTGATTTACCTACGTTAGTATATCCAACCAAGGCTACTCTTACTAATTTTCCACGATTATTTCGTTGCGTAGACATTTGTTTATCGATAGCTTTTAATTTTTCTTTAAGTAAAGATATTCTATCTCTAATAATACGTCGGTCTGTTTCAATTTCAGTTTCTCCAGGTCCTCTCAATCCAATTCCCCCTTTTTGCCGTTCAAGGTGAGTCCACATTCGAGTTAGACGAGGAAGAAGGTATTCATATTGTGCAAGTTCAACTTGGGTTCTAGCATAAGATGTTTGAGCGCGCTGGGCAAAAATATCTAATATTAGGTTGGTTCGATCAATAATTTTCCGATCCAATTCTTTCTCTAAATTTTTAAGTTGAGAGGGAGTAAGCTCATCATCAAATATAATTGTGTCAATATCATTTTCCTGAGCATATGTATTAATTTCTTCTAGCTTACCTTTTCCAACAAAAGTACGTGGATTGGGCTGATCTAGTTTTTGTGTAAATCTTTTATATACTTGTGCCCCCGCAGTATCGGCTAGAAATTCCAACTCGTCCATATATTCTTTCAATTTATCTTCATTTTGGCTTTGAGTGATCAAACCAACTAGAATGGCTTTTTCATATAAGGCTTCTTTTTTTTCTAACATATAAAATTTAATCTGCTTTGCTCTATATTTTATAACTCAAATTTATCGATTTTTAATGAGGTATATTAAATAATCTAATTCTTTAAATCTAATTCTTCAATTGATTTAGAGTAATTCAATAATTGTACATTTTTTTTCAATAGAAATAATAAAATATCTATAGGATTTTAAATTTCATAATAATGAGTTAGATGACAGAGTATCTAAAATGTAATTTTCTACTATAGTAAAGATTATATTAGAGGTATTTTTTTAGAAATACCTCCTTTATTTTTGATTGCTAGGATGACAAATACAATTTATAGTATGATCATTAACTACTCCAACAGCTTGTAAATAAGCGTAAATTATGGTAGTTCCAACAAATTTAAATCCACGTTTTTTTAAATCTTTTGATATTTTATCTGACAGTTCCGTTGAGGCAGGAACTTCTTTAATATTATTCCATGTATTTAAAACAGGCGTATTATTAACATAATTCCATAAATAATTGCTAAAACTTCCAAATTCATTTTGAACTTGCATGAATTTTTGAGCATTAATAGGGGCCGAATTAATCTTCAGTTTATTTCTAATTAAACCCTCATTTTGTAATAAACTTTCTAATTTTTTAGGAGAATAAGTAGCGATTTGTTTATAATCAAAATTATCGAATGCTTGGCGAAAATTTTCTCTTTTTTTGAGAACCGTAATCCAACTTAATCCAGCTTGAAATCCTTCAAGTAATAGAAATTCAAATAAAATTTGATCATCATAGATTGGTCTTCCCCATTCTTCATCATGGTATTTTTTATCTAGGTCGTCAGATCCTACCCATTCACAACGTGTTTGATTGTTTTTCATAATAAATTAAGATAATCTTTAAATATAACTATCTTTTTATTAATAGTGGGAATTATTAATTTTTTTTTGAATTTCTTTTTCATCTCTTAACGATCTTCTCCAATAATCTTTTTTTTAGGCATATTTTTATCGTAGGGAAAAACATCAGGAAATATATCTTGCCATTTTTTTAACCTTTCGTCATCCCTCCATTCAAAATCAGGTAAATATCTGTTTTGTACGGGAAGTTTACTTTCAGGAAATAGTTTCGATTCCGCATTAAGCTGACAGGAAATTATGTCCATTTTACGATCAAAAAATTCACCTTGTAATATTCCACATATAGATATGCTAATTCCAGTACGTTGTTTTCCTTTAGTTTTGGTATCTTCTTCAACGTAAGTTATTGATTCGGCATTCCCTTTTAAATCAACTAAATGTATTTCTTCCTTTTCAAAGTAGGCGTGCAACATCCTTCCTTTAGCCTGATTAAATTCAAATTTTGGACTTAATGAATCAACTTTACTAATAACAAAGGCATTTGATCTACCATAAATTGAATCTACCGCTTGTGTTGATGTATTTAAATATGCAGATAGTGTATCAGCGGTAAGTTGTCTTCCTCCGGTTGACCAAAATATAGGTTTTTTATAAAAATCTATTCTTCCAATGGTTTCTTGATATACTAATGAATCACTTTTTCCGGAAATATTGGATTTAAATAATCTGCCATTATGAAATCCTCGAATAGTTGATTTTTTGTCTTTTCCTTGAATTGCGATTAATGTATCAGAATGTATATATAATGAATCTTTCGTAAAGGCCTTAACCATATATGGTCTTCCGGTAATCATAGCCGAATCTTTAAATTGGTAAACCTCGGCATATTCTCCAATAAGAAATCTTTTTTCTTTAGGTTCTTCCAGCCTTACATTTTTAACTCCTCTTCCAAAACCCTTAATTTCATCAAAAAATAAATCATTACCGGACAGTATTTTACCTTGATAATAAACTTTACCGTCATTTTTAAGCTCTGATTGCTTAGTTTTTGTTTTATAAGTTCCGTTACTTCCGGTTACATAAACAGTAGGGTCTTTTTTATTTGTTATTCGTGTAAATTTATTAAAAGTTGCAATTTCATTCTTAGCATCATACTTTATATCCGAACCCTCAATAATATATTCTGGAGATTCCAATGTTGAATTTTCACCTAATTCTATACGATTTTCTTTAACAAAATATTTTCCAATTTTAGTATGTGTAACATTCTCACCTTTATAAACCGTTCCCCAGTTGTCAAAATAGGCAACTTCTTGGTTGGCGTCATAAATCATTTTCTCTGTTTCAACCGTTTGATCGGGAGTAACCAATTTTACATTTTTATAAGCAATAGCATTTCTGGAAACTCCACTATATGTTAATTTTTTACAATTTAAAGAAGATTGTTTATCTTTAAAAAAAACATTTCCTCGAGCTTCAATAATATTCTTATCTTGAAAATAAATAACAGAATCAGCTTCTAAATGAGAAGTCTCATGTTCTGCTATAACATGTCCGGAATACACGATATTACCATTAAAAACATGTTCATTCACCTCTTCCATATCAGCATTAAGAAGATTGATTGGTTTAGAATTTACCTTTTTGTTAGGAACCGGTGGTGCAATTTGTGAATATAAAAATACACCTGCAAAGAAAATAAAAAAGAAAATTTTTAATTTCATTTATTAACTTTTCTTTTTAGCATAAAAATATAAAGAGTGACTTTCAATCTCAATATTAAATATTTTTTCTAAAGAATCTTTAATAGTTTGAAGTCTAGGATCACAAAATTCAATAACTTCCCCGGAATCAATCATTAAAATATGATCATGTTGTTTGGCAAAGTATGATTTCTCATATAAAGACTGTAGACCTTCTCCGAATTGATGTTTTCTTACTAATTTAGCATCTAATAATATTTCAATGGTATTGTATATGGTGGCTCTACTCACCCTATAATTTTTTTCTTTCATTCTCATATACAGCCAATCAATATTGAAATGTTCATCAGTAGAATAAATCTCTTCAACTATTGCAAATCTTTCAGGAGTTTTTCTGTGTCCTCTATCCTCTAAATATTTTATGAAAACTTCTTTAACAATTTCAAAATTTTTATTTACGGTATCTGTACTCATAATATAATAATGGATAATATGCAAAGTTAACAAATTAATTAGCTTAATGACATTTTCTTAGTACTTAAAATTATTATAAAGGAGTTAAATATTATTAGTTTTAATTAAAAATGGTTAATTTAAATAATTAAATGGATATATAAATATATTTATTATTTATAAATTTTTGTTGAAAAATTAATTTATAGTACAATTTTTGTTTAAATAAGAATAATGTAATTATTTGTTTTATATAATAATATTTATTTAGGATGTCGTTCACTTTGTCTAGAAATATGAAAATGATAATAGTAATTTATTTAAATACTATTCTACAATTTTTGGTTAGTTGTCATATAAATCAGTCGCAAGAAAAAAAAGCAGAAATTATGAATAAAAAATTAGAAAAAATTACTTTAGGAGGAGGATGTTTCTGGTGTTTAAGCCCTTGCTTTGAGATGTTGGACGGCGTAAATAAAGTTACAGTTGGTTATTCAGGTGGAGAGTATGAAAATGCAAATTATCAAGATGTATGTACCGGATTGACCGATCATGCTGAAGTTGTTGAGTTGGAATATAATCCTGAAGAAATATCATTATTGGAAATTTTAGATATATTTTGGTATTTACACGATCCTACTCAATTAAATAGACAAGGAAATGATATAGGTCGTCAATATAGGTCGATTATATTTTATCGCACGGAAGAACAAAAAATTCTAGCAGAAGAGTCTCTAAAAAAATCTGAAAAATCTGATTTATGGAAAGGTAAGTATGTTACTGAAATAAATCCTTTTAAAGATTTTTATCCCGCAGAAGAGTACCATCAAAATTATTTTATTCATAATCCTAATCAACCCTATTGCAGTGTATTAATCGCTCCAAAAATTCAAAAATTTAGAACAAAATATAATTATAAATTGAAATCTGAATTTCAAAAAAGAAATAATCAAATTTAGCTGGTATTGTTTCTTTCCTATTATTGTATTATTGTATAATTTTTTTAATTATTTAATCATATTCCGTAATAAAACTTCATATATATATAATATTAAATTTGAAATATTTTTATATTATTAATATAAATAAAGTAATTTTAGGCCTATATTAATTTTAAATATATGTTTTTTGAGAGGAATTATTTTAATATATCAATGATTTAATAAAAATTAATTCATTTTTTAAGAAAAAAATTATATATTTGCTTGGCAAAAAACAATATGTCGCTTAATTCTAAAATTGTAGAAGAAGCTATCACATTTGATGATGTTTTGCTTATTCCATCTTATTCCGATGTTCTACCTTCTCAAGTAAATTTACAAACCCAATTAACAAAAAAAATTAAATTAACCATCCCTATCGTTTCGGCAGCTATGGATACAGTTACGGAATCTGGTTTGGCTATTGCTTTAGCTAGAGAAGGAGGCTTGGGATTTATCCATAAAAATATGCCCATTGATCAACAGGCCGTAGAGGTAAATAAGGTAAAAAGATCTGAAAACGGTATGATTTCTAATCCTATTACTTTAAGTCGTCATCATACGTTACAAGATGCGCTCATGTTGATGAAAGAATATAAAATTTCCGGACTGCCTGTGATTGAAGAAGATGACACTTTGGTAGGAATAATAACAAATAGAGATATTAAATATCAGTCAAATTTAGATCAGAAAGTTGAAGATGTAATGTCTAAAGAAAATATAGTTACTTCATCACGAAATACTTCTTTAGAACAAGCTAAAGAGATATTATTAACTAATAGAATTGAAAAACTTCCTATTATTGACGATCACAATAAATTGATTGGTCTTATAACTATTAAGGATATTGATAATTTATTGGAATATCCTAATTCATGTAAAGATTCTGATGGAAGACTTAGAGTGGGTGCAGGAGTAGGAGTTGGTAATGATACCTTAGAAAGGGTAGAAGCTTTAGTAAAGGCAGGTGTAGATATCATTGCGGTTGACTCCGCGCATGGTCATTCGATTAATGTTTTAAATAAAATAAAAGAAATAAGGTCATCTTTTCCAGAATTAGATATTGTAGGAGGAAATATTGTTACTGCAAAAGCTGCAAAAGATTTAATAGATGCAGGGGCTAATTCACTAAAAGTGGGAGTGGGGCCAGGATCTATCTGTACAACCAGAGTAGTTGCCGGTGTTGGCGTTCCCCAATTATCTGCTATTTATAACGTATATGAGTATGCCTATACGCATCAAATACCTGTCATAGCCGATGGAGGTATTAAATTGTCAGGAGATATCGTTAAAGCAATTGCTAGCGGAGCATCTTGTGTCATGTTAGGATCTCTTTTTGCAGGAACCGATGAAGCTCCTGGAGATGAAATTATTTTTCAGGGTAGAAAATTCAAAAGTTATCAAGGTATGGGATCAATTTCAGCAATGAAAAGAGGAAGTAAAGACCGATACTTCCAATCCGGAACTAATAAATTAGTTCCGGAAGGTATAGAGGGTAGAGTTCCTTATAAAGGGAAATTATCTGATGTTGTATATCAATTATGTGGAGGTATTCGTGCAGGCATGGGGTATTGCGGTACTGAAAATATTGAGAAATTGCAAATTGAAAGTAAAATGGTTAAAATTTCCTCTGCAGGTTTAAAAGAAAGTCATCCCCATGATGTAATTATCACGCAGGAAGCACCAAACTATTCAAATTAAAAAAAATATAATTATTTGTTAAAATTTTGGCATAAGTTTTGTCGTCTGCTATATTATTTATAAATAAATTTAACATGAAAAAAGTACTTTTATTGTTTACTATTCTTTTAGGTAGTATGGCAACTTTAAATGCACAGATTGTATCTACACCTCAAACTTCTTCAAACGTAGGTTCTTCACCAATACAAAAGGGAAGTTGGTTAACTGGAGCAGGTATTACTAATCTCGGTTATGATTTTGAAAACGAAGCTTTTTCTTTCAATTTAACTCCTAGAGTAGGTTACTTTCTTTCTAAAGGAATAGCTGTCGGTGCAACCATTGATTTCGGAGCTGTTTTTCAAGATGACTCTAAACCAATCTGGAATTACGGAGTTATGCCATTTGTTAGATATTATATCCCTGAAGGTGCTAATGAAACAGGTAGATTTTTTGCTGAAGGTGATATAGGTTTTAAAGGAGCAGCAGTTAATGGTAGTTCAGATAGTGGATTTGCTTTTGGGGTGAATGTAGGATATGCTCACTTTATTACACATTCTGTTGCTTTAGAAGCAACTGTAGGATACAACTATGCAGAAGCTGTGCAAAATGTAAACAATGGAAATAAACAAAGTGGTTTAGGATTCGGTTTAGGATTTCAAATCTATATACCTCAATCGAAATAACTTCTTATGCTTAAAAAAATCTAAAAACTCTTATCTTTGATAGGAGTTTTTTATTTGTTATAATCATTTCTTTTTATCTTTAAATTTAAAATTTAATTGAAATTTAGTGATAAAAATATGAATTTAACAATAAGATGAAGATAAAAAAAATATTGAAATATTATCTCTTAATTTCAACTCAATTAATAAAATTATAACTTTAACTTTAATAATTAATATCGGAAAATAGAATTAACCTAGATAAAATAAATTATTAGAGAAAAATAAAACATTTAATTTTTATTTTTTGGTAGAAAATAAATGAAATATTAACATTAATAGAGCAAAAGAACTTCCAACACCAATAACTCCTACCCAATTATATCTTTCAAAAGCATATGCTGAAATAAATGTTCCTAATGATCCACCAATAAAATAACTAGTCATATAAATAGTATTTACCCGATTTCCAACCTCAGGATGATTGGAAAAGATGATAGACTGGTTAGTAATTTGTGTGGATTGTACTCCTATATCAATTAATATGATTCCTAATGTCAATCCAATATAGTTATTACCACCATAGTAGAAAATAATCCATGAAAGTAATATCATGAGAGTCGTGAAAACTAATATAGTATTTTTGTTGTATTTGGATATTACTTTACCTATTAAAGCAGCAGCTAAAGCACCGAAAGCTCCTATCAGACCAAATTTACCGGCAATATTACTTGCATTACCATCGCTTAAATGAAAATTTTCTTCTAGATGAAATACCAAAGGTGTCCAAAAAGCACTTAAAGATGCAAAACTTAAGCCACCTCTTAATGCAGCTGAACGTAAAGAGCTATTAGATTTAAAAAGTTTTATAAGTGATAACATTAAATTTTTATAGCTTCCCTTAAAGCTAGGATAAATTTCCGGAAGATAAAAATATATTAATATATACAGAACACACATAATTAATACTGCTATATAGTACATTTCTCTCCAACCGTAAATATCACCTATATATCCACTTAAAACTCTTGATCCTAAAATACCTATTAATAAGCCGCTCATGACAAAACCTACTGCTTTTGGTTTCTCATCGGCTGATGCTAAAGTGGCAGCCATAGGGATGAATAGTTGAGGAATAACTGATGTAAAACCAATAATGAAACTTATCGGAATCAATAATTCAACGGAAGGACTTATTGACATTGCTAGTAAACTTCCAATAATGAAAATAAAATCAATAAGTATAATTTTTTTTCTTCTAAACATATCTCCCAAAGGAATAAGAAAAAATAACCCACAAGCATATCCAATCTGAGTAAACATAGTTATACCACTTATTTTAGATTCACTTACATTAAAATCCTTTGCCATTAAACCTAACAAAGGTTGATTATAATAATTATTTGCTACAACTAATCCTGAACTTATAGCCATTAGCCAAAGTATTTTAGAAGTAAGTTTGGGTTGAGAAACATCCATATGTTATAAATAGTGTTTGATTGATAAAAATATTAAATTAATTTGAAGTTAATGAATATTTTAGTTATCGAATTTTAATTAATTTTATTAAAATGTTAAACTATTTTTTTACTAATAAATATAAAATTGAAGAAATAATAATTTTGATGCATTATCCATTTAACAGTTATAAAACTTCATGTGCAAAAATTGTTTTTTAAATAATTATTAAATTTTGTATAAAATACAATTATTTATAGATGCTATAAAATGTTTATAGAATAGAAAATCAAGAAATTTGAAATATCTTTGAATATCTTTATTTTTGTAATTCAATATTAAAATATGGGTAAGGATAAAATTCGTAAATTTGCTGAAAATAAGACATTTAATAACGTTATACAACCTACACGTGAGGAAGTAATGTCAAATTTTCTTTATAAAGGTAATTGGAAAGAGAAATTTTTTAAAAATGATAATCCCATAATTGTAGAATTAGGTTGTGGAAAAGGAGAATATACGGTAGGCTTGGCTAAATACTTTCCTAATAAAAATTTTTTAGGTATAGATATCAAAGGTGCACGTTTTTGGAGAGGTGCTAAAACTGCAACTGAGCAGAATATTAGTAACGTGGGTTTTTTACGTGTTCAAATTGAATTAATCGAATATGTTTTTTCAATCGGAGAAGTGGACGAAATTTGGATCACTTTTCCAGATCCTCAAATTAAATATAAAAGGACTAAACATCGTTTGGTAAATCCTATATTTTTGGATAAATATAAAAAAATAATGAAGGAGGAGGGAACCATACATTTAAAAACTGATAGTGAATTTTTACATGGTTATGCTAATGGTCTAATAACTGGAATGGGATATAAAGTATTGTCTTCTCATCATGATATCTATGGAGCGCCAGAATATGAATTACCAAGTTATGTGAGAGAAATAAAAACCTTTTATGAGAAAATGTTCTTAAATGAGGGTAAACCGATAACATATTTAAATTTCAAGCTGAAAACATAATTTTATCTTTGTATGTATATGTAGTTATTTAATTATGTGTTTTATAGCGTAAGAATAATATAAAATATTTTAAATAAAAAAAGGATTGAAATCTCAATCCTTTTTTATAAATATATTATTATTAAACTATAAATCAATCACAAAGTATAATTCCTTTATTATTGTTAAATTCTAATAATCCGCTTTTAATTGTAAATATTTTATATTTTCCGTCATCTTTTAGTTTATGAGATGAAGTGGAACTTATATTCTCAAGTTTAATAGTACCTGGTTCGAGTGTTGAAACAATAGAAGCATGATTTTCTAACATTTGAAATTCCCCCATAGAACCGGGAACTGAGATAGAAGACACTTCACCATCAAAAATAACTTCTTCTGGGGTAAGTATTTGTATTTTCATCAGAATTAAAATTATTACTGAGATACTTTATTTTTTTAATTCAGCTAGTAGCTTTTCACCATGTTCAATAACTTCTTCAATAGTTCCTTTAAGATTGAAAGCTGCTTCAGGGTATTGATCCAATTCTCCGTTAAGAATCATATTAAATCCTTTGATAGTATCTTTAATATCAACTAAAGCCCCCGGAGTACCGGTAAATTGTTCGGCCACATGGAAAGGTTGAGAAAGGAATCTTTGTACTTTTCTAGCTCGATAAACTACTAACTTATCTTCTTCACTAAGCTCTTCCATACCTAATATCGCTATAATGTCTTGCAAATCCTTATATCTTTGTAAGATTTCTTTAACGTTTTGAGCACATTGGTAATGATCATTACCTAAAATCTCAGGAGAAAGAATTCTAGAGGTAGACTGCAATGGATCCACTGCAGGATAAATACCTAGAGAAGCAATTTTTCTGTCTAAAACAGTTGTTGCATCTAGGTAAGCAAAGGTAGTTGCAGGTGCAGGGTCAGTTAAATCGTCTGCCGGTACGTATACTGCCTGTACAGAGGTAATTGAACCGTTTTTGGTGGAAGTGATTCGTTCTTGAAGTGCACCCATCTCACTTGCCAATGTCGGTTGATAACCTACGGCTGAAGGCATACGGCCTAATAATGCAGAAACTTCAGATCCGGCTTGTGTAAAACGGAATATATTATCAATAAAAAATAGTACATCACGTCCTTTTCCCGCTCCTAAACCATCGCGATAATATTCAGCCAATGTCAATCCGGAGAGAGCTACTCTGGCACGAGCTCCTGGAGGTTCGTTCATTTGACCAAAAACGAAGGCAACTTTTGAAGTCTTCAGGGCTTCAAAGTCTACCTTAGAAAGATCCCAACCTCCTTCTTCCATTGATTTCATAAATTCATCTCCATAAGAGATAATTTTAGATTCTAACATTTCTCGAAGAAGATCATTTCCTTCACGGGTACGTTCTCCTACGCCGGCGAATACGGATAAACCACCGTGTCCTTTGGCTATATTATTAATTAATTCTTGAATTAAAACTGTTTTACCTACTCCAGCACCTCCGAAAAGCCCAACTTTACCTCCTTTTGAATAAGGTTCAATTAAATCGATTACTTTGATACCTGTGTATAATACTTCAGCTGAGGTTGAAATATCTTCAAAATTTGGAGAGGGTCTATGTATAGGAAGTTCATGTGTTTTAGGCACATCACCGATGCCGTCAATTGCTTTTCCAATAACATTGAACAAACGTCCATTTATTTCTTCTCCGATAGGAACTGTTATAGGCTTATTGGTAGCTATTACTTCTTGTCCACGATATAATCCATCAGTAGCATCCATCGCTATACATCGTACCGTATCTTGCCCAATATGTTGCTCCACTTCAAGGATTAGATTAGGCTCATTATTATTTTTTGTAACTTCCAATGCATCATATATATTTGGGAGTTGTTCTACTTCTTCAAAAACAACATCTATTACTGGGCCTATAACCTGAGATATTTTTCCTTTATTAACCGTTACCATATAATTTAAAATTCAATTAATTACATTTCATTTAAGGTATTGCAAATATAGTATTTTAATGCTTATATGCCTTGAAAAAATATTAAAAAAAATCATATTTTTGCAGATAATTTGTTTTAAACACCTGTGAATATTCATACAAAAAATCTAAATATATCAAAAAATCATAAAATAATCTTAACCTTGGGTATGTTCGATGGAGTACATTTAGGACATCAATATGTGTTAAAATATTTAAGCGATATTGCAAAAAAGGAAGAAGCTGAAACAGCTGTGATGACCTTTAATCCGCATCCGCGTTTAGTTTTACAACCTTTTACTGGATTTGAATTACTTACTACTTTAGAAGAAAAGATACAACTGTTGGAAAAATTTAATGTTCAACATTTGTTTATTCAGGAATTTACTAAAGACTTTAGCCAATTAAGCGCGTTGGAATTTGTCAGAGATATATTAGTCGCCCGTTTGCACATACACTCTCTTGTTATCGGATATGATCATCAATTCGGAAATAATAGAGATGGAAATTATGAACGTTTGCAAATGTTTTCCAAGCAATTCGGTTTTAAGCTTTATAAACTTCCTGCTTTAAGCGGAAATAATTCCGTTATTAGTTCTACGAAAATTAGAAATAAAATTAGCGAAGGTAAAATTATTAGAGCTAATGAGTATTTAGGATACAACTTTCTAATGAAAGGAAAAGTTATTAAGGGAGATAAAATTGGTGCAACTTTAGGCTTTCCTACTGCAAATATTGAAATTGACGAACATAAAATTTGTCCCAAAAATGGAGTCTATTTTGTTAAGGTAAAAATTAAAGAAAACTATTTTTATGGGATGATGAATATTGGAAAGCGACCTACAGTTAATGGATTAAATAAACAAATTGAAGTGCATATACTTGATTTTAATAGGGATATTTATGGGGAGGAAATAGAAATTTATTTTTATGACAGATCTCGTGATGAAAATAAATTCTCATCTTTAGAGGAATTGAAAAATAGGTTAGCTATAGATAAAGAGAATACGATTAATTATTTTAAAAAAATGCCCTAATATTTTTATTTATTAGGGATTTTATATTATTAAAGAAAATAAAAGCTATTTAATCGAAATTGGTTTTTACATTAATTAACTTTAAGGTAATTAACAAAGGTACGTAAGCACCTATTTTATTCTCGTCTCCATAGAGTCCATACGCGGTAAAAGAGGGAAGTACTATTTCAGCAACATCGCCTTTCCCCATCATATATAGAGCACTTTCAATGCCTCGTATTTCTTTAAATTTTCCTAAAATTCCTTGTTTTTCACCAAATTCATCGAAGCTATATATAATATCACCTGAAAGGGTCTTAATTTCTGCTGAATAGATTACACCGTCATTATTTTTAGGCTTTAATAATTTTTTTTCTATTACATATCGAAACCATATTCCTGAGGAAGTAGCTAAAAACTTTTGATGTAAGGAATCTTCTCGCATATTAATCCATTTTTGTAAGAAATTTCTTTCCTTATCTTCTCTTTCTTTTGAATTTTTTAATATTTCATTTTTATATTTCGATGTATACTTATTTTCAGGAAGAAAAATTTCTTTTTTCTGACAAGTATTGAATAAAAATATGCTTAGTAAAATAAGATAAGTATTATTAAGAAATTTCATTTACTTCAGTTTTAATAATATTTTTAAATCTTGAAATGGTATCCATAAGAGAAAGTTCGCTTTTCCCACCTGCAGCATTAATATGCCCGCCTCCACTAAAATATTTTCTTGAAAATTTATTTACATCAAATTCGCCTTTGGATCTGAAAGAAATTTTAACGAAATCATTTTGAATATCTTCCATAAAGAAAGCAACAAATTTTATTCCGATTATAGAGAGTCCATAATTAACAAATCCTTCTGTATCACCTTTCTGATACCCAAATTCAAGTAGTTGATTTTTAGTGATATATAAAATAGCTGTATTTTTATCCTGGATTAATTCTATTGAATCCAATACGGTACCTAATAGCTTAAGTCTTTCGGGAGTATTACAATCAAAAATATTAGATGAAATAATATTGGGTTGGGCTCCCATATCAATGAGTGAAGCTATTATTTTGTGAGTTTCTGAAGTGGTATTTTTAAAACGGAAACTTCCTGTATCAGTTAAAATTCCCGTATAAAGACAGGTAGCAATATTTTCATCGATTTTTGATACTTCTCCCAACGTTTCGATAAATTTATATATCATTTGACAAGTTGCCGGTTGTGAAGTATCTGAATAAACATAATCGAAACAATCTGGATTTTGATGATGATCAATTAAAATTTTAATGGCTTTTGATTCATTTAATTTTGTTTCAAGCTGATTAATCCTTGTAGATGTGTTGAAATCAAGACAAAAAATTAAATCTGCATTTTTAAATGCTATATCTACAAATTTAGTTCGATATTCGCCGATAATTATATTTTTAGCATCAGGCATCCATTTTAAAAACTTAGGAAATTCATTGGGAACAATTATAGTTGATTGAACACCTATTTTATGTAAAAAATGATATAAGCCTAATGAAGATCCTATGGCATCGCCATCTGGATTTTGATGTGCAAGGATAAGTATATTTTCTTTTTCTTTTATTAGTTGTTTAATTTCAATTAATTTTTCATATGTAAACATCGTAATATAATTTTTGAAAAGGTAAAAAAAATCACTCTTAGGTAGAGTGATTCTTTATGTAAGTGGCAAATTTAATTTAAAAATTTTAATAATTATCGTAGGCATTTGTAGCATCACCTCCAAAATCCCATGTTAATCCAAATCGTAAGGTATTATCCAACGCGTTGTTTATACTTGATGTAGTAATTAGGTATGAAAAATCAATTCCAAATGATTGATATTTAAGACCTGCTCCCAGTGTAACATATTGCCTACCTCCTTTATCTGGATTCTCGTAAAAATATCCGGTTCGGAATGAAAAAGCATTATTGTATGTATATTCGCCTGATATACTGTAAGTAATTTCTTTTCCTACATCTTTATTGCTGAAAGAATTAAACATACCAGAAATAAAACTCTTATCGGGAACTTTATAGGTAATGCTTCCGTCAGGATTTTTGACTTCTTCTGGTGCCGGTACTAATAGCTTGGATGCTTCTAAGGTAAGTCCTAATTTGTTCTCTTCATCGAAATACAAGTCATAGCCAACTCCTAGTCTTAAATTTGTAGGCAAATAGCTTGAATTTTCTTTATTATCGGAATAATCTAATTTAGGTCCCATATTAAAAATTCCCCAACCGGCTCTCCATCTACCTTCATAGTTATTGAAAGAACGGCTTTTATCAGATTGAAAATATCCAGTTACATCTACTGCGAATGTATTTGCAGCCTTTGTTTGTGCTGATGAATTATCTACATTATTGAATAAATCCGAACGAATATATCTTGCTGTTACAGCCATGGAATATACATCAGCTAATTTAAGGCCGTAAGAAACATCAATTGAAAATTCATTCGGTTTGGAAATTCCTTTTTCAACGATATTATTACCTAATAGCTCATTAAGTTGAATTTCTCCCATGTTAAAATAATAAATGCTTGCACCTAGTGTACTTCTTTCTTCTTCTCCTAGAAATGTATAAAAAGTACCATTTAATAAAAATACATCACTAGTTAGTTTATTCATATAAGGAGTATAGGAAAGTCCAACTCCTGAATAACTTGTTCCAAATACATATTTCGATGGATTCCAAAATTGTGAAAATCCATCGGGTGAAGTGGCAACCCCCTGATCACCTAAACCACCCGAACGCGCATCTGGTGAGATTCTAAGGAATGGGGCTCCGGTAACAATGGCGTAATTTCTATTCTGAGCCTTAAAGGCACTAAATAATAATAACGTCATAATTAAAATTCTTTTTTTCATGAACTATTTGAGTTAAATAATATTATTTTGAATTATAGCTTTTTTTATTACAAAAATATATTTTATTTTAATATTACCAATTTTTCAATTTGAGAAACAGATCCTTTACAAAATTCAGATGTTCCTTTTACTTTTACACGATAAACATATACGCCTTTTCCAATTTTGTCTCCATAATCATCCAATCCATCCCATTCGATTCCATATTTATCTGTTCTATACCCTTCACTAAAAGGTTGCGAAGTTACAGTTTGATTGATAGTTTTAACTAATTTTCCGGATATAGTGAAAATTTGAACTTGAACATCTAAAATATCAGGACAGTTATGTTCAAAATGGAAAAAAGTTTTTGTTGTAAAAGGATTAGGCCAATTCAGAAGCTTTTTTATAATCAACCCCTGATCACCATTATCTACGACTAAAAAGTCTAACGTTGCTGTAGATGAATTATTATTAATATCCCATACTTTAAAAGTAATGGTATGGTTTCCGGGATCCAAATCATATAATCTGTACCAAACTTTGCCTTTCTGATAATCTTTCAATTTTGGATTTAAACAAGGAGATGATTCTCCTCCGGTAAAGAAGTCATTCAGAATAATAGTACCATTCACGTTGTTATTTAATATTCCTGTAATATCATGACCGATTCCTAACCCGGTTGAGTTAATACCCGTACTGTCTGTAATACATGCCAAAAGATATGGTGATCGATCTGTTAAACCTCCGTTAGCGAAATTTAAATTATTCATATATAATCCTATTTTCGGTCCTTCATCATCGTTAATGCCATTAGGATTAATATCACCAATTTTTAGATCATATTTATAATTAAAAGCGTCAATTTTAGAATTGTCTGAATATAAAATCAATTTTCCTTTCCCTACTTCGTAATTTATGTCTTTAGGTACATAAAATTCTATTTTAAAATTTCCATTTTTAACTTGAGAACCAACTTTATAAATAGAGTTGTTTTGTTCTTTATATTCAAGTGGAGGATTTAAAGAGTTTAGATTGAAGTTATTGAGGGTTTTCTTTTCAATGGGTTTATCATAAAGTATGGTTTGTATACTACCAGAAAAAGATGTGTCTGGTTTATCATTCTCGTCTAAGACTTGTCCTTCTAATGTTATAAAATCTAAAGCTCTTATGGTCTCAGAAAAATTGTCCGCATCTTTTCCATTTATTTTAGTTAATTTTATTTTACGTTTTGGATATGCGAGAGATTGAGCAGGATCACCCAATAAAGATATTTTTCGATTATCTCCATGTCTAAATTCTTTTTTTGATAAACGTAAGGCTTCCCCCAAAGCTATATATTTTTTATCATTGGAATCCGAACTAAAAATATATTTCATTAATATTGGATTCATTGTTAGTCCGTAATATATAGATAAAGCTCTGTTTGTAGTAATCATCGCATAAGCACCTCCATTTTTTTTAAGATATAACATATCTCCAAAAGAGTTTAATGTAGGATTATCCCAGATGGATACATCACAAGAGATAGTAATAAATAAAGGTAATCGAGAGAAATCGTTATTAAAGTTAGTCAAACTTTTAATATCTTCTTTAGTAAATAATCTGTATTGAGAAATTGAAAGCGGACCGCCGTGCCCAAAATAATTTATTACTAAATTGCCGTTGTTAAAAGCATTTTTTATTGCGGTAGTAACCTGTGGAAATCGGGCTCCCCCAGAGGTGTAGTCTGCTTTATAAGAGTCGATATAAAGCTTGCTCAAAGTATATTCTTTTAAACTCTTTTCAAAAATATTTTGGGCGATTGTTTCTTCTATTTTTTTATGAAAATTATTTTCACTATCAATGTCAACGATAAGGGAGGTTTTTAATCTCCAGTCACCGAAAGGTGAACCTTGTGAAGAATTTCCATTCATATATTTCACACTTTTATCTACGCATAGTGTTGCTTCATCTAAATCTTTTGCGATCATTCTTCCCACTGCAATATCAAGTTGAGATGAAGAGAGATTAGCATTTTCATCGATCATTTTCGCTTCGTTATCATCCAAAATGGTAATATAATCATCCGTTGCATATGAATAGTTTATGCCTGAACTTTCATAACTATGATAAGTAGGAATGAGATTATATCCTTTTCCGGTTTTATTTTTCAGATCATACGAACTGGCTCCCAAGAGCAATACATACTTTAATTTTTGATTATCTTTTTTGTATAAATATCTTAAAAAATCTCTTATTGCAGTTAAATCCTGCCCTCCGGAACTAAATTCATTATAAATTTGATTTACGGTCACAACTTCTACTTTGAGATTGTTATTAGTTTGATGTAGATTTTTTATGCGATTTGCTTGTGAGACAAATTCAGGAATTGTTATTATAATATAATCTGGATTGGAGATTGAATGTAAAGCTTGATTTGAAATTTTTCCAATTGCAGTTGGTATGTAAGCTGCAGCATGTTTGAATGCAACCATTTCATTTTTGAAAACAGTAGAGGAAAATTGATAAGAAAAATTATATGTGCCTGTTGCCCTTTCTAATTTTTTTGCATTTACGATATCTGAAACATCCCAAACTTCAAACGCTTCCGAAGGAGAAAAATTAAATCCGTATATTTTCCCGTTTTCAATAACATCAAATGTCCTAAAATTCATTTGGCTTCCATTAAATTTAAGTTTTTGCTTAAAAATAACCTCCAAATAATCAGGATATAGTTCAGCTGATGGATTGGAAGAATTATCAAATTCTAAAGTAAATTTTAATTGATTTTTATTGGAAGTAAAGGTTTTCGTTTGCTTACCGATTGCAAAATCAAGTTCAGTACTTAGCGGCTGTAGAATAGTCGAATATAAAGGGGTATCATTGAATAAGACGATTAACTTTCCATTAGTTGCATTTCTTGAAACCCATGAGTAATTACAGATTATATTTGAAGCAGAAACCAAATCGTGTACTGTAAAATCAACTACTTTATTATTTTTTATACTTAAATTTTCTCCCACCCAAATTTTTCCTACTTGATTTAAATTGTATAAATCTTCTTCATAAAATTGATGGTCATCGTATTCTGTATAAATTTTGTCATTAGGAGTCTTATAAGCTATTGTTGAAATTCTTTTTCCGGGAGATTGATTTATATTAATAAAATAGTATGCATAATCTTCATAGATGTTTTTTTTGTGTTTAATGGTTGATTCTCTTATCCAATAGTCAGGGCCTTGTCCATAAAATAAAATATAATCATCGGCATTAAAAGCTCCATCCTCTTCGCCGGAAACATAGATTGCATTCTCTTTTAAATTTTCATATCGAAAATCAGAAGTCGGCTCAGGTAACATTTTACCCCCATTACCAAAAATTCGTATGGTTTTTGGATTTATTGAATTAACATTTATTCCTAAAGATTTTAAAAAATTATAATCTATTTTATAAATTCCTGTTTTAGATAGTTTTATTTTATACCATTCTCCGTTCTGTAAAATACTTTCAGTATTTAAATTCGACTCCAAAGTTGAAATATTTTTTAAAAGAGTACTTTTTTTATCTATGGTAAAACTTACAAGTTGGAAAAAAGTATTATCAATTTTTTTAAAGGTTTTGATTGAAACAGAAATAAATTTTTGATCTCGAGACTTTGTTATCGATGCGCTGAATTGATCAACTGCGGGAATTAAATTTATAGGAATATCACCCAATTGCGACTTTTCAATTTGCCTCCATTGTAAATTAGAAAGGTAAATATCTCCATTAAAATCTGTTAATTTGTCATAATATAAAGTGGGAATTCCCCCATCAATTGAATAGTTTTCATTAGAAAAATAAGGATACTTTCCTGAATTTCCTGTAAAATATGAAGTGGATTTTAAACCCTCCCAATTAATCGTAATGGTTTGACCTTTAACTGATAATAAAAGCGCTTGAACATAAAGCGCTATAAAAAAAAATACAAATCTTTTCATTTACCTTTATGATAACGAATAATTATAAATAATATTTTATAAAATGTACAATATTTATATATTAGTATACGTTATTTGAGGTTATGTAATATAAAGTAGAAAAAATTTTTCTTTCTACAATATTATATTATTTTTGCATGATCTAAATTATGAAAATAAATACAATGAGAATCGGGAAATTCATATTATCATTATTCATTGTTTCTTCAATTCCCTTAATCTTAATTAATTGCGGTGGTAGAAGAACGAAGCCTGGCGGTGGTACTAAAAACACAAAAAGTTTAACAGGTTGGAAAGCCAATGATAGAAACGGTTGGTTTTATAGCAATAAGAAAAAAACAGAGAAAGGCTGGGTAGGAATGGTATTTATAGAGGGTGGTTCATTTACTATGGGTTTAGTAAAGGATGATGTGATGCATGATTGGAACAATACCCCTAATCGTATGCAAGTTCGGTCCTTTTTTATTGGAGAGACAGAAGTAACCAACTATGAATATCGTGAATATGTAACTTGGTTGAAATACGTATATTCTCCAACGCAAGATAATTATAAAGATATTTATTTCGGTGCACTTCCTGATACACTTGTATGGAAAAATAAGTTATCAAGGAACGATGTTTATTCTGAAGATTATTTTAGAGCTCCTCAGTTTGATAATTATCCTGTAGTGGGAGTTAGCTGGTTGCAAGCGCAAAGATATTGTGATTGGTTGACAGATAGAGCTAATGAAAAAGAACTAATGAATAAAGGTATTATACCTAAGGATTATTATAGTAATCCTGAAAATAATGTTGGTTCAAATTCCTTTAATGTTGAAAAATATAAGTATAATGACCCTGAACTTGAAGGGATAGTTAATCAAGATAAAATAGCTAAACAGCGTGGAATAACTAGTAAAAATGAAAGAATTATTGCTGTTAATAAAAGTGCACAAGGTAATTTAGTACAAAAATTCAGGTTACCAACAGAAGCCGAATGGGAATATGCTGCATTAGCTGAAGCTGATAATAGACAATATAATATTATCGAGGGTAAAGATGTGATGATTAATAGAATGAGAGCTAAAAAGGGTAGAAATAAGGGGCAGTTCGAAGCAAATTTTAAATCAGGAGGCAGTGGAGATTATTCTGGAAGCGGAGGTTGGGCTAATGATGGTAATGCTATTACTTCTGACGTAAGATCTTATCCTTCCAATCCTTTTGGTCTTTATGGAATGTACGGAAATGTTGCTGAATGGACGCAAGATGTTTATAGACCTTTAATAGACACTGATTATAATGATTTCAATTATTATAGGGGAAATGTCTATCAACAATTTATCAGTGAGGCAGGAAGTCCAGGAAGATTCAAAAAGGTTGAAGATGGAAATATACAATATGATACCTTAGCGGATGGACGAAGACTATATAGAAATTTATCTGGTAAATTTGAAACCGAAGTTGTAGATGATGCTAGAAACTTTAGAGATGGAGATTTTCAATCATCATTAGAAGCAGGAGATGGGGTAATAGATTCAACAGGTGTATATAGTTTTTATAATTCCCCAATTAGAAATTGGATAGTGGATAAAAATGGTAGAGTTGTTTTAGAGAAAGATACTAAACAAAGAACCTCTCAAATTAGTAATGATTTAAGAGTTATAAAAGGAGGTTCTTGGAATGATACATCCTATTGGTTAGATCCGGGACAAAGAAGATATATGTTAGAAAATGAATCTGCAGTTTGGGTAGGATTTAGAGTAGCTCAAGACCATAAAGGTAAAGAATCTTCATCTACCAGAAATAAAAGAGGAGCTAGTAATAAGATTCCAAGGTAATAAGATATAAAAAACATATAAAGATATTTATCACTAAATTGAGAAGGCTATCAAAATGGTAGCCTTCTTTATTAATTTATAGTAAATGAAAATCGGAGATAAAGTAAGACTAATAGATGAAGAGGGGGGATATATCATAAAAAATATTACAGGGACTAAAGTTTTGTTATTAGATTCCTATGGTTTTGAAATTATTTATTCAATAGATAAAATAATTTCAGCTGAAAAATATGAAAATATATATAATGCTATTTCAAATGTTAGTACTAAAAAGGAAGATGTTTCTTCAAAAAAGAAAAATATATTTGCAAAAAAAAATGAAAAAGAAAGAATTATAGATCTACATATTGGAAATTTGGTTGATTCAGTAAAAAATTTAACACCTCATCAGATGCTTGAAAAGCAAATTAATCGGGCAAATGAAGAAATAAAGTTAGCTAAAATGGATAAAATAAATAAATTAATTTTTATTCATGGAAAAGGTAAAGGGGTCCTAAAAAAAGAAATTTATAAGATTTTAAATACTATTGATGACATTGAATTTTTTGAAGCTGACATTATAAAATATCGTTTTGGAGCTGTAGAAGTGAGATTCAAATAATCAAGTTTTTCTAGTGATTACTTTTTTACCCCTATGAAAATTAAAATTATAATAAAAATAATACTTTTCATTTTACCTTTATTTTGCTTAGCTCAAAGCGACAAGATATTTATTTCTGCTACTTTAGATAGCATAACTAAAAATATATCAGTTAAGCAAAAGATAACTTTTTTTAATAATACAGGATATACATTAGATAAAATATATCTGCATGCAGCTGCTAATTCCTATTCTAATACCAATACAGTTTTAGGAAAACGAAAGTTAGAAGATAGGAATAAATCTTTATATTTTTCAAAATATTTAAATAGAGGTAGAATTAATGATTTAACAATTTTTATAGATAAACGTCAACCTGTTTTTTTACTTAGAGATTTTGAATTTTATGAAATAAACCTTTTCAACCCTTTATTGCCTAATGATAGCATTTCTCTTAATTTGAACTACAATATTAAAGTACCTTATGATAAAATTACAGGATATGGATATTCATCTAAAGGAACGTATTTATTAAAAAACTTTTTTATACAACCTTTAGACTTTGATAAATCAAAACCTAAATTGGAATCTTTCACTGATACAGAATTTAATCCATATAGAAAAACAGATTATTCTATAGTTTTTTATTATCCTAATGATCTATATATAGAAGGAGATTTGATTAAAGAAGGAGATCATATTTTAAAAGGGACCAACTATGATGCAGTAACTGTTTTACTTACTAAAAATAAGCCTCTATCATTTTTATATGAAATAGATGGAATACAAACAGAGGTAACTATAGGATATCCGATTAAAGAAGAATTAAAAGAGTTATATTATAAAAATATTCAAAGAGAATTATCATTTTTAAAAGAAAAGTTAGGAACTCTTCCTGCAAAAATATTTATTAGCTCTAAAATAAAAAAAGATCGAAATTTTGTAGGAGTTGATAATATTAATTTATTTGGTCTTAAGGAATGGGTCATGTTTTCTGATGATATTAAAATTGACCTTAAAATGTTTCAACAAATTGCATATTTAACGATTAATCAAATCATTAAATTAGATAAAAATAAATATCATTGGATTTCAAATGGTTTGCTTACTTACTATCAATTAAAATATCTAAAAAAATACTATCCTGATACAAAATTATTGGGTGATTTACCGGATGATTTTAGTATACTGAAAATTAAACCCCTAAAATATTTTTTTATATCTAAAGTCCCTTTAATTGATAGGTATAAATTAGGTTATAGGTATATAGCCACACAAAATTATGATCAACCGATTAATGAAAATTTTTTAGAATTAAGCAATATAAATCAATATATTATAAGTGGATTTAAATCGGGATTAAGTTTTAATTTTTTATCTGAATATTTAAGTCAGGGCATTTTTGAAAGCTCAATTAGAAAACTTATACAAGAAAGAAGAGAAAAAGAAGTAAATGCTTTATATTTTCAAAAGTTCTTGGAAGATGTTTCTCATGAAAATTTAGATTGGTTCTTTCAAAAATACATTTCAACAAATGATCGTATCAATTTTAAGATTAAGAAATTCTATGATAATAAAAACGATACAAATAATATAAAAATACGTATAACCAATAAAACGGCTTTAGCTGTGCCAATTTTAATTACAGCCGAAAAAAACAAGCAAGTAATTAATCAAAAATGGATTTTTTCAACGAAGAAAGATTCTGTATATACATTTATAAATGGTGATTACAGCAAATTGCTTATTAATAAAAATTATATTTTTCCTGAAATTAATGATAATGATAATTTGTTAAATACAGAAGGAATTTATAAAAACAAAAAAAAATTACAGATGAAATTTTATGCAGATGTTGATAATCCTAATTATACACAAATTTTCTATGAACCTAATATCAATTGGAATGATTATGATAAATTTATTTTAGGATTACGCTTTTATAATAGTTCTCCTTTTTCAAGACCGTTTGAGTATTCTTTTTCTCCAACATACTCTACTGGGACAAAGAGTTTGACAGGAGCAGCATCTATAAACTACAATTACGATATGGAGAGCGGTATTTTTAGGAGAATATCATTAGGATCAGGTTATAATTTTTATCATTATGATAAAGATTTGAGTTATAAAAAGTATTCGGGAAATTTAAACTTTCTTTTTAAGAAAAGACCGAGATCAGAAATTAATAGAACTATAGGAATATCATTTAATAGTGTTGAGAGAGAAAAAAATCCTTCAAAATTATGGGAAAAAGATGACTATTCGCATTATAATCTTATTGATATTTCTTATTCCCATTCTGATAACAGACTAATTAATGAATGGTATAGTAAAACTAATTTTCAACATTCTAATATGTTCAATAAGATTAGTTCGGAAATATATTTTAGACATGAATATGCACCCAATAAGAAAATAACCTTGCGATATTTTGGCGGATATTTTATAACCAATCATTCAAATTCTACTTATTTTGATTTTGGGGTGGATCATATAACCGATTATAGCTTTAATTATATGGATTATTTAGGAAGATCTGCAACCAGCGGACTATTTTATCAACAATACATAATGGCAGAAGGAGGTTTTAAATCTATATTGGATAAATCTGCTAATAAATGGATTACCTCTTTAAACGGGGAAATACATTTATGGAAGCTTTTAGATCTTTATGCAGATATTGGCTTATACAATAATAAAGCAAAACCCACTAAATTTATTTATGACACAGGAATTAAACTTAACATTATACCTGAATTTCTTGAATTTTATCTTCCTATTCAATCAACATTAGGTTTTGAACCTGCAAAGGATAGCTATTTCTCACATATACGTTTTACCTTTAACTTTAATTTGAGCGCAGTAATCAACCATTTTAGGAAAGGATGGTACTAACTTTATTTTCTTGTATTTCTGAAAGAATGTCTATTAGTACATCAATTTCTTCAATAGTATTATAATGACTAAAAGAAATGCGTAAAGTTGTTGTGTTTTTTAGTTCATCTTCACCGTAAAGTTGTAACATCGTTTTTGATGGCTTAGAGGCTCCTGATGCGCAAGCACTTCCTTGTGAAACGGCAACTCCTTTCATATCCAATTGAAAGCCTACCATGGTATTAGGGAAAGGAAGCAAGATACTTAAAAGCGTATAAATACTTTTATTAAAATCCGTCCCGTGACCGTTAAAAGAAACACCTTTTATCTTTTTTAATAGCTGATCTATGGTGTAACGTTTCAATTCTTCAATAGTTTTTCTCCTCTCATTCAACTCTTTCATAGCCATATCAAAAGACTTTCCTAACCCTACGATACTATGTACGTTTTCTGTACCGGCACGCATATTGCGCTCTTGAGCACCGCCGGTCATAATTCCTTTTAAACCGGTCGATTTTCTTATAAAAGCTATACCTATTCCTTTGGGGCCATGAAATTTATGGGCACTGCAGGAAGCAAAATCAACAGGAATTTTAGAAAAATCTAAAGGATAATGTGCCATAGTTTGCACTGTATCTGAATGGAATAAAGCATTATATTTTTTGCATAATTTTGCAATATATTCTATATCAGTCAAATTTCCTATTTCATTATTGGAATGCATTAAAGAGACCAGAGTAGGAATGTTATCTTGTAGCAAATTTTCTAAGTGAGAAAAATCTAAATCTCCTTGTTTATTTAAAATAGGAAGAAAGACTATTTCCAATTCAAGATGTTTTTCTTTTAAATCTCTTACCGTTTCTAAAACAGATTTATGTTCCAATGGCGAAGTGATTATCCTTCTAATATGCAAATTTTCTACACAGGAACGTATAATTAAATTATTGGATTCAGTACCACAACTTGTAAAAATAATTTCGTTTGAATTAACATGTAACCATTGAGCTAAATTCTTGCGAACAGTTTCAATTTTAGATTTACTTTCCTGTCCAAAACTATGAATGGCTGATGGGTTACCAAAATCTTCTTTCATTGATTGGATCATTGCTTCAATTACCCTCTCATCGATTACCGTTGAAGCGGCACTATCCAAATATATCTTTTTCATTTCGCTCATTGATTAATTCAAAAAAATTAAAGGAATATTAATTATTTTCTATATTTTATTAAATAAATGTGTTTTTTTATATATCGTTTATTTACAATCAATTTCTTTCCTGTAAATCCAATATAACTTGTAAAGTGCAAAGGTACGATATAAAATCAGATAAGTGAAATTTAGAATTATAGAATTGTTCAGTTTAATTAAGAAGTAAATCGCTTTATTTTCTGACTTTGAAAAAGCAGGATAATATGATTTTAATTAATCAAATTCATTCATCATTTATTTTTTTAACTCTATAATTTTTAGAGTATTTCTTATATAATGACACTATCAACGATTAAATTTTATACTACTTTTTAACATATAATAATCACCTTTTTTACTACAATTAAGTGGTAAGCTAATAGAGCGTATTATCCCTTATTTACAAAAGAATATAACTAATCAAATAAGTTTGAATAATATAAAATCAAGATTTACCTTTTTTAGATCATTATTTAAAAGCGACTAGATCACCAACTAGGTTATCAGTCTTATAAATTTAAGTACTTTCTCATCACCATCAATAAAGATGTAGACGTTATCTAAACGAGGATAATATTGTTTGAATTCTTCACGGCAAAAATGAAAAACTAAAGCCTCTTTATTGCCTCCTAAGTCCACAGTCTTATAAATTTAAGTACTTTCTCATCACCATCAATAAAGATGTAGACATTGTCTAAATAAGGATAGTATTGTTTGAAAAATTTTCCACTTTCTGTACATGCAGGACAAAAATGAAAAAATAAAGCCTCTTTACTGCATCCTAAGTCCATAAAATCCTCCCAATAGAATACACCTTCTATGTCGATCGATTTTATATAAATGCCTTCTTGAAAAAAAGCACAATAACATTCAACTGGCCATTTAACTTTTTTGTAAAGCTTTTTAATTGAGCGTATTTCCAGATAGATTTGTACGTAGCGTCTAACAAGATAGATTATAGCAACTGTTCCAATTAATGGGATTAAACTAAAAAGCCTTGTTAAGCCCTTAGTTAAAGTAAAAAAAGTTGAAAAAAGAAAACCTACCAATATAAAAGCAATGACTGAACCAGCCAATATCATGAATGCATATTTAGGTAAATATAGACGATGAATAATGCGTGGAATTTTTGCAAACAACGCCTGTTGAGAATCGTAAATAAATGTTCGCTCAAATAGAAAATTAGCTTTATTAGGATCAAAAGCATAATAAGGTTTTTTAATTCTTTCTTTCATTGATGTTCTTATATATTGTATTATATGTGACGGGCAACAATATTATAAAAGAGAATGATTAATTGCAAATTATTTGATAAAAGATATAATTTTAAGGAATAGCTTTCTCCAAATGTACAATAAATCGATATATACTTGACTGACCTATTCTAAAGTTGATACCATTTTAAAAATGACAGCATTGGAGTAGAGTAGGATTGCAGAAATTATAGTTACTCTGTTTGCATTGTATTAATTGTTATATTTGGCACCTCTAATTTAAAAACAATTGGAACAATGAAAAATTTATTAGAAAACATCAACAATCTGATTGCAGATTTTCAAAAAGATGCAGAAATGCAAGTAGAAAATGGCAACAAGGCAGCCGGAACTAGAGCCAGAAAAACCTCTTTAGCTATCGAAAAAGCTCTCAAAGAATTTAGAAAGCTCTCAATTGAGGATTCAAAGAAATAATAGAGATTATTTAAGTAGAAAAAGGTTATTCCAAGCATTGGAATAACCTTTTAGTTTTTATGGTTTGTAATAAAATATTAATCTACCTTCATAACTAAATAGCTATTTGTATCTATAAAAATAAAGTAGATTAGGCATATCAGTTTTTACAAAATTTATATTTAGTATTAAAGATTGAAAATCAATCTAATATTATAAAATTGAAAAATATATCAATAGTATTTGGATTTAGTCAATATTTAAAATAAAAGAATCAGTTTATAAATTATAGTATATTAGGTATATATAAAAAGTCCTAATAAAAATTACCAGGACTTTAAAATTATTATTTTTATAACTTTATTTAATTAATATAATCTGAGTTTTTATAAAGATAAAGGCTCTTATAAATTAAATTTTATGCGCAGATTTTTTAATAAATAATTAGTAAGTTAAGACTTATTTGAAATTAAAATAGTTTCTGCTTTGGTATAATCAAATTCATTTTCTCTTCTGGCAACTATGATAGTGGCAGCTGCATTACCTATTAAATTGGTTAATGCTCTAGCTTCACTCATAAATTTGTCAATTCCAAATATTAAAGCGACAGCTTCTACAGGAACATGTCCAACCACCGGCAAAGTGGCTGCAAGAGTAATAAATCCACTACCAGTAACACCAGCGGCTCCTTTAGAAGTTAAAAGTAACACTAAAAGAAGGGTTATTTCCTGTTGTAAGTTCAAATGCATATCTAGGGCTTGTGAAATAAATACAGCAGCCATAGTAAGATAAATGGAGGTTCCATCCAAATTGAATGAATATCCGGTAGGAATTACCAAGCCTACCACCGACTTAGAACACCCTATTTTCTCCATTTTACTCATTATACCCGGCAAAGCAGATTCTGAAGAAGAAGTTCCTAGAACAATTAAAAGTTCTTCTTTAATATAGCGTATAAATTTAAAAATATTAACTTTATTGTAATAAAGAACTGCACCGATTACTCCGCATATAAATACAATACAAGTTAAATAAAAACATAGGATCAACATTCCTAAGTTACTTAAAGCTTTTAATCCGTATACGCCTATTGTATATCCCATAGCTCCCATAGCACCTAAAGGGGCCAAATACATAATTATTTTAATTATAGCAAAAAGCCCATCTAGAAAAGATTGCAATACGGATAAAACCGGTTTAGAGGCTTTAGTTCCGATTTTAGTCATGGCAAAACCAAATAAAATCGCAAAAACTAAAACTTGCAATAAATTATTTGAAGCTATAGAAGCAATAACGTTTTCTGGAATCATATCTAAAATAAATCCTACAATTCCATGATCTTCTTTGCTTTTTTCTATATAAACGGACATAGATGAAGAGTCCAGAGCATAAGGATCTACATGCATACCATCTCCGGGTTTTAATACATTTACGAAAATTAAGCCGATTATTAAGGCTATTGTTGTCATAATTTCAAAATAAACAATAGCTGTTAAACCAACCTTACCAACCTTTTTAGTATCTTCCATGCCTGCAATTCCAAGTACAATAGTGCAAAAAATCAAAGGTCCTACAATCATCTTAATTAGCTTGATAAATCCGTCCCCCAATGGTTTCAGCATTTCACCGAGTCCAACACTATGTTGTTTGACACCATTAACTACAGTATCTTCACTCGGGAAAAAATAGCCTATAAAAATACCTATAATTATGGCGATTATAACTTGTACGTAAAGACTTTTTAGTATTTTCATTATGTTTTATTTTATTGAGGTGAGTAATATAAGAATAATATATTTGAATTGTTATAAATAAAATGTTTTTTATGAAAAAACATTTAATAGTGTGTGTAATATATTGGTATTTAGTGAGTTATTATAAAGAAAATAGCTGAATTTATATCCCATTTTTAGTCTTATATTTGTAAATATGCTTTAAAAAAGAAAAAAAAAAGAAAAAAAAAATACCTTTAAATATCATATTTTTATTTAACAAATGAAAAAAATCATGTATTTTTATGAAAAATATTAGTGAGTAAATAGTTTATTACTATTAAAAAACACGATATAAATTTTATGGAACTTACTATTTTAGGTTTTAATTCTGCAATTCCAACTATACGCACAAATCCTACTTCTCAATTATTACGTTGTGGAAATGAAAATTTTTTAATTGATTGTGGTGAAGGAACTCAAGTACAACTAAGAAAAGCAAAAGTTAAGTTTACCAGTATTAACAACATATTTATATCTCATTTGCATGGAGATCATGTATTTGGATTAATTGGACTTATATCTTCTTTTCATTTATTGGGAAGAACTGAGCCCTTACATATTTATGGTCCCAGAGGTATAAAGAAATTAATTGAAACTCAGTTACTACTAACCGAAAGCATTAATTATTTTGAAATTAATTTCATTGAGTTAACCTCTCAAGAAAGTGAATTGATTTACGAAGATAATAAAATGAGTGTATGGACTATTCCATTAAATCATCGCATTTATACAAATGGTTTTTTATTTAAAGAAAAGGTAAAACCGAGAAAGCTAAATATGGATGTGATCAATTTATATCCGGAAATCCAAACATGTGATTATCATAACTTAAAATTGGGTAAAGACTTTATCTCAGAAAAAGGTGAAATAATAAAAAATGAATTTTTAACCTTACCTCCTAAACATTCTTTTAGTTATGCCTTTTGCTCAGATACGAAATTTATTCCTCACATTATATCCCAAATAAAAGGAACGGATGTTTTATATCATGAAGCTACATTTTTAGATGATTTAAAAGAGCTGGCAAGTAAAACAGGTCATACTACAGCCTACCAAGCAGCGCAAATAGCAAAAGGTGCAAAGGTGAAATTGCTAATATTAGGGCATTTTTCTAATCGGTACACAGATCTTTCTGTTTTTAAAGAAGAAGCAGAAAAGGTTTATCCTAACACCATTATACCTGAGGAGCTATTTACTTTAGATTTTAATGAATTACCTCTTAGTTGAATAAATAAATGATCCGGAATAATTTACTATATATGCTAGATAAATAGTTAATAAAATAATTAAGATTTATAAAAAAATAAGGCTTGTATCATTTTTTTGTTAGTACTTTTGTTTTTTACTAAACTAAACTAGACTGATAACATGAAAACTTTTTTAGATGGATACTTTAAGCTATCCGAAAAAGGAACAACTGTTAAAAAAGAATTAATAGCGGGTGTTATAACTTTTTTAACTATGTCCTACGCGTTAATTGTAAATCCAAGTATTTTATCGGAAACAGGAATGGACAAGGAGGCTCTCTTTACCGGGACTGCACTTGCCATTATATTTGCTACTTTCTTAATGGGAATACTTGCCAAATTACCAATCGCTCAGGGGCCGGGAATGGGATTGAACAGTTTTTTTGCTTTCTCTGTTGTTTTAGGACTAGGATATTCTTGGCAATTTGCTTTAACTGCAGTATTCATTGAAGGCATAATTTTTATTTTACTAACCTTTCTCAACATTAGAGAAATGATTGTAAAAAGCATTCCCAAAGTTCTTAAGGAGGCTATTCCGGTTGGAATTGGATTATTTATTACATTAATAGGATTAAAAGGAGCGAACATTATTGTTTCTGATCCGAATACATTTCTTGCCCTAGGGGATTTCAAAATGCACTCAGTTTGGATTGCTTTTGCGGGCTTATTTGTAACAGCTGTTTTACATTCACGTAATATAAATGGATCTATATTGGCCGGAATTGTGGTATCAACAGTATTTAGCTATTTACTTGGAGATATAAACCTTCCGAAATCTTTTGTAAGTATGCCTCCATCAATTAAACCGATATTCGGTAAAGCGATCGAGCCCATGTTTTCTTCCGAAGGTTGGGATAAGATATTTTCAGTAGATATGCTTATTGTCGTATTTACCTTTTTATTTGTTAATTTATTTGACACGATCGGAACCCTAATAGGAGTAGTTTCCAAATTAGGATTAACAGATGAGGAAGGAAATTTTCCACAAATGAAAAAAGCATTATTTTCGGATGCTTTAGGTACAACAGTAGGTGCAATATTGGGTACAAGTACTATAACTTCTTATGTTGAAAGTGCCTCAGGGGTAGCTTCAGGCGGAAGAACCGGTTTAACAGCGTTAAGTACGGCATTTATGTTTATCTTAGCATTGTTTTTAGCACCAATATTTTTACTCGTTCCGGCAGCCGCAACTGCTCCAGCTTTAATAATTGTGGGACTTTTTATGATTTCATCAGTTGTAAAAATCGATTTTTCAGACGTAACAGAAGGATTACCCGCTTTTTTAACTATAATTTTTATGCCGTTTACTTTTAGCATAGCTGAAGGAATTGTATTTGGTATGCTTAGTTTTACATTTTTAAAAGTTTTTGGTGGAAGATATAAAGAAGTTACTCCTACAGTTTATATAGTATCTTTACTATTTCTTATAAAAATTGTGCTTGATGCAGCTCACGTGATTGGATAATATAATAATTGACCAATAGTAATTATTGATGCTTGAATTTTTGCTTTATTTTATTATTGAAAATAGCGGTTATTAAAACATAAAAAAGTAATTTAGGAAGCATTAGATTTTTATTTTATCCTAAAATCTAATGCTTCTTTAATATTATAATTAATTGAGCTAAATAAACTCTTTAATCAAATGCATTTTTTCTATGATCTTTATATTTTGAAATTCTATAAAATAGATAATCTAGTAATAAGTTGAACGTAAGCGAAAAGTTATATTTCTAATAACTAAATAAAATAGTCTAACTGTACAATTCTCAAAAAAGTAAAAAAATTGTCATTAAAATATGATAAAATGAATCTAATATAAAATCCTTAATGAACTTACTCGTATTGATAAGAAAAAAAAATTTAATTTCGATTGCTTTAACCTATTTGACACTTAGCTTCATAAAACAGGATAATTTGTTTCAATTTAAATTTTTACGATCGTATTTGACCATTACCTTCTACAATCCATTTATGCGTGCAGAGTTCTTCCAGACCCATAGGACCACGGGCATGCATTTTCTGCGTACTAATTCCTATTTCTGCCCCCATATCAAATTGCGCGCCATCAGTAAAAGCAGTAGAGGCATTCGCATAAACACAAGCAGCATCTACCATTTTTTCAAAAATATTTATACAATCTCTATTCTCACTTATAATGGCTTCACTATGTTTAGAACCATAAGTAGTAATATGATCTATGGCTTCTTCTAACGAATGAACTGTTTTAATTGCCATTTTATAATCCAAAAATTCTGTTCCAAAACTCTCTTGGGTTGCTTTACATAATAATTTTGATGGATAAAAGTTAATCAATTCATTATATGAACATTCATCTGCATAAAGGATTACTTCTTTTTCTTCCAATTTTTTACATAAGTCAGGAAGATCATTAATTCTTTCACTATCAATAAGTAAGCAATCAAGTGAATTACATACACTTACTTTTCTAGTCTTTGCATTGAAAATAATTTTTTTACCTATGTCCAAATTTCCATCTTTATGAAAATAAGTATGACACACACCTGCGCCAGTTTCTATAACCGGAATGTTTGAATTTTCACGTACAAAATTTATCAATCCTTTGCTTCCTCTTGGAATAATGAGATCTACATAATTTGATGCATGTAATAAGGCTAGAGTTGAAGAACGATCATTTGGCAAAAAAGTACATATATTCGGATTGATGTTTTCATTTTGTAAAACTTTTTTTATAATGGTAACAATGGCCGAATTGGAAAAGTAAGCATCCGAGCCTCCTTTTAATATACATGCATTACCGGATTTTAAACATAGGGAAAAAACATCAAAACTCACATTAGGCCTGGCTTCGTAGATAATTCCTATAACTCCAAAAGGGACTGATATTTTTGATAAATTAAGACCATTAGGCAAATTTTTTTCAATCATTTTTTTTCCGATGGGAGAGGGAAGGGTGGACACATTACGAATGTCTTTAATAATATTGAAGATACGTTCCTGAGTAAGTAACAATCGATCAAATTTTGGGTCACTAGAGGGCATTCTCTCCGTATCTTTTTTATTTTCGGAAAGTATATAAGAAACCGAATTTTCAGTTTCTTTAGCAAGTGCTTGTAACACTTGAGTGATCTTTTTTTCCTCAATAAGTTGTAATTCTTTTGAGGCTTTAGCCGATAAGGAGAAAATATTTTGATAAATGGAAGACATATTTTATTTTTCAATATATAAATAATCGTAATGAATGAGAGCTTTAGTATGGGCTTTCCCTAGAATTTCTTTTGCTTCTTTACTGGTATAAGAGGATCGTCCAACTCCAATTTGTTTGCCAGTGTGATCAATAATACGTACAATATCATCAATTTCAAAATTACCTACTATTTTTGTTACACCAACTGCCAATATACTGACGGCCTTATAATTTATCAAAGCCTCTCTTACTCCTGCATTGATATGAATTTCTCCTTTTGCAAAACCTTCAGAATGTGCAATCCATTTTTTTACGCCGGAAATTTCTTTAGTAGAAGGAATAAATCGAGTGGAAGGAACTTTTCTTTCATTGACCAGATAAGATATAATATTTTCAGTTCTTCCATTAGCGATGATAACTTCAATTCCTTCCTCAGCTACTTTACGGGCTATATTGTATTTAGTTATCATGCCTCCTCTCCCGGTAGTAGATCTTGAAGACTGTATATATTTTTCAATAGTTTCCTTTTTAAAATCAATTTCTTTTATAAGCTCAGATTCAGGGTCTGAAGGATCGCCGGTATAAATTCCATCTATATTACTTAAGATTATCAGTTTTTTACAATCCATCATTGCAGAGATAAGACCGGATAATTCGTCATTATCGGTAAACATGAGCTCATTTATAGAAATAGCATCGTTCTCATTTACAATTGGTATTACCTTATTTTCTAGCATAACATTCATACAATTTCGTTGGTTAAGATAATGACGACGAGTAGAGAAGTCTTCTTTGGTTGCCAAAATTTGTCCGCATAGGATACCATGTTGTTTGAATAAATCATAATATCTATGAATTAATTTAACCTGTCCAACCGCAGAATATAATTGACGTGCAGAAATACTGTCTAGCTTAGCTCGGGTATTAATTTCATTTCGTCCTGATGCTACTGCTCCTGAAGATACCAGAATAATTTCCATATTATTTTTATGAAGCTCCGCAATTTGATCAACTAAGTTTGACATTTGTGTAATATCAAGTGTTTCATCTTCACGGGTTAACAGCTGACTTCCTATCTTAACAACAATTCTTTCTTTCATGCTAAATGAATTTGACCGATTAAGACAAAGATAACTTTTTATTTTGACTTAAAGAATCTTATCACCACCTGAAACTTTATATATAAATTATGATTATATAGATAAAAAATTTACTTAAGTACTTATAAAAATAGCTCAGGAAATAAGTGTTTATTCAATATTTGTTCTCCGAGTTTAAAAAAGTTATATTTGTGGGCCAATTAATTTTGTTAATCAATTAAATGTAAAAATAATGACAGATGTAGTAAAGTGCCCCAAATGTTCAATGGAAAATGTTTATTTTGACGGTACTTCTAATGTATGTCCCGATTGTTTCTATGAATGGTCAGGAGATGAAACCGCAAATAATACAGTAGTTAAGGATAGCAACGGAACTGAACTTCAAGATGGAGATGCTGTTACAGTAATTAAAGATCTTAAAGTGAAGGGTTCTTCCATGGTTATTAAAAGAGGAACCAAAGTAAAGAGTATTAGGCTTACCGATAACCCTGATGAGGTAGATTGTAAAATTGATGGATCAAGCATTGTTTTAAAAACTTGTTTTCTTAAAAAATAATTTAAAAATATTTTTCCTTTCAAAAGAGCTTTTCTAAGAAGCTCTTTTTTTATATATTCTTTTCCTATTTAAAAAACTTAATATCTAATTAATAAATTTATACATTTTTTAATTTTCATTAAAAATATATTAAAATTATTTAGATAATCTTATAAAATCATAATTCTTAATTTGTTTAATATATATTATAAGAATAAAAATATTTTATTTTTATGTAAATATTTTAAAAAAAATACTATCTTTGAACTGTAATTAAAAATATTACAGTAATGAATGACCGTCATTTTACAGTTTCTTTACACATACTTACTCTAATGGCTAAAAATATAGATCAATGGCTTCCATCTAGCTATATAGCGGGAAGTATTAATGTAAATCCTGTACTTGTAAGAAACGAATTATCCAATTTGCAAAAATACGGATTCATTGAAACTAAAGAAGGTAAAAACGGAGGGAGTAGATTGCTAAAATCACCTGAAAACATTGTATTATCTGATATCTATTCAAGTATTTATAAACAAACATTATTAGGCAAACTATTACCTTCTCCTAATCCGAAATGTTGTGTAGGGAAAAAAATAAATCAAAACATAACTGATTTAAATCAATCTATTGAGGAGGTGATTATTAAAAAACTTGAGGGGGTGTCCCTTCAGGATTTTAGTATGAAATTTTGATAAAATATCATTCTTCATAAGTTATTTATATAATATGATACATAAAAAAATAATTTTAATATAATTTACAAATAATGAAAAAAGTAGCATTAATAGGAGCTTCAGGATTTATAGGCTCAGAGTTAACAACCGAATTGCTTAATAGAGGTTATGAAGTAACAGCAATCGTTCGTTCTGCAGATAAAATTAAGAACGATAATAAAAATTTAAAAGTAGTTAGCGCTGATATTTTTGATACGGATAAATTAGCAGAAGTATTAAAAAATAATGATGCTGTCATAAGCGCTTATAATCCAGGTTGGACAAACCCTAATATTTACGATGACACGTTAAAAGGTTATCATTCTATTATTGAAGCCGTAAAAAAAGCAGGTATTAAAAGATTACAAGCAGTGGGAGGAGCAGGAAGCTTATTAGTTGCTCCGGGAAAAACTGTTGTTGATACAGGTGTTATCCCTAATGAAATTTTACCAGGTGTAAAGGCATTGGCATTAGTGCTAAAAGATCAATTTTTACCGGAAAAAGATTTGGATTGGGTATTCTTTTCACCGGCAGGAACAATTGAGCCTGGGGAAAGAACCGGAAAATATCGTTTGGGCTTAGATACAATTATTGCTGACGATCAGGGAAATAGTAAAATTTCTGTTCAAGATTATGCTAAAGCAATGGTAGATGAGCTTGAAAATCCAAAACATCATCAACAAAGATTTACAATCGGATATTAAAAAAGGGAGTTAACAAACTCCTTTTTTTATATTATTATATTTTTTTCCGTAACTGAATAAAATTCAAAAATTTTTTAAAGCTATTTATATTTTATAAAAAATGAAAAATTCTAATTACTTTTTTCACTTTTAAGTTTTGGAATTTGTAGATCCCATTTCACAGCTACATATCTCAAAAAAGTTACAATGCCTATAGTTATTGCACTTATAAGAGGCAAATTAAGATTAAAAAACTGTAGTGTTACGAAAAATATTCCGCCCACAATACAAGGAGAAGCATAAATTTCTCGTTTAAAAATTAAAGGCACTTTGTTCAAAAGAATGTCACGAATAACTCCGCCAAGTACAGCAGTAATGGTTCCCATGGTAACGATTACCCAGGAATCATATCCTAATATCATAGCTTTTTCGGCTCCTACAACCACAAATAATCCAAGTCCGATACTATCACTCCAGAAAAAGAAACGATTTAAATGATTAAGATGCTCGCGTAAAAAAATATAAAATAATAAAGAGGATAAAGTACACCAAACATAGATGCTGTTCATCATCCAAAAAGGCGTAACTCCTAATAATAAATCGCGAAAAGTACCGCCACCTACTGCAGTTACAAAACCTAGGACAAATGCTCCGAACCAATCGCATTTTTTTGTAGCAGCACCTCGAACGCCACTTATGGCAAATGCAAATGTTCCTATAAATTCAATAATCTCCACGAAACGAATCTGCCGAATAATATCGAAAATGTAATCTATCATGATTATCAATTTATTTTAAAACCTGCAAAAATACGTTAAATAAGTATAAGCCAGTTCCTTTATTTATGAATTTTATTAAAACTTTAACTCCCTTCTCTTTTATACAAATGCCATTCGGATAATAATTTTAATAAACTTTTAAATACAAATGTCACTATGATCTCATTTCTTATTAATTAATGAAAATATGTATCAATTATAATATGTGTAAGGTGGTTTAAGTAAAGCTATTTTTATTTAAAAGATTGAATGAATAAAACTTATCACCTTAACATGATATTTTTATAAGATTACTAAGTAAGAAAAGATTTGGTATGATTATTTGTGTTGTAAAAGGATAATAATTATAGATTTAAATAAAAAGAGTCATTTTTTCATATCTTTGCCCACTACTTTAGTTTAAGTCAATAAATTAATTAGGTTGATATAACTTATAATGAATCAGGATTATATTAAAATTTATGGAGCAAGAGAACACAACCTTAAGGATGTGTCACTTAAAATTCCCAGAAATAAGTTGGTAGTTATCACCGGTTTAAGTGGTAGCGGTAAATCTTCCTTAGCATTTGATACTATCTATGCTGAAGGCCAACGGCGTTATATTGAAACTTTTTCAGCCTATGCGCGACAATTTTTGGGAACATTAGATAGACCAGATGTAGATAAGATAGACGGTTTATCTCCGGTTATTGCTATTGAGCAAAAGACCACTTCTAAAAATCCTCGTTCCACGGTAGGTACCGTAACTGAACTTTATGACTTTTTTCGATTGTTGTATGCTCGCGCTTCAGATGCGTATTCATATAATACAGGAGATAAAATGGTTAAATATTCTGAAAATCAAATTATAGATTTAATCTATAAAGATTTTCCAGAAGAAAAGGTTTTACTATTGGCTCCCCTAATTCGATCACGTAAAGGACATTACAGGGAATTATTCGCCAGTTTGGCTAAAAAAGGTTTCTTACAGGTAAGAGTAGATGGTCAGCTGTTAGATATAGTGCAGGATATGAAGCTGGATCGATATAAAATTCATGATATTGAAGTTGTAATAGATAAATTAATAATAGATAGTAAGGAAAATACGCAACGTATATTACAGTCTATCCGATTAGCTATGCAATATGGGGAAGGAACTATTATGCTTTTAAAGCAAGGGGAGGAGCAAGGCAAATATTTCAGTCGTAATCTCATGTGTCCAAGTACAGGTATCTCTTATCAGATGCCGGAACCCAATAGTTTTTCATTTAATTCACCTAAAGGAGCTTGTGAGCATTGCAATGGCTTAGGTAAGGTAAAAGAAATCAATTTAAATAAACTTATACCTAATCCTAATCTTTCGTTTGATAAAAACGTATTTCCCATTTTTGAAGAACTAAGTCATACAGGATGGCTTTTGTCTCAAATAGAAATTATCATAAAAAAGAATGGATTTAAAATGTCTACACCATGGAAAAAGCTTTCAGAACAAACCAAAGATGAAATCTTACATGGAGTAAATGATAAGATAACATTGGATTTAGATTATGCGCAGATAAAAAAAACGTATAAAGTCAATTTCGAGGGTATTGTAGAGTATATTACTCGACTATCGGAAGGTAAAGATGAAGAAGAAAATCAAAAATTTAAAACACAAGTTTTTGAAGAAGGGGTATGTCCAGTATGCGAAGGAGCTCGTTTAAGAAAAGAAAGTTTGTTTTTTAAAATAGATAATAAAAATATATCTGAGGTATCTCATTTCTCTTTAAAAAAATTGAGTGAATGGGTGGACAACTTACCTACAAAATTATCTCCGAATAATAAAATTATAGCAAAAGAATTACTTCAAGAAATTTCAAAAAGATTAGGTTTTTTACTTGATGTAGGTTTGGATTATCTTAGTTTAGATCGTCCTTCTCAAACCTTATCTGGAGGAGAGTCTCAACGAATACGTTTAGCAACTCAAATTGGTTCTCAATTAGTAAATGTCTTATATATTTTAGATGAGCCCAGTATCGGATTACACCAACGAGATAATATAAAATTAATTGATTCATTAAAGAAACTTCGAGATTTAGGAAATTCGGTTATAGTAGTTGAACATGACAAAGATATGATTTTGAATGCGGATTATGTGATAGATATGGGACCATTGGCAGGAAAAGAAGGAGGAGAAGTGGTTTGGGAAGGAAATCCGGAAAATATTTCTTCGGCTCATACTTTAACTGCTAAATATATAAACGGAACGTTGAAAATCCCAATTCCCAAAGAAAGAAGAAAAGGAAATGGCAATCACTTAAAATTAATAGGTTGCACAGGAAATAACTTAAAAAACGTAACTCTTGATATACCATTAGGCTCTTTAGTATGTATAACCGGTGTATCGGGAAGCGGGAAATCTTCCTTGATTACCAATACCTTATATCCAATATTAAATAAACACTTTTACCGTGCTGAGAAGGAGCCACTTCCTTATAAAAGAATTGAAGGAATTGAATATTTAGATAAAATCGTTGATGTAGATCAATCTCCAATAGGACGCACTCCTCGCTCCAATCCGGCAACATATACTGGTGTATTTACGGATATAAGGAATTTGTTTGCTCAACTTCCTGAATCTAAGATACGTGGATATAAATTAAGAAGATTTTCATTTAATGTAAAAGGTGGAAGATGTGAAGTATGTCAAGGATCTGGGCTAAAACTTATTGAGATGAATTTTTTACCTGACATTTATGTTCATTGCGAAGCCTGTCATGGAAAGCGTTTTAATAGAGAGACTTTAGAGGTAAGATATAAAGGTAAATCAATTTCCGATGTATTAGATATGACCATTGACGAAGCAGTGGATTTCTTTCAACCGATTCCAAAAATACATCATATTATTAAAACTTTGCAGGATGTAGGGTTAGGATATATTACTTTAGGGCAACAATCCACCACTTTATCAGGAGGAGAGGCTCAACGTGTCAAATTAGCTAAAGAATTAAGTAAAAAGCAAACCGGTAAGACTATTTATATTTTGGATGAACCTACTACAGGGTTACATTTTGAAGATATAAGAATTTTAATGGAGGTTATTAATCGTTTGGTAAATCTTGGTAATTCTGTTATTATTATTGAACATAATTTAGATGTTATAAAGGTTGCAGATTATATAATTGATATAGGTTTAGAAGGGGGAGAAAAAGGAGGGAAAATAGTAGTTCAGGGAATACCCGAAGAGGTAATAAAAAATAAAAATAGTTATACAGCTAAATATTTAAAAGATGAACTGTAGTTAATATACTTTAGATTTTTTTAAATTTATCATACTGCAAAAATAATTATTAATACTGCTTTTATAATTTATTTTATAGAATGATAATTATTATGAATTTACATTATTTATTTAAATGATATAAATATTATTATAATAATTTTAAGATTATTTTAAGAGTGTTTTAATACATTCTTTTTCTTAGTCACATCTGCATATTTACATTGATAATTACTTTATATGTATATGAAATTTAATTTATTAGAGTGATTTAGATAAATGTTTTCCTTCCAATTATTTAATTATTATGCATCAAAAATTAAATTTTTATTGGTAAACTGTTATTTTGTACTTATCTTTGTTAAAGAAATCTTAATAAGGTTTTAAACTAAACACCAACAAAATTATGGATAAGAAAAAAATAGCAATAGGATGCGATGAGGCTGCCTACGCTTTAAAAATTGTATTAAAAGATCACTTAGAAAAATTGGGATATGAAGTGACAGATTATGGTGCGGAGAAGGGTGAAGTTGTTTTATATCCGGATGTTGCTGCAAAAGTAGCAAAGGCTGTAGCAGCGGGAGAATTTGAAAGGGCTGTATTAACTTGTGGCACTGGCATTGGAATGGCAATTACTGCCAATAAAATACCAGGTGTAAGAGCAGCAGTTTGTCATGATCCTTTTTCTGCAGAAAGAGCTAGAAAAAGTAATAATGCACAAATTATCTGTTTTGGTGAGCGAGTTATTGGACACGAACTTGCGAAAAGTTTGTTGAATACTTGGTTGGAATCAGAGTTCAGCGGTGGTGGTTCTGCGCCTAAAGTTCAACGTATATGTGATTATGAAGAAGAATATTTCAAAAAGTAATTTTTGAAAGTTTACAAGATATTTTTATTTTTTTAGTTAAGTTAATTAATAAATTTTTTAATCAGAAAAAGAGTAAGTTAAATTTAACATTACTCTTTTTTTATATCTGTTTAATTACATAAATTGTATAAGAGAAAATGAAATGCTTGTAAAAAATCATTTAGATAATTTTTTTCCAAATGCTAAATCTCCGGCATCTCCTAATCCAGGTACAATGTATTGATTTTCATTTAGTTCGTTATCAACTGAAGCAATCCATAATTCTGAATTTTCAGGTAACTTGGTTTTTATGTATTCTATTCCTGGTTTGGAACCAATAGCTGCAACGATGTGAACTTTTTGAGGTTTACCTTGACTTAATAAAACTTCGTATACATTTGCTAAAGATTCACCCGTAGCCAACATAGGATCGGATATTATTAAGATTTTATCTTGTAATGAGGGGGTTGCTAAATATTCAACCACAATCTCAAATTCTTTATTACTATTCGGATGATGTCTAAATGCAGATACAAAAGTTGTTTCAGCCTGATCAAAAAAATTCATCATTCCTTGATGCAAAGGTAGTCCCGCACGCAAAATAGTGCATAAAACAGGTTGTTGAATTAATAATTCTGTAGGTTTTATTCCCAATGGCGAGTTAATATTTACAGTTTGATATTCTAAGGTTTTACTAAGCTCATAACCTAAAATTTCACCTATTCGCTCTAAATTTTTTCTAAACCTCATTCTATCCTTCTGAATAACTACGTCTCTTAATTCTCCAACAAATTGATTTAATATAGATTTAGTTTTACTGAAATCGTGGACTATCATAAATATTGTTTTTTGTAAATATAAGCTATTTGCTCATAAATTTTATAAACAAAAATATTTTAAACATTGATTTTATTCTTATTTAATTTTAGGAGCAACATTATAAATTACTTCTATGTATACTTCATTTCTCTTATCTTTTTGATACTTTATATCTTTAGACCATATATCCAAAACTGAATTATTGTTTTTTATCTCGGAATTTCTTGTATACTTTTCAATATTTATTCCTATATAATTTAAAAGTGCATATTCATCGCCAGTAGAAATTACTTTAAATGCTGTTTCTTTATTTCTACCATCACCATAATCAGCGATTGCTTTCATTAAAAATTCAGCTTGATTTTTTAGTATAGTCAGCCTTCCTACATTTTCATTTTTTTCTTCATTGTAACATATAATAAGATTGAGTATTATGGTAAGATTAATTGGATCATTTTTCAGAAATTCTTCACCTAAAATAAGAGCTTTATTATATTTTTTTGATGCTATTAGTTTCATGAATTTTAAATATTTTTTACTAAATTCAAAATTTTTAGTATAATAAGAAGAATATAATTTTCCATAGTAAAGATAATATGATTTTATATGGTCTTGTTGTAGATCTAAAGGTTTATTTAGAAAGTCAGAAATTATATTTTCATAATAGTAAGGAGAATTTATATCGTTAACAGTTTCTTTTATTTTTTCATAATTTATTTGTTGTGAAAAAGATAGTTTTAAAATAAATAGATTTATTATAATATAAATTAGTTTCATGAGTAATGAGTTAAATATATTAAATACAAAAATAAAGAGTATATAGATAAAAAAATATATAATTGTTAATTGTTTTTAATATAAAATAATTGACTTAAGAGTATTTTGAGATGACATTAAATTTATTATTATTAGAAACCATAAATTATAATGCTAAGTAAATTAATATATAAAATGTTTATATTAAATAATATTGAGCTATTGTTAATTTAAATTTATAATTTCATTTAATGATTTGGCAATTTAATTTAAACAATAAAGAACAATTATAAAATACAGTTTAATTTGAATTAATATATTGACTTATGATATAAGCTTCACTCCAGCATGCCTGAAAATTAAAACCTCCAGTCAGAGCATCGATATTTAATACTTCTCCGGCAAAATATAAATTAGGTATTAGTTTAGATTGCATAGTACGAAAATCTATTTCTTTTAAATCTACACCTCCAGCAGTAACAAATTCATCTTTATGAGTATTTTTTCCATTTATTTGTAATTGTGTGTTAGTTAGAGCTTCTGCTATTTTATTAATATCTTTTTTACTTAGGTCGGCTAATTTTTTATCTTTAATTTGAAGACTGTAAAGTAGATTATTCCAAAATCGTTGTGTTAAATTATATATTTTTAATGCATATATTGATTTTTTAGAATTCTTTATCTTTTCGATAAATAATTCTTCTCTTACCCGATCAAATGTTTCTGATATCCAATTAATTCGTAAAATGAATTTATAGTCTAGTTTGAAAAGTTCTCTAGCACTCCATGAAGATAATTTTAAAACCGCAGGACCGCTCAACCCCCAATGAGTAATTAATATAGGACCAAATTCTTTTATCTTCAAAGAAGGAATATGTATTTCAGCTTCTGGAAAAGAAATTCCTTGTAAATTGCTCAGTAATTTATCACTGCATAAAAAAGTAAATAAACTTGGAACGGGTTTAATAATATTATGACCCAATTGATGATGTATAATATCCCACATTTTCTGAGAACTTCCTGTTGCTATAACTAATGCATCGGCAAAAAATTTATTTTCAGTCGTAGCAATTTCAAATTTATTGTTAATATTTTTAATGTTAATAACTTTCGAATTGTAATTAATTTCAATATTATTTTTTTGAGTTTCTTGAAGAAAAGTATCAATAATAGTTTGTGATGAATCTGATTGAGGGAAAACTCTATGATCGCTTTCAATTTTTAAATCAACACCTTTTTGTGAAAACCATTCAAATGTGTCAGAGGGCTGAAAATGATTAAATACACTAATCAATTCTTTAGATCCTCTTGGATAATATTTTACAAGTTTTTTTGCTGAAAAGCAAGCGTGTGTTAAATTACACCTTCCCCCTCCCGATATTTTTAATTTCTGTAATGGGTTTTTAGCTTGTTCTAAGATTAGAATTTTCCATTTACTTGATTTAACATTTGATGCTAAAAAAAATCCGGCAGCTCCACCACCAATTATTATAAGTTGTTTCAATTATTTTTTGTAATAAAATTATAATTTATAATAAAGGTTGGAATTATTTCCAACCTTATTTCATATTAATTATTTTTTAAATAAACGTTTTATCCTCGATATTAATGAATTGTCATAACTTTCGTCTTCTTCAAAATATCCATATCCATATCCATACCCGTATCCATATCCATATCCATACCCATAACCATATCCTCCAGGATTGACATAATCATTAAATATAATACCAATGTGACTTACTTCATCATTATTATATTTTTCATTAATTCCTTTTAACAGTTGCTTATAAGTATAGTTACATCTGGTGACATATATTCTCGCATCTGAAAGCGAGATTAAATCATATGCATCAATAACCAAGCCTACAGGAGGAGAATCAATAATAATATAATCGTATAGATCTCTTAGTATTTTTATAAGTTGTTCATTTTCGGGACTAATAAGCAATTCTCCAGGATTGGGGGGAATGGGACCAGCAGTTATAATATCCAAATTATCATATTCAGTTTTTTTAATTATCTCATCTAAAGAATTTGCTCCGGATAAATATCCTGATAATCCGACTTTATTACTTATTTTAAAATCATCAAAAATTCTAGGTTTTCTCAAATCCATTCCAACTAGAACGGTTCTTTTTCCGCTAAGCGCTAAAACTGATGCTAAATTAATTGCAATAAATGTTTTACCTTCACTTCCGATGGAAGAAGTTATTAGGAAAACTTTTCCACCTTTAATATCTTTTTCATTGTATAGGAATCTTAAATTGGATCGAATAGCACGGAAGCTTTCAGAAATGCTAGATTTTGGTCTGGCTAACACTGCTAAATTATTTTCAGTATTTTTTGGACCAATAGTTCCTATAATTGGAATTTTCGTAATAGATTTTAAATCTGAAATTAATTTTATTTTGTTATCTAATAATTCAATTAAAAATAAAAGAATTAATGGAATAACTAATGAGATTCCTATAAATTTATATTTGTTTTGCTTAATATTTGGAGTTATTGGTGCCTGTCCTGTGTTCTTAGCTTTATCTAATACGGTAATATCAGATATAGTTGTAGCTTTTCTCATTTCTGCTTCAGATAGTTTATCTAAAAGAGTGTTGTAAATTCCGTCATTTAATAAATATCCTCTTTGAGCATTAACAAATAGCCGTTCTTTTTCCGGAAGGGTTTCTATATCAAGCTCCAAATTACTTATTTGGTTATTAACATTTTTTAAGTTATTAAAAAGATCTTTAGATGAATTGTCTAAAATTGATGCGACTTTATTTTTAGCATTATTAATTTTATAATTTATTTCACTAATAGGCTCTGAATTTTCTCTATAAATTAATAATAAATCCTTTTTTTCCTGTTCAAATGATTGTACATTTTGGATTAATTCATCTAAATTTTTATCTGAAATACCTAATATGTCTCCATCTAAATAGAAATTTTTATTAAATGTTGATTTTTTTAACTGATTTACTGCTTCTATTTTTGATTTTAGTTCTTCTCTTTGAATATCAAGTGATTGTATTTTGGATAATAAAACAGTAGTACTTACATCGGCTTTTGAAAATATTTTATTATCGAGCTGAACTCTTTGAAAAATAGCTGTGGCACTATCTAATTTTCTTTTAGTTATTATAAGTTGATTCTTAATAAATTCAATAGTATTTAGATTAACTTTATTTTTATCATCCAGTCTTTTCTTAATCAAATCATCTACAGATTTATTTAAAAAATTTATCGTTCCATTTAAACTTAATCCTTTCTTAGTAATTATCATTATTGAAGGTAAATCTTTATCAAAATCGATTGAAACTAATGATTTTATCTTGGATACAGCATTGTTAATAGTTGATAAATAAAAATAAAAGCTGAGGTCAGTTACATTATCTCCAAATCTTCCTTCATATTCATTATTCTTTACGAATTTGAATTTTAAATTATTTGTTTTTATCCAAGTATTTAAAGGTACGATAAGTTCTTTTTTATATTTATCTTTTCTAGCATAATAACTTTCATTAGTGTAAAGGAAACAATTTTCATTTAAATTATCGGGAAAGGTAAGTTTAAATTTTTTATTAGGAAGCACATCAACCTTAACATCTGTATATAAGGCTTGGGCATAGTTTGTATCAATTACAATTTTATAAGGAATATCTACATAATCAATTTCAGTTGTTTTAATATTCCCTTTTAAATAATAATTAATATATAAATCAAGTGATTTAACGAGATTTTCATTATGTGTTCTTGATGATAATAATTTCTTATAATATATTCCTTGAGTGGCGCCATTATTACCTCCCCATATGAAATTTATAGATTGGTTAGGCGCTAATACACTTGATGTTCCGGATGAGATACTTACAGTCGTGGAAGACTGAAAAAATCTGTCTGAAAATCGATTTACCAGAAAAGCTATGGTCCATCCAAATATGAAAGCTATCAAAAACCAATACCAATTTTTTATAAGTCTTCGGATGAACCTTTCAAAACTAAAAAAGTTATTTTCCAGGAAATCAGAATTTTTATTTTTTTGATTTTTATTTTGATTTATACTTTGCAAGTTAGAGGTATGCATGTTCCGATATTAAGAATTACTATAAGGTTTTAAAAAATAAATACGTAGTTATTGCTTGAATTCCTACAGATAAAAATTGTGTCACATCCCCAATTGTGGTACCTCCTCCTAAACCAGATATTTTTTCTTTTAATGGGTCTATAATTACTTGATCTCCCGATTGTAAATAAAAATAAGGTGAATTAAGAATATCATCACGTGTTACATCAAGTACTATATTCTTTTTTCCTTCAGGATACTCTCTAATGATTCTTATATGACGTCGATCTGCAAATTTTGTTAAATCTCCGGATTTAGCTATGGCTTGTAATAAATCAACTCTATTGGATAATTCTGTTTTTTCGCCTGGTGAATTTATTTCTCCTACCATATAATATTTTATAGCTCCTATGTTCATCCTAACTTCTGCTTTTCCTTCATTATAGAGAACTTCATTTAATTTTGCCTGAACTAAATCTGTAATTTCGGATAATGTTAACCCGTAAACGTAAAATTCTCCTAGACCGTATATTGAAATATAACCATTAGCATCCACGATTAATCCGCTGGTTCTTAATCTACCATCACTGCTATTTGTTCCTCCTTTAAAAACAGATGTATTTTCTTCAGATAAAAATTTTGATGCGTTTTTATCTGATGTGATAAGAGTCATAGCTAAAATATCATCTTTTTTAACTCGGTAGTTTTCATAAATTACAGGTATAAGACCATATTCATTAAATTGTAAATTCTCACTTGGTTGAAGATACTTTAAATCCTTTACACCAATGCAAGAACACAAAAATAATAAAGTGAAAGAAACAAGAAAAATTGATTTATATAATTTCATTATTATAAATTAAATTGCAAAAATAATTATTTTTTTAATAGTAGCATAAGATTAATGATTTCAGTTTCTATTTTTCTCATATTGTAATTGATTAAATCTATTTTTTTGTAATTAAAAATATTATTTTCTATTTTTTCAAAAGGAAAATATAATATTTCTTCTAATTTTTCAAATTTTGGTATTTCTTCTAAATATGTAATTTTCGGTGTAAAATTGAGAACTAATTTTTTTATTAATTTTTTTAAAAGGTTGTCAATATTTAATGATTTTCCCATATCTAATATATATATACCTGAATGATTAATGGGAGCTGTTATTTCAAGCATTCCTATTGAAGCTTCATATTTAGAAATAAAATATCTTTTCATATTTTTACTTGTAATGGTTATAGGCAATTTATTTTCGATTTGGTATTTAAAAATGGTAAAAACCGAACCACTACTATTAAAAACATTTCCGAATCGTATAATTTTAATTTTTATATTTCTAGTATTTTTATTCTGAAATATTTCTTTTAAAAGATATAATTCAGTTATTCTTTTTGATATGCCCATATTACTTATAGGTTTTACCGCTTTATCAGTGGAAACAAATATAAACTGCTCAATGCTGTTATATCGTGAAGCTTCCTTCAATAAATTTAAAGATCCGTTTATATTTACAGAGATTGATTCTTCATAGTTGCTTTCTAAAATATCTATATGCTTATAGGCTGCTGTGTGGTAAACAATTTGAATTGGAAATTTTGAAAAAATTTTTTTAATTGTATCGATATTTCTGATATCTCCTAAAAAAAGATATAGTCTTTTGTTATCGATTTCATTTTTGAACTTTAGTTTAAGTTTGAAAATAGCATATTCTGAATGATCTAAAACAATTATTTTTTTACTTCCTTGTTCCAACAAGCGTTTTATTAATATACATCCTATAGATCCGCCACCGCCAGTCACAAATATAATTTTATCATCTAAATAATTAAATTGTTTAAATGAATAATCTATGTTTTTACTGAATAACTCTTCAAAAGAAATTTCTTTATTTTTAATTTTAATAATATCTTCTTTATTAGGCATTGTTTTAACTAAATATTTTTTTCAATAACTGCTAAAATTTTATCTAAATCGATTTCTTTTAAATTATCTCCGGAAGGGAGACATAATCCGTTATTAAATAATTTATTTTCAAAAAGAGAATTACCGAAATATGGAAAATCCTTAAACACTTTTTGTTTATTTAATGGATTCCAAAGATATCTTGATTCAATATTGTTTTTTTCGAGAGAACTTTTAATTTTTTTGTTTAATGATGCGGGAAATATAAATGTGCTTAACCATCTATTGGCGATGCTATTCTCAATTTCCATTTGGTATTCAACATCGAATTTATCTTTAAATTTCGTAAGATAAAAATTAAAAATTTTTCTTCGTTTATTTATTTTTTTATTTAACTTATCGAATTGTATGCTTCCTAGTGCTGCAAGAATATTGCTAGAAGCATAATTATAGCCTATTTCGTTATGCTTATAATAGTCAGCCTTTTCTTTTGCTTGAGAAGCTAACTTTTCAGCATATTTATATTTTTTTTCATTTGGAAGAATAAGTGTTCCCCCTTGTGAGGTTGTTATTATTTTATTTCCATTAAAAGATAAAATTCCATAATCACCCAATGCTCCTACAGGAATATTATGATAGGAAGAACCTAAAGCTTCAGCAGCATCTTCAATGACAATTATGTTATTATTTTTACAAATATTAATTATTTGGTCCATTTCGGCAGGCATACCATATATTTGTGCAACAATAAGCGCTTTAGGATAAATATGTTTTTTCCTTAAATCATCAATCGCATATTGGAGGAATTCTGGCGATATATTCCACGTTCTTTTTTCAGAACCGATAAATACAGGAATTGCTTTTTCATATAAAATAGGGAAAGCAGTGGCTGCAAAAGTGAAATTAGAGCATAATACATAATCGCCATCTGCAATTTCGGCTAATTTAAGAGCTAAATGTAGAGCAGAGGTACCACTATTAGTTAATAAAACTTTCTTGTTGAAATATTGAGATAATTTACTTGAAAATTCTTGAATATAAGAACCATAAGGAGAAATCCAGCCGCTTTTTAAAGCTTTGACTACGTTCTCGATTTCTAAATGATCAATATGGGGAGGAGATAGGTATATTTTGGGGAAATTATTCATGTATTTGATTTATTATTTTTAATTAATAAAGGTAAAAATGAGAATATTAAACCTAAAGATAAAATAATTACAAGTAATAAATGAACATTTATATGTCTTAAAAAATATGCTACAAGTATAATAATAACATTTTCTGCCACCATACATAATGATACTTGTTTGTGAGACAAACCTAAACGAAGATACCTATGGTGCATGTGATTTTTATCTGCTTTAAAGGGGGAACGTCTTTTATAGATTCTAATCATAAATACACCCAATGTATCAATAATTGGAATAATTAATATTGCTATAACAATTGCAGGAGCGGATTGTATCCAATATACTTGTGTACCAAAAGGATATTGAAGTAAAAACAGGTTAAGAAATTTAACCCCCATAAATGAAAGCAAAAAACCTATAATCATAGATCCTGTGTCTCCCATAAAGATTTTGTATTTTTTAGAAAAATTATAATGAAGGAAAGCTAAAAGGCTTCCTATAATAGTTAATGCTAATACAATCATAGGATAATTAATAGAACCTAATCTCCAAAATGTAATTATAAAAGCGCAACAAACCAGTATGGCAATACCCGAGGCTAAACCATCAATTCCGTCAATTAAATTGAAAGCATTTATTAAAAATATGAATATTAGAACAGTAAATAAAATACTAAACCAATAAGGTAATAAATTTATTCCGAATATTCCAAAAAAATGACCTATTCTAACATTAGACCCTACAGAAATCATTAGAGCAGTAACGATTTGTGCATAAAATTTTTTGTTCGGGGCTACTACTAATATATCATCCATAAGACCAATAAAAAAAAGTACAATTATGGCTGAAAATAAAAAGATGTAAGAAGAGAATAATTCGTATGCACAAATGGATGACATTATTGATACAGAATAGAAGATTGAAATTCCACCCAGATTTGGTGTTTCTTTTAAATGTGAACTCCTTTCCTTTGGTCTAGCCATTAACCCTTTTTTATAAGATACTCTAATAATTTTTGGAATTGATATAAAGGTTAAAAAAAAAGATCCTATAAAGCCTATAATACACTTTAGATAGAAACTATCTATACCTAAAAAATCTTTTATACTTCTAATATCAATCTCTGCCATTTTATTAAAGTCTATTTAATAACTTATATTATTATATAATTATTAAGAATATAACAAAGATAAATTTAAAAAATTAATATTTCATAAATTTTTAGATACAATTTGAATAAATTTTTATTTTGTAAATAAATTTATATTTAATTAAATGTTTAAT